>JAQSWN010000157.1 GCA_029266615.1 Polyangiaceae bacterium
CGAGTCGGAAGCGGAGCGGGTCGCGGCCGGCAAACCACCGCACGGTACGCTGCGTATCGCGGTGCGCGCCGACGCGCAATCCCTAACCGTCCAGCTCTCCGACGACGGCCGGGGCGTCGACTTCGAAAAGGTGCGCGAAAAGGCGCTAGCGCTCGGACTCCCGCATCAGAGCGACGCGGACCTCACCGCCGCGCTGTTCAATGAGGGCTTGAGCACCGTGGATCAGGCCACCGAGCTATCGGGCCGCGGCCTGGGAATGAGCGCGCTGCGGGAGGCGGCGCGCGAGTTGGGGGGGGTGGTCACGGTGCAGTCGCAGCGCGGCCAAGGCACCACCCTCAGCGTCCGCTTCCCGCACGGCACCGACGGCTCGTAGGCGTTTCGTGCGAGACTCCGCGGGCGTGCTCGGACCGCTGCTGCTCTCTTTCGAGGTTTCCGTCCTCGCAACGCTCCTCGCGGGCGTGTTCGGAGTCGCGCTCGCGGGGCTGCTCGCTTCGCGTCGTTTCCCGGGTGCGGAGCTGTTGGACGCGCTGCTCAATGCGCCCTTGGTGCTGCCGCCGACGGTCCTCGGATACTACCTCTTGGTGCTGCTCGGACGAGACAGCGAGCTCGGCCGCTTCTACGAGGCGTGGACGGGCTCGACGATCGTCTTCACCCGCACCGGCGCGACGTGCGCCGCCGCGCTCGCGGCGTTACCCTTCGTGGCTCGCTCGGCGCGCGCGGCGCTGGACTCCGTGGAGGCGCGCTACGCGGAGGCGGCCGCGACCCTCGGCGCGAGCCCGCTTCGCGCGTTTGGCCGTGTGCGGCTGCCGCTCGCGTCGCGCGGCATCTTGGCGGGGCTCACCTTGGGCTTCGCGCGCTCGCTGGGAGACTTTGGGGTTACGCTGATGGTCGCGGGCAACATCCCGGATCGCACCCAGACGGCTTCCCTCGCCATTTACGACGCCATTCAGGCGGGGCGCGACGCGCAGGCGGGCGGACTCGCCGCGGTACTGACAACGATTGCCGTGCTGACGCTGTACGCCATCAACAAGCTGTCGCCGCGCCGCGCGCCCTAAGCTTCGTTAGTCCGACTCGGGCGGTGCGGCCGGGCAGGCTCGGTTCTCGAACTGGCCGTTGCCTCTTGCCTGCTGCTCGAAGCACGACAACGAGCAAACGCCGTGAGCGCTGTAGGTGTATTGGAGGAGGTAAGCGCGCCCATCACGAGGCCAAAAGCGTAGGGCGCGCGCGCAGGACCCGTCCGACACCTCCACGCTCCGCAGCACCGTGCGGTAGCGGGTGTCGTAGCTGGTGGTCGAGACCGAACGGGAGCAAGACCGCGGGAATTGCCCGAAGCCGCAAGAGTACGACTCGGTGTGGTAGCGATGCAGCGGCACCGTATAGCGTTCGGTCACGAGCCGCTGCTCGACGTGAAAGAAGTTGGAAGCGACCTCGAAGGTGCTCGGCACGGGGTGCGCGAGGAGCGCGTCCGTTCGAGGCGTGGCCGCGACGCCAGCAACCTCGCGCTGGCGGAGCGCGGCGTGGTCTTCGATGTGGACGCTTTCCTGCAGGAGCGCTCCCGCGACTTGCTCGTAGGTCCGCCGCAGCTTGATGACCGCGTGCGGCTGATCCGTGCGGGGCGGCTCGTAGGTTGGCACGCAAGCGCTGCCGCAGGCCGCGAAGACGACGGCTAAGCGTGCGGGAGAGCTCATGGACATACCGCCGAGCAGCGCGCGCCCCGGTCGTCGCACTCTTGAATCTGCGGCGCGTTGGTGGCCGCGAGCAAGCAGCTGTCTTTGAGGCGCGCGCAGCGTTGGTAGCACGCCACGCTATCGGGGCTCGGCGAGGTCACGCAGCCCACCGCGAGTAGCAGCAACCATGCCCATCTCGACATGCGCGAGCAGCGTACCACGGGCACGCGGCCCTAACGACCCGTCAGGAGCCGCCCGGCGCCGCGTCCGTACCGCTTCCCGCGTGCAGCCGACGGCCGGTGATCAGCCGCGAGCCGCGACGGTATTTGAAGTAGGCGTACGTCCAATCCAGGAGCACGACGACGCGGTTGCGGAAATCGATCAGATAGAAGATGTGAACGGTGAGCCAAGCGAGCCAGGCCAGGAACCCGGTCATCTGCAGCTTGCCGACCTGAGCGACGGCGCGGCTGCGGCCGATGGTCGCCATCGAGCCCTTATCCCGGTACTTGAAGCGCTGGCGCGGGGCGCCTTCCAAGCTGCGAGCAATCTGCCGCGCAACGAAGCGCCCTTGCTGCATCGCTACTGGACTCACCCCCGGGAGCGGCGCCCCGCTGCCTTCGGGGATGAAGGAGGCGCAGTCCCCGATTGCGAAGACCTCAGGGTGCCCCTTCACCGAGCAGTCTTGCTCGACCAGCGCGCGGCCGGCGCGATCTACCTCGAGCCCGAGCTTCTGGCACAGACCCGAAGCGCGAACGCCAGCCGCCCACAGCACGGTGGATGCTTCGATGCGCACGGCGCCGCAGGTGACGCCGTGCTCGTCCATCGCCGTAACCCGGAGCCCGGTGCGGATTTCCACGCCCATCTCCCCCAAACCCTTGGCCGCCTCGGCCGAGAGCTTGGGGTCGAAGCTGCCCAGCACCCGCTCGCTACCCTCCACGAGCACCACGCGCGTCGCGTCCGATTGAATCGCCCGAAAGTCCCGCGCCAAGACGAAGGTGGCCAGCTCCGCAATGGCGCCGGCGAGCTCCACTCCCGTGGGCCCACCTCCGATGACGACGAACGTCAGGTGTCGCCGCTGAATGGCCGGGTCCGGCTCGCGCTCGGCGGCCTCGAAGGCGACGAGCACGCGCCGCCGGATCTCGATCGCGTCGTCCAGATCTTTCAAACCGGGAGCCACCTGGGGCCAGTCCTGATGGCCGAAGTAGCTGTTCTCCGCTCCCGCGGCCACCACCAGGTAGTCGTACTCGATTGGCAACGCTTCGCGCGTTTGAACGCAGCGCTTCGCCAAGTCCACCCCCGTCACCTCTGCCAACAGCACCCGGGCATTGGGCTGACCGCTGAGGATGGCGCGGATCGGCACCGCAATTTCACCTGGCGAGAGGCCGGCCATTGCCACCTGATAGAGGAGCGGCTGAAACAAGTGGTGGTTCGAGCGATCCACGAGGGTGATGTGCACCGGCTCGCGCGAAAGCTCGCGCGCTGCCGACAGTCCGCCGAAACCGCCGCCGATGATGACCACGCGTCGCTTCAGCTTCATCGATTTCTGGATTTAGTGGCGAGCGGCGTCCGACGACAGGGAAAAGCTGCGGTGCGAGGCGAAAAGCATCGTTGTGGCCAAGGAGCGGTCATCACGTTGGTCGAAACAGCATGGCGACGATCTCGGTGGGAGCAGAAAAGACGGGGCGCCGGGCGCTAACTCATGAGTTGCCGCTCGTTCCCTTCATCGACTTCATGGTGTGTCTGATTGCGTTCTTGATGGTGACGGCGGTCTGGACGCAGCTGTCACGCATCAACGCGAACGCCAGCGTGCCCGGCGAAGCGCCTCTCCCGAGCGGGGCGCCACGTAAGGAATTACACGTTTCCGCGACGTCATCCGGCTTCGAGCTGCGCTGGCTTCAGGGTCGCACGGTCGTCACGAGCCGTCAGGTCCCGCGCGTGGCCGTGGGGGCGGGCAACGAGCAGCGCTACCCGACGCTGACTCGAGCGATCACGGAGGCTTGGCAAACAGACGGGCAGCACCGCGCCGCCCACGATCGAGAGCTGGACCGCGCCGTCCTCCACGTGGACAGCGATCTCCCTTTCGCGGAGATAGTCGCGGTTCTGGACTCGCTACACGCGCCGCGTCGCGGGACGGGCTCGGCCTTCGACGTCGCCTTCGCCGCCAACTAGTCAGCGTGGCTAAGGATTGCTCGCGGGGGCGATTCGGCTCATCGCGAGCTCGGTCATGGCGGTGATGGTGAGCGACGGGTTGACGCCCAGGTTCGCCGAGATGGCCGAACCGTCGCAAACGTAGAGCCCTGGGTAGCCGTGCACCTGATGGTCCGCACCGATGACTCCGCTCGCGGCATTCTCCCCCATGCTGCAGCCGCCCAAGATGTGCGCGGTGGTCGGCGCGTCCAGCAGCGCTTCGTTGACGGCGCCGATCGCGACTGCGTCCGTCTTCGCCGCCACCTTGCGCGCGATCAGGTTTGCAGCGGGAATGTAGGTGGGGGGGCGGCTCTGTCCCGACGGGAGCTCGCTCACCAGATGATGCCCGAAGGGCCACCACCACCGGCGCCGCAGCTTCACCCGCAGGTGGTTGTCCACGGATTGCATGACCAGGAGGATGATGGTGCGTTTTGCCCAGCCGAACGGCACCTGCGTGCGCAGAAAGTCTAGCGGGCTCCGAGCGACTTCGCCGATGAAGCGCAGCAAGCGCCGCGCTCGGCCGCCATGACCGTCGACCATGAGCGCCGACAATCGGCCCATGGCATCTTGCCCCTCGCCGTAGCGCACGATCTCCACGTGCGTGTTCGGTTCCGGATAGAAGCCGCTCGTGATCGCGATGCCGCGCGAGTTGGAGGCGTCGCCCCGGCGCGATAGCGCTCCGACGATCGCCTCGGAGTTCGTGCGCACGTAGTCGCCGAGGCGGTCGCTCAGCGCCGGTAGGAGCCCACGGCGTTTGCAGTCGAGCAGAAGCGGCACCGTGCCGAGGACTCCACCGGCGAGCACCACGTGGCGCGCGCGCAACGGCGCTCCCCGCCTTCCGAACGGCCCCGTACGACGCGTCGCCACGGTGTACCCACCGCTCGGGTGCGGGCTGATGCCGGTCACGGTCGTCAGTGGGCGCACCTCCGCCCCCCGTTTTTCGGCCAAGTAGAGGTAGTTTTTGTCCAACGTGTTCTTGGCACCCACGTTGCAGCCGACCATGCAGCCGCCACAGTAGGTGCAGCCGACGCGCGGCGGCCCTTCCCCACCGAAGAACGGATCCGCCGCGGCCTCGTTTGGCTTGCCGAAATACACCGCGACTTCTGGCTGATGGAACGTCTCGGCGACGCCGAGCTCTTCAGCGACCTCACGCAGCGTTTGATCGGCGGGGCCGAGGAAGCGCGACGGCGTTGCGCCCAACATGCGCCGAGCCTCGGCGTAGTGAGGCGCGAGCGCGCTCCGCCACTCTCCCAGACCAGACCAGCGTGGATCCTCGAAGAAGGCGGGGGGCGGCTCCAGCAGCGTATTCGCGTAGACGAGTGAGCCCCCTCCGACGCCCGCGCCCGAAAGAACCAGCACGTTTTCGAGCAAGGTGATGCGCTGAATGCCGTAAAAGCCGAGCCCCGGCAGCCATAAAAACTTGTGCGCGAGCCAGTTGGTCTTCGGAAACTCGCCGGTTTGCCAGCGACGGCCCGCTTCGAGCACCAGCACGCGATAGCCCTTCTCCACGAGGCGCAGCGCGCTCACGGAACCGCCGAAGCCGCTGCCGACTACGATGAAGTCGGCGTCGAAGGCCTCGGCGTCGGTCGTCATTTGAAACTCATCTCTGCCCGGCTCCACGTCAGGTACTCGCCCTTGTCCTCGCGCTCCAGCTGCGCGCTGTCCTTACGGGTGCGGAAGATCTCCCGCTCGAACAGGTCGTCCAAATCCTGGCGAAGGTCCTCGGGAGGCGTTGCCACGTAGCTCGTCCCCAAACTGTGGACGTTCATCAGAACGTCGCTCGGCCCGACCTCGACCACGCTGTACCCGTTGCTCTCCAAGTTCTGGTACGCGAGGTGCGGGTTGGGGCGGCGCGTGGTGTTGCCGAGCAACAGCTCGATGTTCTGCGCAAGGGCCGTCACCGCCGCCGGCACCATCCCGCTGTCGCTCAGGGTAGACCCGATGCCGTCTTTCCACGTCGTGGAGCTCACGCTGCTCGTCGTCAGCTCCACGACGCGCGTGTCTTCGTCTCCGTCCACGAAGGGTGTCCCCGCAAAAAAACAGTGCAAGTCGCCCGACAAAACGAGGACATTGCCGGCCGCGGAGAGCTCTTTCAGGAGCGCGCGGCGCTCGTTCGGGAAGCCGTCCCAGTCCTCCGCGGAGATGCTGATGAGCGTGCGCAGCTCGGGCGGGGCGGCCTCGATTTCGGTCAGATCCACGTGGCGGGACTGAAAACAGATCTCCGTGCCCCACACCTTGAAGGTCCGGGTCGAGTCCGCGACGGTGCTTAGGAACCATTCGCGCTGCTCCTTCCCCATCAGGTTCTCGCTCTGACCGTCGCTTTCCTTCCACCGCTTGGCCGCGAGAGCTTCGAACGGGCGCACTGCCAGCGCGTATCGCGAGCCTACCCTCGAAAACTGCTGAGACTTGAGGAGCGAATGGTACGCGTACCCGCGCGGTAGCTCCGGGTCCTCGACGTCGATGGGATCCGGCACGTCGACGCCAGGCAGCGCGGCGAGGGCACCGTTGATCCACACCGCGCTATAGTCGCCCGTGAGCGCCTCGGGCGTGACCCCGATCGCCTCGGCATTTTCCGTGAGGGCCTGGTGGTATGCCCCATCCGCGAAGGACTCCAGGTCCACGTAGGGCACCAGATCTGGGGGCGCCTCTTCCAGCAGCTCCGCCGCGTCAGCCGCGGTGAGGAACACGGCGCCGGGGGGCGCGTCTTCTGGGACCAGATGGTCCGGCCGAAACCGGCGCAAATCCGTCAGGACGAGCTCGAGGTGCTGGCCGAACACGAAGCTGCGGTAAATGGTGAAGTTGTTCGGAAACTCGCCGTCTTTGTCCAGCTTGCTGGCGACGCTTTGGCTGTCGTCCGAACGGGGCGTGTAGTCCACGGGCATGTACTCCGACCAAGCTTGGTCGGCAGCCGCGCGACGGCGGGGCGAGGCTTCGTCCTTGGCGCCGTCCAAGTAGGTCGAGACGTCGCCGTGGCAATCATCGGAAAACTCGTGATCATCCCAGATCGCGATGATGGGGTGACTTTCGTGGAGCGCCTGCAAATCCGGATCGCTGCGGTACGTTTTGTAAAGGTCGCGGTAGTTGGACAACGACTGCGCCGCGAGAAACGTCGCGTCCCCACGCGCGAGCTCCAGCGCTTCTTCGGGGGCGCTGAAGGTTACGCGCCGCGGCCCGTTCTGGGACTGAAAGGTCGGGTCGCCCGTAGTTTCGTAGACGTAGTCCCCCAAATGCAGCACGAAATGCACGTCCTGCTCGGCGATATGGCGCGCAACGTGGAAGTACTTGCCAACGTAGTCCTGGCAGCTCATCACCGCGAAGCGCACCGCCTCGTCCGAGTCCGCCTTGGGCGCGGTGCGGGTTCGGCCGACGCGTGACTGGGCGACGCCGTTCAGCTGGCGGTAGAGGAAGCGGTAGTAGTAGGTAGTGCCCGGCTCCAGCCGGCCCACCTGCACCATCAAGCAATGGTCGGTGTCGGCGGAGGTAATCATCACGCCGGTACCGCTCAACGCGACGCGGTCGTTCAGCCCCTCGTCGAAGGCGAGCACGAGCTCCACCTCGGACGCAAGCTCCGGCTGGTCTGGGTCCAGCGCTCGCACCCAAAGCACGACGCTGTCCGGCCGCGGGTCACCGGAGGCGACGGACTGCGGAAAGAAGCGCGCGCTCGCTTCCTCGGAGAGAGTCGGAGGATCCAGCGCGTCGCGGTAGCAGGCCGTGGGAAGCGCGGCGGTGGCGCCGAGCACGGACAGCTTCAAGAAATTCCGACGCCGGTGCAGGTGACTCATCGCCGCGCAGGTTACCTCATGATTTTGATGTTGAAGTCAGCCGTCTTCAAGGCGCCGTACAGCCGCACCCACAGCGCAACGTAACTTTCCAGCCCCCGCGATTGAGAAATGTCACCCAAATCGACGACGCCCTGCCAACCGAACCAGCCTTTCAAGATATCCGTCACCCGTGCCTTGGCTTCCGCGTCGTTCCCGCACAAGAGCGCGTCGTGGTCGCCGCCCGCCACGCGCCCGGGCTCCACCATCACCGCGGCCGTCACCGTATTCAAGGCCTTGACGACTTTGCTCGTCGGCAGCGCGCGTTGCGCCTGCTCGCCCAGAGAGTCCGTGTTGCCCGTGAACAGGGTCGGCGGGAACCCGTTCGAGAAGTCCAACGAGTTCGAGGTGTCTATCACCAGCTTGCCGGCCAGGCCGGCCGCGGCCGCCTCGAGCGCCGGTACGGTGCCTGAACCGGACGTGCAATTGAAGGCCAGCTCGCCGAACTCGCCCGCGTCCGCGAACGTTCCCAGGCTCGCGCCGGCGCCCAGGCTCCTCACCCATGCTAGGCCCTTTTCGTTCTCGGCGCTCCGAGAGCCCATCCGCACCTCGTGCCCTAGACGAACGAGCTTGGTCCCGATGGACGTCCCCACGCCCCCGGTACCCAATACTGCAACCTTCATGCGATCTCCTCGTTGAAGGGGAGCTTAAAGCCCGCCCTCCGCGAGCGGAAGTGCTCCTATGATGGATACGTGAAGCGAAAGGTCGCGCCTCCCGAGCCCGAGCTGCCGCCGCTCGAGCTCGGCCGCGCCCACGCCTTCCTCGCCGCGCAGAACGCGTTCACCTCCTTCTTGGAGGTCCCTTGCTCGCTCGTCACGCGCACCGGGTCCTGGATCGTCGTTTACAACTCGGGCGCCCCATCGGCCGTCGAAGCGCAGAGCTCGCTCGGTCCGCGCCAGGCGCGCAATGACTACAACCACCGTAACGTGAGCCAGGTCCTGGACAAGCACGAAGCGCTGGAGACGGAGCTGAACGGCTTTCATGACTTGTGGGTGCCGATCGTCTCGGGCGCCCGTTGCGACAACCTGCTCGTGAGCGGCCCGTTCTCGCGCCGTCCGTGGAGCGCGGACGACATCCGGCGCAGCTGGCGCACCTTGACTGGCGAAAACCCGGTCACCCGCAGCGCGCGATTCTTGGACTACGCGCGCTCCGTCTTGCGCACCCAGGTCCTCGGAGACGAAGAGCTCGCGAAATTTCAGGATTTTTTGCGCGTATTCGCGGAGTTGCTTGCCGGGCGCGGCGAGGAACAGAAGCACGCCGAGCGTTTTTGGCACCAGGCCCGCAGAGACTTCTCGCGCCTGCCCAGCGCCCAGCTGCGCAAGGGCGCGCTGCTCGTGGATCCAGTCGCAAGCTGGACGTGGGCGGAGGGTCTACGGCCCTGGGACGCGGAGGAGCTCGGCATCGAAGCGCTCCCCACGCATGTGTTGGCGGTGCTGCCCGCGCACCCGAGCCTCGCCGCAGAAGAAACGGTCGACCTGCTGGCTCGTACCGAGCGCTTTCAGCTGGAGTGCGTGCAACTCGCACGCGAGCTACCGAGCACCATGGCCGCGCGCCTGGAAGACACGGGCGTGCTCCTGCTCACTCACGTGAGCCCGCGTCTGTCACCCACCCAGCGACGCCTGCAGCTACGCGCGCGCGCCGAGCAGGTGCAGCGCTTCGTGCGCCGCCATTTCGGGAGCGCTGCTTTCATCGGCATCGGCGAAACCGCGGAACGAGTGCCGGATTTACATCGCTCCGCGCGCGAGGCGGTCTTCGCGGTGGAGCTCTGCGTGCATCGTGAGCAGCCGCTGTGCTTCTACGCGGACGAAGTGGACAAACATGGCAAGGGGACTCAGGGCGAGCCCGCGGCGCGCCTCGCCGGGCGCTTGCTGGAGCTGTTCGGTCGCGCGGAGCCAGCTTTGCTCGACGTGTCACGAATGGACTACGTGCGCGCCGTGCTGCAGGAGTCCGGCGGGCGAGCCTCGGCGATGCGCGTGCATTTCGAGCACTCGCTCTTCGCGCTGCTCACGCTCGTGGAGAAGCGCGCGCAGTTGGAGCCCAAGTCGCTCGCGGAGCTGGAAGGCAAACTGAGCGAAGGTTTGGACACGTCGCTCACGACGGTGGAGCTCATCACCGTGTTTCGTCAGTGGTGGGACACGCTGCTGCGTTTGGAGAGCGAGCCCTACGCAGAGGCTCGCCACCTGCGCCTGGAGCGCGCTCGCCGCTTCATCACCGACAATTGTCGAGAGCCGCTCACGCTCGCGCAGGTCGCGCGGCACGCCGGCTTTTCTCGAGCCTACTTTTCGCGCATCTTCAAGGAGACCTTCGGCAAGGGTTTCGAGCGCTACCTTACCGAGGAGCGCTTGGCGCTGGCAGAGCGGCTGCTGCGCACCAGCGCCCTCCCCGTCGGGCGCATCAGCAGCGAGGCCGGGTTCATCAGCCCGGCTCACTTCTCGGCCGCTTTCCGGCGAAGTCACGGCGTCCCGCCCCTCGCCTACCGGCGCGCGAACCGCCGTAAAACTCCCCCGGCGAAACAAAGCAACCACAGTTAAGCAGATTCATAACTTGGAGACATTTCAGCCACCCTGGTAGTGGCACTCTTCCTTCGTGAACACTGCTCCTCTCGAAAGCGCCGCTGTATCTGCCCGTCTGGTGCGCGACACGCTGTCGGTCGATAGCACCTTCCATGACGGGGCCTTCACACAGCTGTTGGTGGTCACCTCGGGGCGCGCGCGCCTACGCGGGCCCTCCGGCGAGGAGAGCCTGGTCGGCGCAGGCAGCGTGCTGCTCATTCATCCCGGCGACGCTCTGACCCTCCGCAGTCCCGAGGACCTGAAACTGACGCGGCTCGACTTCGACGCGGAGCGCCTGTTGCCTTCGCGGGCCGCCTTCGAGCCGCTCGGTAGTGTCGACACCGCGCTGCGTGGCTCGTCGCCGCGCGGCCCGGCGCTGCTTGGCCTTTCGCCACGTCACGCGGGCCGCGTGAGCGACGCGCTCGGCCGCATCGAAGCCGAGCTCTGTGAGCCGCGCCTCGGTCATGAGCTTCTGCTTCGCGCGCAGCTCCTGGAGCTAATCGTCGTGCTAGCGCGCGCGGAGCATGCACCCGAGGGCGATCCCCTCCGTCATCGGCCGCGCCTCGAGCTCACGCTGAAGCTGATTCACGAGCGCTATAGCGAGCAGCTCAGCTTGGCGGCCCTGGCGCGGCACGCGGGCATGTCCATCAGCCGATTTTCCTGCGTGTTTCGCGAGGCGCTAGGCACCTCCCCCCTCGAATACGTCGCCGCGACCCGCATGCGGGAGGCGCGTCAACGGCTCCGCGCTCCCGGGCTTTCGATCGCGGAAGTGGCTTACGCCGTCGGATTCCAGGACAGCAACTACTTCTCTCGCTCATTCAAGCAGCACCACGGCATGAGCCCGCGCGAGTTCCGCGACATGGCGCGCATCGCGGGCTGAGCTGAGCGCTTCATCCAGCCCCAACATTCACCGGCAGATCGGGAGATCTCCACGCCGGCGTTCGCCGCGACCCAGCGTCCGGATTTGTCCGCGCCCAGCGGAATGAGTTGACGCGTGCGCTGCACGGCAGGAGAGGAACCCGCCATGCGACGTTCCAAGCTTCTGTTGTGCGCGAGCTTCAGCCTCTTGACCTCGCTGGCCTGCTCCAAGCAGCCGCCTCCCCTCACGGCGCCCTCGGGTGAGCAGCCCGGTTACGCCGAACAGTACCCCACGCGACTGACGGGGCTACGCACGCGTTTCGCGGCCGACGAAGCCAAGGTGCAGGCCGCGCTCCCTCAGCTGGAACCAGCAGCGCAAAAGCTGGGCAACGCAGATCCCGCGACGGTAAAAGAGCTGTTCGAGCTGGCCAACGAGACCGGCAAGAGCCAGGCCTACGCCGACCAGTCTCTCGAAGCCGAGACGGTGTCTCGATTTTGGGACGAAGAAAAGCAGCCGCTGCATCAAAAGATCGCGGGCGCGGTGAGCTACCAGAGCAAGCAGAAGCAATGCTCCAAAGAGTGTGGAGACGACCTGGCAGGCGTCGCCGCGGGCGCGTCTGACCGCGCCGTAGAAAAGCAGCTCGAAGAGCGGCAGCAGCGCGTCGGCGAGCTGCATCGCTTCGTGGAAGACCACGAAGAGCAGCTCGGCAAGCCGAACGCTGACGCGGCCGAGAAGCAGGCGAACGCGATCGCGCAGCTCTCGCACCTGACCTACGTGCGCTTGGAGCTGTACCGGCGTGAGCTGGAAGCGACGTTGAACGACAGCAGCGACGTGAGCTCGACCTTGGAGCGCACGCAGAAGGAAGCCGACGCCACGCTCGCAGACGGGCAGGCGAGTAAAAGCCGCAAAGCGCTGGCAGAGAAGCGCAAAGCCAGCGCCGCCGCAGCCAAGGCTTCGCTGGACGCGGAGCTCGCGCAAGCAAAGCAGGCGCTCGCGGACATGGAGCAGCGCGAGAAGAAGCTCGTCGCCGACTACGAGAAGTCGTTCGACGCGCTCACGGACTCGCTGGAGCAGAAGGCGAAGAAGTAGCGCGCTCGCGAAGCAGCGGCTTCGAGCCAGGCTGGATCTCCAGCGTGATGCCATGTACGAAGCCGCTCTCGTCCCCGAGCCAGCGCCACGCGTATTCGCTGTAAGCGCTCACGCCGATGCGGCTTTGGGGCAGCTTGAGCCACAAGCCTAAGCCAACGCGGGGCGAGAACATCCCGAAGCTGACGCCGTGGCCGACGTCCAAATGGAGCAAGGTGAAGCCGACGCGAGCCATGGGCTCGAGCGGTCCTAAACGTGGGCCGGCTTCCCACTGCCACCGAGAAATATTCAAACTAAGTGAGTCGTTTGGTACGAATCTCAGCTCGTGCTCCTGCAGCCCGCCGGCCAAGAGCGCGCCCCGAGCCGTAGTGAGCCCCTCACCGATCGCGAACGAGTAGCCGATATTATCCTTCGTTTCTCCGCGTTTTTGATCAACCGGGCGGTAGCCCAGCATGCCGAAGGAAATCTGCGACCAGTGACGAGCGGTGTATGGATTGAGCAGCTGCCACGCTGCGAATTTCGGCGCCCTGGCCGGGAATGCGCGGCTGCTCCGATGGGGAGCAGGGCGCGCCGGAGCGGTGAGCGCGGGTATCGGCGGTTCAGGCGGTTGATCGGAAGCCAAGGAGTCGTCTATACCACTCCGGCAAAAGGGTGCGTGGAGCGCCCTGGTGCGAGGAGAAACAACATATGAAGATGAAGCTAGTTGCCGCAGCCTTGGCGCTCGGTGCTCTCAATGGATGTGCCATGGCTCAAGGCGGCAACGCTCACGCGATGGGAACGATCTACTCGGGTTACAAGTCCCCGGGTAACGTCGGCACGGCGGCGGCAGGGAAGACGGGCGAGGCTTGCATCAGCTCGATCCTCGGCGTCGTCGCCACGGGCGACGCGTCGCTGGAAGCGGCCAAGAAGGCCGGCGGCATCACGCAGGTAGCGCACGTGGATCACGAGCAGTTCTCGGTGCTCGGCGTGTACGCGACCAGCTGCACCGTCGTTCACGGCCAGTGAACACGTCGCGGGAAGGCGGGCGCTCCAAAAAGGTGCCCGCCGACGCGGCGCCCCTTCGCAAAAAGGCAAAAGCGAAGGTCGGAAAGAAAGCCAAGGTCACGCGCGCCCCCGCGGCGAGAGCAGCGTCTTCGGGCGCACGCTCGGTGCTCGCGAAGATAAGCGCGCTCTGCCTCGCCCTGCCGGACACCAAGCTGACCATGACCTGGGGCAGCCCCCACTTCCGCGTCGGCGAGAAGATCTTCTGCGGCTTCGGCGAAGAAGACGGCGTGCAAACCATGGGCGTCAAGCTCCGGATGAGTCACGCGGAGGCCGTCGTGAAGGACCCGCGCTTCTGGCCGTCCAAGTACGTCGGTAAGCACGGCTGGGTAACGATGGACGTCACCAAGCGCGAGAGCTGGGACGAAGTGGCGAAGCTGATTTCCGAAAGCTACGAGCTCATCGCGCCTCGGGCGTCCCGCGCGAAATTGCGCTAAGCCGCGCGCATGCGCAGCATGACGGCTCCGGGCGCCCCTGGCAGATGCCAGCGCTGCTTGCTGCTTTCGGCATGGTGCGTGTGTGAGGTCATCGGCCCTGCGCAGCCGAGCCGCCCCGAGGTGTTGGTCGTGCGACATCACTGGGAGGCATTCAAGAGCACCGGAACGGCACGGCTCGCCGGTCTGGCCCTGTCCAATCTGCGCATTTTGGATATGGCTCCGGAAAATCCGGACCCGGTCCGCGAAGCGCTGCGTTCGCTGCAGGACGCGTGGCTGCTCTATCCGGGCGGGGTCACGGCCGAACGCGTCGCCGCGCGGCCGAAGACGCTCGTCGTGCTCGACGGGACGTGGCGCCAAACTCGGAAGATGCTTCGGCGCTTGCCCGAGCTGTCTCGCTTGCCGCGCTTTTCACTCTCGCCGCCCGCGGCAACGCAAGCGCGCACCCGCCTCCGAGAAGCGCCCCGACCCGAAGCGCGCTCCACGCTGGAGTCCATCGCCGACGCGCTCGCCGAGCTCGACTCGACCGAGTGCGGCGAGAGGCTGCTCGCGCTGCACGCGACCTTCGTGGAGCGCACGCGTCGCTCGCGCGGTCAACTGGACGCGTCGTAGCGCACCGCGCGCATCGAGAGCGAACCCGCCTCGAAGCCGGTGATCGGAAAGGTTACTTGGTCGCTGGCGTCCGCCGCGCCCGCCGCGTACAGCAACGGCAAATAGTGGTCGGGAGACGGGTGCGCAGTTCGACCGCGGGCTTCCTGGTGCGCGCGGGCGAGCCACGCGCCGTCATGCTGTACGAGCGCCTGTTCCGCGTCTGCGTCGAAGCTTCGCGCCCAATCGGGCGTCTCGCGGTCGCCCCGACGCACGCGCCCAAAGGCGTCTTTCAGGTTGTGCACGAGGTTGCCGCTGCCGACGAGCAAGACGCCTTCGGAGCGCAGAGGCGCGAGGGCGCGGCCGAGCGCGAGATGCTTCGCACCGCTCAGGCTCGCGTCGATGCTCAGCTGGATGACGGGACAGTCCGCCGCCGGGCGCAGGTGGCAGAGCACGCTCCAGGCGCCGTGGTCGAGACCCCAGTCCGATGCCAGCCGGGCGGAAGGAAGGAGCTTCGTCACCCGTTCCGCGAGCTCGACATTGCCGCGCGCCGGGTAGGTCATACGCTCCAACGACTCTGGGAAGCCGCTAAAGTCGTGGATGGTGGGTGGCGGGTCGGTGGCGGTGACGCGCGTTCCCTCCCCGTACCAATGCGCAGAGATGCACAAGATGGCGCGCGGCGTGGGAAGCTCGCGGCCGAGTCGCTTGAAAGCGCGGCTCCACGCGTTGTCCTCGATGGCGTTGAGCGGCGAGCCGTGCCCCAAGAATAGTACCGGCATGGGGCGTGGCTCCGAACGGACTTTACTGGACGCGGTGGTGTGACCTATCCCCTTGTCGGTTTGGCAGGCCGACACGGCAACCGCGGACAGCAGTAGCGCGCGCCGGTTCAGCATGGTCCGAACATTGATGGTCCCGCAATCCTAGGCTGCCGCGCTCACGGAAGGGGCGAGATATTTGCGTTATCCCACCGGGCGAGGGAGCGCCGCGGTGAATTCGACGAGGTCAGAGGTGGCAGTCTCGCCAACCGTCGAACAAGACGGTCCGGAAGCGGGCGCTTTCGCCTCCGGTCCTACGTACAGCGCGGAGGGGCGAATCAGGCGCCCCTCTCGACGCTGCTCCGCGTAATGAGCGGCGTAGCCGGCGACGCGCGCGCAGGCAAAGATCGCCGTAAATGCAGCGCGCGGCACCGCCAGCGCTTCGAGCAAAAGCGCCGTATAGAACTCGACGTTGGCTCTGAGCGCGCGGCCCGGATACTTCCGAGCCAATTCCGACTCCGCGGCGTGCTCGACGGCGCGTGCAAGCGCTAGGCGCAGGCTCGCTCCTTCCCCGCTCCCGTAAGCGGAGAGTGCGCGCTCCAAGACGAAGGCGCGGGGATCGCGCACTCGGTAGACGCGGTGCCCCATGCCCATGATGCGCCGCCCCGCCGCAAGCTCTGCCCGCACGTAGTCGGCCGCGCGCTCGGGCGAGCTTACGGCGTCGAGCATGTCCAGCACCGGGCCGGGCGCACCGCCGTGGAGAGGCCCGGAGAGCGTGACCACGCCAGATACCACCGCCGAAGCCAGATCCGCGCCTGTCGACGCTGTCACCCGCGCCGCGAACGTGGAGGCGTTGAAGCCGTGCTCAGCTACCGTGACCAAGTAGGCGTCGAGCAGCCGCACGGCGCCTTCAGTCGGAGAAGCGCCGTGAGCGAGCCGTAGCAAGTCATGGGCGTGCGGGAGCTCGGGCTGTGGCGGTAAGTGCTCTTCGCCGCGCTCAGCGCGCAGCCAACCAGCGGTAGCCACCGCCGCCATGCCCAGTGCGTCCACCGCCGTCGCCTCTCTCGGCAGAAGACTGAGCCCGGTGGCGAGCTCGCGCATGACGTCCGCCGAGCGGACGGTGGGCCCCAGCGGGGCGAGCCGCGCGTGAGCTCGGAGTCGCGCCGAACCCAGCTCGGCTTGCAGCTCGCGGAGCCGGGAAGCCGTGGGCAAAGCGCCTTCCAGCAACAGCCCGACCATGGCCTCGAACGGCACCTCCGAAACCAGCGACTCGATGGCGTGACCCCGCACCGTCAGCCGACCGCGTTCGCCTTCGACCGAGGAAAGCGCGGTGCGCGCCACGAGGACGCCCTCCAATCCCTCATGAATCCGTGCGCTCGTCATGACCTCAACTTGATTGGGAAAGGGTTGTTGATCAATATTGATTGAACAATGCAGTCGAGCGAGGAGCTTGCCTCCGTCACCGCGGCCGAAGCGGCTCGGCTCCTGGGCGTCAAGCCGCAGACTCTTTACGCCTACGCGAGCCGCGGCCTCGTGCGTCGCGTGGGGGACGGCAAGCGCCGACGCTACCTACGGGAGGACTTGGAGCGCCTGCGCGCCCGTCAGCGCGCACGCTCTGGGCACGGCCCGGTCGCGGCGGGAGCGCTGGCGTTCGGAGAGCCGGTGCTCGAAACCGCGCTCAGCACGATAGACGATCGTGGACCGGTGTACCGGGGCCGGCCGGCGGTCGAGCTCGCGCAAGCACGGACCAGCTTCGAGTCCGTCGCGGAGCTGCTGTGGACGGGCACCTTGGCAGACGCGCCACCGCGCTGGGAGCCCGCCGCCCTCGGCCGCGCGGGCGGCTCGAGTATCGAGTCGCTGGAGGACCTACTGCTGGCGTGCTCCGGGATCGTGCACGCCGCGCCCGACCGGCACTCGCGCGCGCCGGAGGTCGAGCTCGCCCTCGCGCGCCGTGTGATCGCGCGTTTGGCGGCGCAGGTCGCCGGCTCTTCCGCCGGTGACCACACCGTCGCGGCGCGCCTCGCCGCGCTCGCGTCGACGCCACGACGCGACGCGACCGAGGCGCTCGACGCCGCGCT
>JAQSWN010000158.1 GCA_029266615.1 Polyangiaceae bacterium
TGCGGAAGCGACAGCGTCGTTGGCACCGTGAGGCCTGTGTACTGGTCGTCCAAATACAGCTTGCCTCCGCTGAGCCCGGTAACGTTCACGGTCTGCCGCGCGAGGCCCACCGTGCTCACGGAGAAGCTCTTGTCCAGTACGATGCCCGAGCCGGTGGGCAATGCGCTGCACGGCTCGGCGAAGCAGGTCTCGTTGATGACGGTGGCGCCGTTCACCTTCAGCTGCACCGAGTACGAAGCCGGCCCCCCCGTGTTGATGGCTTGAATGCGCACCGTATTGGCGCCGTTCGCGAACCAGCTCGAAACATCCAAATCCGCCGCGCTTTGGCCGATTCCGTACACTTTGCGACGGACTCCGTTGACCCACACGTAGACGAAGTCGTCCACGCTGTTGACGGTGAGCCGCACGTTGCTCGCGGTGGCGGGCGCGCTGACGGCCCACGTCACCGCCTGATTGAAGAGGTTCCAACCGTTCGTGTTCAGGCCCGTGGCGGTGTTGTCCTCCAAGAACAAGCCGACCCGGCGCGCGGCCGCGGTCGTGCCGTCACTCAGCGGAGCCCCGGATTCGAACCCGAAGATCAGCGACTTCGTCGCGTCCGAAGGGAGCGTTGCGACTTTCACGGCGCTCGCGGCGGGCTTGCCCCAGCTGAAGGTGCTGCTGGAAGCGACTGCCTGCGTGCCCGTGAGCCCCGCCGCCATCGGGTGCGAAGGCGTGGCGACCGTTACGCTGGTTTGCGTCGCTTGGGTGCCCAAGTTGCCGGCGCCGCTCGGCACGAGCGCCATGTCGTCATAGATGGCGCTCTCCCACGTGAGCACCGGAACCGAGACGCTCTTGAACTTGCTGCCCACGTCACCCGAAGCGACGGTGGACGACACGACGACCAGCGCTTTGCCGGTCGCGTCCGCCGTCACCGTGCTCGGCGCGGCCTTGACCTGCACGGTAAAACCGAGGGTTTGGAGGCGATTTCTCACCGCCGTATCCGCGGTGCTGAGCGTCGTGCTGTTCGCAACGAACAACACCGTGCCGCTCAAGTTTTGAGTGACCTCTCCCACACTTTCCTCCCCGGAGTGCCCATCCGGCGAGCCGCAAGCACCCAAGCCAGCGGCGACCAACAGCGACCAGACTCTCATCGTCGTGCGCATCTCGATCTCCTTTTGCGAGCACACGACGCGCTACCAACCGATGCGCGGCGTCGCTCGTTCGGTGAACCTAAGCGTCGCTGAGTGAGTGACGTGAGAGGCAACCTGCCTCGCGCGGACATTACTCGTCCGCAACGTCAGCAGGCGGAGTGACGTGACGAAGTGATGAACGAGCCGCTCACCACCTGCACGAGAGGTGGCAACACTCCGATGCGGTTGCTTGCGCTCCCGTTTCGACGACTTCTGAACACGAATGCGATCGAATCGAGCTGATGCCGACCCGTAGCTCGTCTCGAAGGAGCGGTCGTGTCGGCGCAAGGTCGCAGCCGCGCTCGCACGAGCTCGAAACGTAGGTCGCGCACTCGCGCACGCGGCTGCGCACATTCGCCAGATGGTATTTGCGGAGCGCTCACGACGCGATCGGGCGGGAGCGCTCATCCGGCTGCCCGCGGAGAGCCGAGTACTTACCGGTCGCGTCGTCCTTCGCGCTCGAGGTCGCAGACTGCAGCTCTACGGCGAAGACGGCTCCGCGAGCGCTGTCTTCGATCCGAATGTCTCCCCCGTGCGAATGAGCGAGCTCGCGCGCAATGCTGAGCCCTAGCCCCGAGCCGTCACGCGCCGAGCCGCGCGTCTGCGGCGAGCGAAAGAACGGCTCGAACACGCGGGCTCGGTCCTCGCGGCTGACCCCGGAGCCTTCGTCCGAGACGCGCACCGTGACCCAAGCGCCGTGCTGCACCGCCTCGCAGCGGACGGTCTTGTCCGGAGGGCTGTGGCGAAGCGCGTTGTCCAGCAAGTTGCGGAGGAGCCGCTGCAAGTCCGGCGCGCGGCCGTGCACGGCCAAGTCGCCGAGGTCCGGCTCGAGCCGCACGTTCTTGTCGCGTGCCGCGACGGACAGCTCCTGGGCGACGTCGTCGAACACCTCGCGAAGGCGGACGCGCTCGAAGGGGGCGGCCTCGTGCTCGGCACGGGCCAAGGTCAAAAGGTCGTCCGCGAGGCGGGTCAGCCGACGCGTCGCGCGGAGCGCGTGCGAGACCGACGTCTTGTATTCGGCGTTACTCCGATCCTGCCGCGCGCACTGCTGAAGCTCTCCGTAGAGCGCCGCGATGGGGGAACGGAGCTCGTGCGCGGCGTTGGCGATGAAGCGGCGCTGCAACCGGATGAGCGCGCTCAGCTTTTCGGCGACGTCGTTCAGGTCCAGGCGCCACTGCTCGAGGTCCGGATCGCTGCTGCCTTCGAGCGCGCGCGCGTACAGGTCTCCATGGGCGACGGAGTGCAGGGTCGTGGCGATGCGGCGGTGCTCGGCCGTGAAGCGCTTCGTGAGGAGCAACGAGCACACGAACAAGCTGAGCATGGAGGCGACGAAAGCCAGTAGCATCGCGCGATCCAGGAATTGGTCGTCGCTGTCCAAGTCGTCCCGTGACGCAGCGAGGAGGAGGCTCGCCCCTGCCGGCTGGGCGAGCGCGATCCGCACCCCGCGGAGGGCCCGATCGTGGTGCTCGAAGTCGAACGGCTCGCCGAGCTCCGGCTCGAGCGCAGGCAAGGCCGGTGGCACACGGTCGGCGGGCTGTGCCGCCAGCACGCGGCCGGTTTCCGAGTAGACGACCGCGTACCTGCCGGCGAACGCGACCTCTCCCGCGGCCGGTCCGACGTTCTCTGCCAGAGACGGCGCTTTGCGCGCGGCCTGGCTCGCCATGTCCAGCAGCGCCACGTCGAAGTGTCGCTCTTGGAAACGATTGAGCGCAAAATGAATCAGGGTCAGAGCAGTAGCTAGCGCCACCGCAGTAACCAAGGTGATACCAAGGCTAATCCGCGCTTCGACTCGCAATCCGGGATCTGGTGTACCGCCACTTGGGCGCGGCGCCAAGCCTACCCAGCGGGGTTAGCGCGCGGGCGCTCCTCTGCCCAGACTGGGGAGGTGGCGCGGAACGAAACGACCTGACTCGTCTCGTCACGTCTCGAGGCGGGACCTTACAATTTCGAAAGACGCGACCCATTCTCGAAATGATCGGCGCCCCCCGGGCCGAGTTACGACTGCGTAAGGTGGCCAAAATTTCCACGCGCGATAGGCTCGCGCGGTGCGAATTTTGATCGTCGAAGACGACGAGCAGCTGTCCGAGCTCCTGGGGCGGATCCTTACAGAAGAGGGTCATTCACCGGTCGTCCGCGGCTCCCTGCGCGAAGCCGCGCAGGCCGTGGCGGAGTCCCG
The DNA here is from genome assembly GCA_029266615.1 of Polyangiaceae bacterium. Classification (GTDB taxonomy): domain Bacteria; phylum Myxococcota_A; class Polyangia; order Polyangiales; family Polyangiaceae; genus PMG-095. Next base: position 3,346 of record JAQSWN010000158.1, read on the forward strand.
CTTCGACGTCATCGTGCTCGATCGTATGTTGCCGGATGGCGACGCCTTGGAGCTCTGCGGAGAGCTGCGCGGCCGCGGCGAAGAGGTGCCCATACTGATGCTGACGGCGCGGACCGAGGTGCAAGACCGCGTGTCCGGCCTGCGCACGGGCGCCGACGACTACCTGGGCAAACCGTTCGAGCTGGACGAGCTGCTGGCGCGGGTGGACGCCCTCCAAAGGCGCGGGCGCGGCTCTTGGTTGATCGAAGAAGGACCACTCCAGCTCGATCGCCGAGCCCGGAGCGTGGTCGTCGGAGGCAAGCGCGTGGACCTCACGCTGCGCGAATACGCCCTCTTCGAGCGGTTGGCGATCGCCCGCGGGGAGGTCGTGACTCGTCAGGCCCTGCTCGAAGACGTATGGAACGTGCGCTTCGATCCGGGCACCAGCGTGCTCAACGTTCACGTGAGCCGTCTCCGCGACAAGCTCGGCCCGTTCGCGTGGCTGGTCGATACCGTCCCCAACCGGGGTTACCGGTTGAAGACGGAGCGCTGAACCGGGCCTCGCCTCACTCCGCGGCGACGGGCACCGAGTCGTGCTGCAGCATCGGCTGAGCCGCGCGGCTCGGCCTGAGCATCATCGTCAAAATGCCGGGGAGGATGCACAGGGTGAGGATGGTACCGAAGCCCATGCCGGCGACGACCACGGTCGCGAGCGGCTGTTGGACCTCGGCGCCGGCGCCCGTCGCCAGCATCATCGGCAAGAAGCCGAGCGCCGCGACGGCGCTGGTCGTGAGCACGGCGCGGCACACACTGGAGCAACCGGCGACGATGGCTTGCCGGATCGGCGCGCCTTCGTCCAGGTGCTTGCGCACTTCCGACGCCATGACCACGCCGTTCAGAACCCCGATGCCGCCGAGCGCGATGAACCCGACCGCGGCCGGCAAGCTGAAAGGCATGCCGCGCAGCACGAGGCCGATCATGCCGCCCGTGAGCGACAGCGGTACCAGCGCCATCACCGCGAGCGTGGTGCGGATGTTCTGGAACATCGTGAAAAGCATGCCGAAGATGATGGCGATCACGACCGGCACCACGATCTTGAGGCGGGCACTAGCGCGTTCGAAGTTCTCGAACTGGCCGCCCCATTCGATACGGTAGCCGGTGGGAGGGCTGATTTCTTTTCCGATCACCTGCTGCGCTTCGGCGACCCAGCTCACCAAGTCGCGACCGCGGAGGTTCACGTCCACGCGCAGCGCGCGCTCGCGGTTCTTGTGGCGAACGGCGGCGACCCCGTCTCCTTCGCTCAGGGTGGCGATCGACCCCATCGGCACCAAGGCGCCCGTTCGCGAGCTCACGAAGAGCTCGGAAAGAGCGCCTGCGGTCGGCGTTGCCGGCGGGTAGATCACGCGAAGCGCGAAGCGCCGCAGACCGTCGTAGAGGTTGCCGACCTCGATGCCTTCGCGCGAGGCTTGAATGGCCGAGAACGCATCCTCCACGCGCACGCCATAGCGCGACATCTTGGCCCGGTCCGGCACCACCGTGATGGCAGGCTGGCCGAAGATGCGCTCCACGCGAATGTCGCCCGTGCCGCGGATGCCCTGCACGATGCGACCGATGTCGGAGGTCATGCGCGTCAACTCCTCGAGGTCTGTCCCGAAGACCTGAATTTGGACGTCGGCGCGCGAGCCGCTCAAGATTTCGTTGGTCTTGTCCTCGATCGGCTGGGAAACGGCGACGAAGGTGCCGGGCACCGCGCCCTCCACGTCGTTTTTGATGAGGCTGCTCAATCCGTCGAAATCGAGCCCGTCGCGCCACTCCTTCTTCGGACGCAGCTTGACCAAGATGTCCGTGCTGTCGTTACCCACGGTGTCGAGCGCGACCTCGGCGCGGCCCGTCATCGCCACGGTGCTCGTCACCTCCGGCATCTTTCGCAGCACCTTGTGGACCTGCAGATCCAGCTCACGCGCGGTGGGCAGGGAAATGCTCGGCGCGCGGCGAATGGCCACCACCAAGTCACCCTCGAAGATGCGGGGCACGAACTCGGCCCCGAAGCGGGCGAACAGCATCGACATGCCGACCAGCGCCGCGACCGCGCCCGCCAGCCACACGAACCGGAAGCGGAGCATGCTCGGCAGCACGCGCGTGTAGGCGTGGCCGATAGCCTCGATCCAGTGCGGCCCGTGATCCTTCGCCACCGGGACCAACGTGACGAGCATGGCCGGGAAAAACAGCACCGCGTAGACGAGCGCACCGAACAGCGCGCAAGCCATCGTGATGGCCATCGGGCGGAACATCTTGCCCTCCGCGCCCTCCAGCGTGAGGAGCGGCACGTATACGAGCATGATGATTGCGACCGCGAACGCGACCGGACGCACGACCCCGGACGCGGCCTTGGCGTAGGCCTGCGCGCGCGCGTCGCCGGTCAGCTGCTTGGCCGCAGTGGCGGCGATCACCGTTTCCAAGAGCACGATCGGGCCGTCGACCAAGAAGCCGAAATCGATGGCGCCCAGGGACATCAGGTCGCCGGGGACCTTGAACAGGTGCATGCCGAGCAGCGCGAACGTCATCGACGCCGGCACGCCGACCACTACCGCCAGCGCGCCCCGCAAGCTTCCCAAGAAGAGCGCTAGCACGACGAGCACGATGGCCACGCCTTCGGCCAAGTTCATCATCACGGTGCTGATGGTGCTGCCGACGAACTCCGCGCGGTCGTAGTACGGCTCGATCGAGACCCCGGCCGGCAGCGTCTTCGAAATGACCGCGACCCGGTCCGCCACCGCCTTGACGACGTCACGGCTGTTGGAGCCCATGAGCATCATGACCGTACCGGCCACGACGTCGGCGTCGCCCTTGGTGACGGCTCCGTAGGGCAGCGCGGGGCCCACCGTGACGTCCGCGATGTTGCCGACCAGCACGGGGGTGGAAGAGTCCGAAGTCCGGATCACCACGCGCTTGATGTCGTCGACGTCACGCAAGAAGCCGGTGCCGCGCACCGAGAACGCCTCTTCTTGGCGATTCACGTAGCCGCCGCCCACGCTCATGTTCGCGGCCCGCAGGGCGTCGACCACCTCCGTGAGCGGGAGCGAATGGGCGCGGAGCCGCTCGTTGTTCACCACGACGTGGAACTGCTTCAGCTCCCCGCCCATGGTGTTGATGTCGCTCACCCCAGGAATACCGCGCAATTTCGGCACGATTTCCCAGTCCAGGAGCGTGCGCAGCTGCATCGGCGAGTGCACCGGCGAGCGCACCACGAATTGGTAGACTTGCCCGAGGCCGGTGTAGACAGGCGCAATTTCCGGCGGGCTAGCGTTGGCCGGCAAGTCGGCGGAGACGGTGCGCAAGCGCTCGGCGACGAGCTGGCGCGCGAACCAAACGTCGGTTCCGTCTTTGAAGACCAACGTGACCGCGCTCACGCCGGCGCGGGAGGTGCTGCGAAGCTCGGTCACGCCCGGCACGCCATTCAGCGCGTTCTCCAGCGGCGTCGTGACGGTGCCTTCGACCGTCTCCGGATCGAGCCCCGAAGCCGTGGTCAGCACCGTGACCTGCACCGTGGAGAGGTCCGGTAGGGCATCGATGGGGAGCGTCTTGGCGGCGTACGCGCCGCCCGCGAGCAAGATGCCCAGCAGAGCGAGCGCCACCAGCCGGCGCTGAATGGACCAGTAAACTAGTCGCGCTAGCAGTGGCCGAGCCTCGGCTCCGGGATTTTCGTTCACGACCCTCGTGTAGCGTCGGCTCACAGGGAGGAGAAATTACATCTCGGTAACTCGGCGGTGACTTGTACGTTTGCCCGTTACGTCAGTGTTTCGAACCGAGTCACGCATTACAACGAGGATGCAAGGTGTCGGCTCGTGTTTCCGGACGTGTAAAATCTGGCTCCAATTGAGCCACTACTGGTCTCAGTCCGAGTCTCGCCCCAAATCATCTTGCCAGGGACTCACACATTCCGGATCGCTCGCGAACAAGAGCACGGCGCGAATCTCGCGGTAGTGCTCGGCGAGGCGCGCCAGGGCGGATGCCGGTAGCAGCGTCTCGTCCAGCCCGTGAAAATGTCGAGTGCTCGGCGGGGCCGGCATCGAGGCGCACAGGGCGGCGATACGTTCGGACGTATGAACGAGCGCGGCATACAACTGGGACGGTGCTTCGATTCGCTCGGGAATGCCGAGCGACCGCGCGCCCGCCGCCCAGCACAGCCAGCACAGCGCCGACCACGCAAGCCGCGCTCGCCACGCGACCTCTTCCGTCGACAGCGAGTCGAGCGAGAGCACCTCTTCCACTTGCACCGGCGCGTCGCCTTCAGGCGCACACAGGCTGAAGCTCCGCAGCGCCGGACGCTCGCTAAGCAGCCACGAAACGTCGGGTGGAGCCCGGTGGGGTGCGGGCTCCACCAGAAGCGCACGGCAAGCTTCCACGCGCTGGGCGGCACGGCGGATCGCAGCGCAAAGCTCCGCGAGCGGTTGCTCTACCGTCGCGGTGTCCGCGGAACTCACGCTCGGAAGGGCTTCGCGCGACGGCCAAAAGTCGTACTCGCCCCGGAAGATATCGCCGTCCCGCTCGCGGCAATCCGTCGCGTCGGTCTGGTGCTCTTCGGCGAGGGGGCTGCCATCCGCGGCGAAGAATGCTTCCTTGAGCACCTCACCGTTCCGGTATTCCTGCTTCAAAGTGCGCGTCGCAGGCGGGATGCAACACGTACGGATGCTGTCACTGTCGTCCCCGGCGCTGAACGAAATCGACAAACCGTCGAGCTGGTCTCGAAAATAGCGTCCGACCTGCGCGAGCTTCGCAGACGCGTGAAACCGCTGAAACGCGCCGTGGCGCTTGCCGTCTCGGTACTCGAGCTGCAAACGCGGCTCTCCTTTCGGTCCGAAGACTCGCAGCGCGCCGTGAAGCTCTCCGCGGGCATTATGGGCGTTGTGCACCCAAGCCTCTTCGGCGAAGTCCCATACCGCTTCCTCGGGCACGTCACGCGGACGCGGACGCGGCGAGAGCCCGAAACGGTGGGGCGGGTTCATTGGCTCACGCTTGCACACGCGCTGTTTCCGCGTGGAGACGCGTGACTCACCTGACTCGCGGCCGGAGATTTTCGTGAGAGGAAGGCCGGCGCCTCACGGGATAGACACCCAAACTCCTCGAAAATGCTTGTCTTCCGGCTGTGCGAGCTTCTTGCACTCGGTGCCCTGCATCGGAACCGACCCGTCGTCGCTGAGCATCAGAACCCGACCGCTGCCGTCTACGGAAAAAAAGGCCTCGGGATTGTAGCCTCGAAGGTCCACGGTCGTGACGGGCACGACCGTGGACCCGCCATCCCACGTGAACAGCCGTCCCGCCGGCCCCGAGTCGAACGGCCCCGCCGCGATCAAGTAGCGGCCCCGCGATACGGACAGCGCTCGCACGCCCAAGCCCCCGAGCTCTAGCGTTACCGGTTCGCCAAACCGAGCCGGCTCACCCTCGATGACCTGCTCGGGGTTCAGCAGCGGAACGAGGAGAGCGCGGCCTTCTCGGAGCGGGTTTCTGAAGCCGAGCCAGACGCCGCCCTCGCGGCGCGCGGTCATGCCTTCGATGTTGAAGCCTCCGTCGGCCTTCGGGGCGAGCTCGGCGGCGGCCGCGAGGTTGAAGCGGGCAAGGCGGGGCTCCGCCAACAGATCCCTGAGCAGTCCGTCGTAGGGCTTGCCCACGAGCTCGGGTCGACCATTCGTGGACGCGGTGGTCGCGAAGAAGCGCAGCCGCTCCGGCTTTGCTTTGCCAGAGCTATTACGACCATGGCTGGTGATGAAGTACGCAAGTCCTCCCACCCGCGTCGCTGCTTCGATGTCGATTTCCGGCGCTCCCTTCTTCTTTTTGGGGAGCTGGAGCGCTTCGGAGAGGTCCACCGCCGCCAACGGTTCTCCGCCCTGCGACGAATCGTAGACACGGAGCACGTTGTCTTCGTCGTCAGCGACGAGGAACGTGTGCTCATCCAGCGGCACCGCGCCGGAGGCGTCACACATCCCGGTGAAGCGCACCTCGTTCGACGGCGGCGCGCTCGGTTGCGGACGACCGCAAGCGACGAGGAGGCAAGCGAGTAGGGCGTGATGACGCATGAGCGGACGCTAGTACCAGCGCGCCGCTGCCGAAAGGCGGGGCGACACAGCACGTTCACTTCTGGGTGCCGCTTGCGGAACGGCTTGCTGGCGGCCGGGAAAGGCTCGGTGTGCACGACGCGGGGAAGCACCGAAGCCAAGTCGAGGAGGCGATCGCCGATACCGCACGCTTGGTCGCTATCTCGCACCCCGCGCCGAGCCGGGCGGACTCCGACTACAGGCTTTCGCCGGCTCGGCGCCGCTTGACGCGGCTGTAACCGCCGAGTGTGGGCTCGGTGATGAAGCGCCACAGCGTGGCGGACCACGATGTATGCGCGTAGAGCGATTCGTAAAATTCGGGTGCGAGCGCGCGGAGCCGCGCGAGCCGCGATCCGGCGATGTACGGGAAGTCGTGGTGCTCGTTGTGGTACCCGACGTGAAACGCGAGCCAGTTGAGCGGCCCGTAGTACGAGTAGGTCTCCTGCCCGGGGCGGAACACGTAGTGCTCGGAGATGTAGTGACCGGCGATGGGATGCAGCCCCATCACGATCAAGGAGCTGATGGGCAGGTACGCGAGCGCCTTGCCGCCCCACAAGTAGAAGATAGCGACGTTGAACGCGACCTGCAGCGCGAGGTTCAGAACCTCTCCCCGATCGGGCCGCTTTGGATGCACGAAGAGCGGACGCAGCCCATAGGCGAAGCCTTGCCCCGCGAGCCACAGGAGCCGAAGCCCGCGGTTCTGGAGCAGCCGCGCCTCGAGCTCGGTGGGCAGATCCGTATCCAGCGCGTCGTCACCCTGATGGGTGTGATGGAGCAGGTGGTAGTAACGAAATGTCTCCGCGACCGGAACGCCCACCGGCAAGTTCACGAACAGGGCGAACGCACGGTTGTGCCACGGCTTCTTGAAAGCCAAGTTGTGAGAAAGCTCGTGAATGGCTAGCAAGAGCGCCTGATTGATGATTCCCCCGACGCCGTAGGCGACGAGCAGGAGCGCCCACCAAGGTGCGTCGCGCACGGCGTAGGCGAGCCCCAGCTGGGCTGCGACCAGGGCCGTGCAAACGTACTTCGTCCGGGGGCAAGGTCCGTACAGCTCCTTGACCTGGGGGTAGCGCTCGAGCAGGCGACGCCGCCGTTCGGCGTGCGGCTCGCGCTCATTGGACAAGCTGAACCCAGCGCGCATGTTGCCGACCTAACGCGGCTCGGCCGGGGCGCCTAGGCGCGCGGCGACGATTTCGGCGGAGCTCACCGCCGCGTCGATGCCGGCGCCATGAAACGCCGAGCCGGTAACATGCACGCCTTGCGCCTGGAGCGCGCGGTCCACGGCGCCCGCCTGCTCCCGGTAGGGAGGCGAAAAGACCGGCAGCGCGTCGGCCCAGCGCGAGACCCACGTCCGCAGCGGCTCGCCCTGCGCGCCCAGAACGTGCCCGATGGCGAGCGTGGCTTCGGTCGCGAAGCGCTCGTCCGGCCATGTCGAGAGCGCGTCACCCACGGGACGAAAGAAGACGCGAACGAGCGCTTGGCCAGGCGGCACGCGTCCCGCGAACTTGTGCTCCACGAGGCTCAGCGCGCGCAGCCCGACGCTCCCGAAGCGATCGGGAAAGATGAGTCCGCTACCGGGCGGATAGTCGCGAAATTCACCACGTTGATAGAGCAGATTGACGCTCACGTTGGACATCAACGGAGCGTCTGCGAGGGGCGCGGCGGCGCCGTTCGCGAGCATCGCCGCGGCGCGGCGCGCCGGGGAGGCCACCACGACGCTGCTCGCGGTTTCGACCGCGCCGGCCTCGAGCTCCACCGACAACGTTCCCGGCGTTCCGCGGATTGCGCTGACGGGGCTTCCGAGCCGCAATTGGTCGACGCCCAGGCGAGCGTTGAGCGCGTCCGTAAGCTGGCCCATTCCTAGCCGCAGGGAGCGGATACCGCGGCCAAGCTCCTCGACCGGCACCTGGAAGCCGAGCCTGCGTGCGGCCTCCCCGGGCGGCAAGAGCATGAGCCCGCTCGACTCGACTGCGTACGTGTCGGTCGTGAGCTGGTCGACGAGCTCGCCCTCGATGCCGAGGAGAGCGCACAGGGCCGGCACCGCTCGACTACGGGCGACGAAGCCTTCCGCGCCGAGCTCCACCACCAGCGCGCCCTCGCGAAAAGTGCAAATTTGTCCGCCGACCCGGTCCGAGCCTTCCAGCACCAGTACGTCTCGTCCCGCGGCGAGCAGTCGCGCGGCGACGGCCAGCCCGGCGAGGCCGGCTCCGATGACGATCACGCGATCTCGGCTCTTGGACAACGCGAGGAGCGTGCGTGATTCCGCGCGCCTGCGCAAGCGTGCTACGCCGTGGCCCGCGTGCGCACCAGGGCCCGAAGCAACGATGACGGAGCGCTCATGCAGCGCGTCGCCCGCTTGGCAGGAAGCGCCGCCGCGACGCTCGAGCAGCGGCTACAAACGTTGTGGGGCGGCTACGGTGAGCTGCTGCGCGTCACGCTCGCGGACGGCCGCAGCGCCATCGTCAAGCACGTGCGGCCTCCCGCCGACGATGGCACCCTCTCGCATCGCCGCAAGCTGCGCTCCTACGAAGTGGAGCGCGCATTCTACGCTACCTATGCTGCGCGCTGCGCCGAGTCACCGGAGTGCCGGGTACCGCGCGCGCATGGCTTGCAATCTGCGGACGGCGGCTGGCTATTCGTGCTGGAGGATCTAGACGCGAGCGGCTTTTCCCGGCGCCGCGCCCGCGCGAGCGACGCGGAGATCCGCGCCACCCTGCGCTGGCTGGCGCGCTTCCATGCGCGGTACCTGGGGGTCCAGCCGGACCAACTTTGGAAGGTCGGCACGTATTGGCACCTCGCCACGCGGCCGGACGAGCTGCGAGCGCTCGGGCACGACGCGCTCCGTGAGGCGGCGGGTGCGATCGACGCCGCGCTCCGTGGGGCTCGCTTCCGCACGCTCGTGCACGGCGACGCCAAGCTCGAGAACGTGTGCTTCGCGGCGAATGCGCCGGAGGTCGCGCTGGTGGACTTTCAGTACGTGGGTGGCGGCGTGGGCGTGAAGGACGTCGCGTACTTCTTGAGTAGTTGTCTCTCCGCGCGCGAATGTGAGGGCCTGGTACCGAGCTACCTCGACTCGTACTTCGAGGAGCTTTCGCGGTCGCTCCCGAATGCGGCGGAAGTGGAGCGGGAGTGGCGCGAGCTATTCCCGCTCGCATGGGCCGACTTCTATCGCTTCTACTTGGGTTGGGCGCCGGGCGAATCCAGCCGCGACCCTTACAGCGAGCGCGTCACGAGCGACGTGCTCGGGCGACTCAAGTCCGGCTGAGCGCGGCCGCTTCCGGGGTATCCCGTCGCAGCTCGCTGTCCGGATAGACGATCCCGAGGATGGGGGTGGTCGCGAAGGTAGTGACCAGCGCCATGATGACTAAAATCGCGAACAAGGTCGGACTGATGACGCCCAAGTCCAGTCCGACGTTCAAAACGATGAGCTCCATCAGCCCGCGTGTGTTCATCAAGACGCCGATGGCGCTCGCTTCGCGCCAGCTGGAGCCCGTGAAGCGCGCGGCGAGGGTGCTGCCACCGTATTTGCCCAGCGTAGCGAGGGCAATCACGACCAGAACGACGAGCCACTCGTTCGCCCCGCTCACGAGGCCGATGCGCGTGCGCAGCCCGCTGAACGCGAAGAAGAGCGGTAGCAGCAGCAGCACCGCGACGGACTCGAGCTTGTGCGCCAGCATTTTTTCCAAGCCTCCCTCCCGGGGCAGCACCGCGCCGAACAAGAATGCGCCGAAGAGCGCGTGAATTCCGATCGCTTCGGTGAGCGCCGCCGATAGGAGCAGCAGAAAAAGGGCGCCCGCCACCAGGCCAGGCGTGAGCGAGCCACGCTTCTCGAGCACGAACCGCTCCGCTCGGCGAAGGAGGGGGCGGGCCACGTAGAGCATGAAGGCGGAGAAGACTAGGGACAGCCCGACCGTCCACGCCGCGTCCGTGAGGCCCTTGGCCCGAGCGATCGCCACGACCACCGCGAGTAAGCACCAAGCGGTCACGTCGTCCACCGCGGCGCAGGCGATCGCGATGACGCCAACCCGAGAGCCAAACAGGCCCCGCTCGGTGAGGATCCGGGCCAGCACCGGGAAAGCCGTCACGCTCATGGAAATGCCAATGAAGAGCGCGAAGGGCAGGAAAGCGACCCCTGGCGGCGCGTACCCTTCGTGCAACCAAAAGGCAGCAAGCAAGCCGAGCGCGAACGGCGCCACGATGCTGCTGTGACTGATGATCACCGACGCGCGCTCACGCCCTCGCAAGAGCTTCGGATCCAGCTCGACGCCGACGAGGAACATGAACAGCACCAGCCCGAGCTGGCTGAGCATCTTCAGCACGGGCATGGAAGAGGCCGGGAACAAGGCCGCGGACGCCTGTGGTAGCAACCAGCCGAAGAGGGACGGCCCGAGCACGATTCCGGCCACCATCTCCGCGATGACGAGCGGCTGTCCCAGCGCGCGCGCCCCGAACCCCAACCCCCGGGACACCAACAGCACAGCGGCAATCTGGGCCAGGAGTAGGACGAGCGCGTTGAGCTCCACGGCCCGAGTCTTATCAGCTCGCGCGTCGGAGGCTAGGCACGAGCAAAACCTTCCCGATTCCCCCCGCCTCGGCCACGTGCTGCGCCGCAGGGGCCTGACTCAGCGGGAATTGCCGTCTGATCGGAATTACGAGGTCGCCTCGTGCAGCCGCTTCCCCAATTCCAGCCAGCGCGGCCGGATCCGCGTGAGCCAGTAGGGTGTGCACACGCAGGCCCTGCTCTTTGGCTCCGAGCGGCGGTTGCAGCACCGTACCGATGACTCCCCCCGCTATGATTTTGTCGCGATCGAGCAACGCCGCCATGACTTTCCCGTTCACGGTGTCGGCAATCGCGTCCACCGGGCGCAGTCGTTCGAGGTCGCTCGGTTCGTCCAACGCGACAATCTCGTCGACGTCGAGCTGCTCCGCTTCCTCACGCTGGCGCGCGCGAACGCCAGCGACGATCTGCGCGCCGCGACGCTTCGCCGCAAACACGGCGGCTCGCCCGACGCTGCCGACCGCGCCCGTGATCAGAATCCGCTCCCCCGCGTGCACCTGCACCGCCTCCTCCACCAACTGAAGTCCCGTTAGCCCTACGAGCGGAAGCGCGGCTGCCGTCGGCAGCTCGACTTCCGCTGGAACTTTGGCGAACGCTTCCACGGCGGCGACCACGGCCTCTGCGTACCCGTGCTCGACGAGGCCCATCACACGATCGCCGACCTGAAAATCGTGCACGTCGCTTCCGACCGCCACGACCTCGCCCGCTACGTCTCGCCCGAGGATGACCGGCAAGTGTAGCGGCAGCGAAGCGCGCATCTCACCCCGCCGGATCTTCCAATCCACAGGGTTCACGCTGGCGGCGGCGACCTTGACCTTCAGCTGACGAGGCCCCGGACTCGGCTCTTCCACCTCCCGCAACTCGAGGTGCTCCACATCGCCGTATCCGTTCAAGACGACTGCCTTCATGATTTTCTCCTCGGAGGATTCGCGACAAAAGCGCCGCGGCGAGGCTTCACGCCTCGGGTGAGGTAGCTCTCACGATGGGATTACGGGCACTGACGACGACCCAGCAACGCGCGTACCGCCGTCGTAGCGACGAGGCACGCGCGTTGCACTTTCGCGCACGATGTCTCACTCGCTGACGCGCGCCGACTTCTGCCGATTGTCGTTGACCGGGCTCTTAGGCGCTGCGTGCCAGCAAAAGCCGAGCGCCGAGCCGCCGGCGAAAGCGGGGCCCGCGCCGGTGGCGTCGGCGGCGGACACTGCGACCGCGGGCGCCAAAGCGCAGACCTCGACCCAGCGCAAGCTCGGCGCCACCGGGGAGATGGTCTCCATGTTGGGGCTGGGCGGCGCTCACATCGGTAAGAAAGAGAAGCTGAGCGACGACGAAGCGATCAAGCTCATGCGCGACGCGGTCGAAGGCGGCATCACCTTCTTCGACAACTGCTGGGACTACAACGACGGTTTGAGCGAAGAGCGGATGGGCAAGGCGTTACGAGACGGCTTTCGGCAGCGGGTCTTCTTGATGACGAAGCTGGACGGCCGCACCGCCAAGGCTGCCAATGCTCAGCTCGAGCAATCGCTCAAGCGCCTGCAGACGGACCGCATCGACATGGTGCAGGTACACGAGGTGATTCGCATGAGCGATCCGGAGCGTAGCTTCGCGCCGGACGGCATCATGGGCGCGCTGCAAGCCGCCAAGAAGGCGGGCAAGCTCCGCTACATTGGCTTCACCGGCCACAAGGATCCGGACATTCACCTGGCGATGTTGGAAGCGGCAAAGAAGGCCGGCTTCCAGTTCGACGCGGTGCAGCTGCCGCTGAACGTCATGGACGCGCACTACAAGAGCTTCGAAGCCAAAGTGCTCCCGGTGCTCGAGCAGCGCGGCATCGGCGTGCTGGGCATGAAGTCGATGGGCTCCGGAGACATCTTGAAGGCCGGAGTCGTGAAGGCGGAAGAGTGTCTTCGTTACGCCCTCAGCTTGCCCACTTCCGTCGTGATCACCGGCATCGACAGCCGAGAGGTGCTGGAGCAGGACCTGAAGCTGATGCGGGACTTCGTGCCCTACACCGGCAAGGAGCGGGAAGCTTTGCTGGCGCGCACGGCGCCGGCCGCGGCCAAGGGCGAGCACGAGCTGTTCAAAACTTCCGACAAGTACGACGGCACGGCCAAGAACCCGAAGTGGCTGGAGACGGCAGAGCTTTGAGCCGAGGCGAGCCTCTCAACCATCATCGGCCAAGACTCGGATCAGGCGGGGGACGGCGGCGCGCGCTTCGGCGTCCGCGGCCAGCAACTCCAACGGGTCCGCGGAAAGCTCGCGACGAATATTTCGGGACCGGCCGAACATGGTCAGAAACAGCCGCGAGGTGTCGTAGCGGAACTCCGGGCTCATCACCATCAGGCCGTTCAGCGTCGACCGGAGTGAGCGCCGGGTGACTTCGTTCAAGCGTCGAGCGACGTTCGGCTCCGCGGTTTGGAACAAGCGCGCGGCTTGGTCCTCACTCAATCGGTCGACGAGAAAGTTGTTGTAGAGAAACGCGAGTAGCACCGCGCGCGCGGTAAAATCGAACCCGTAGCGCTCCAGTAGCTGGCCCACGGCCTTCTTCTTCTGGGTACGGTGCCGATACGAGCTGATCGAGAAGAACCAACCGTGCGGCTGCCCACGAACGGCGCACGCCGCGAAGTATTCGGCGGTCATCGCGAACGACTCGCCGAGCATCAGCTTGACCAGCGCGCGTGGCTCGGAGAGCGCCGCGTGAACGTCTTTGGGCCGGCCAAAGAGCTCATGGAACGCCACCGCATGCGCGGATTCGTGCAGCAGGTAATTGGGCGCGGGCCGGTTCTGCTGCAAGTCCGCGAGGCGAAAGAACCCAGGCCGCGACCGCTCCAGGTGCTCGAGCGCCGTGAAGCTCGGTCGATACGGGATCTTCCGGCTGCGGAGCAGGGTGTCCAGGTGAACGAGCGGGAAGCCGAAGTAGGCGCCCTCGTCAGCGAGCGTGAAGCGAAAGCCGGCGGACAGGGTCGCGTTCCGAATGCGGCGCACGTACGGATTGTTCAGGTACAGAAAGCCGTCCCCCACGCTCTCCGCGAGGCGGCTCTTTCCGTGGCAGCGGCGCTGCAGCTCGA
>JAQSWN010000159.1 GCA_029266615.1 Polyangiaceae bacterium
GTCTTGGCCACGCCGCTCATGACCAGCTTCTCTGCCGGAACCCCGCACGCCAGCGCGAGCTCGACCTCGGCGCCCGAAACTGCGTCCACGCCGGCGCCCTCGGCCGCGAAGGCGCGAACGACCGTTCCCGCACTGTTGGCTTTGATGGCATACGCGACCAGGTGCGGCGCGTCGCCGAAAGCATGTTTCAACGACCGCAACGTTTCGGTCATCCCGTCGACGTCGTACACGTATGCGGGCAGCTCGACGTCGGCGTCGCGAATTACTTGAGAAAGGCGCAGTGAGCCCAAGACCGCCGAGTCTTGCGCATCGCGTCGAAATCCGGTCATGGCCCCGTCCTCTACCATGGTCGGGACGAAAGGCCGAAAGTCAAACTCACGGCCGGTCGCTGCGTGCTAACAAGAGAGCGCTCAGCGTGACGCGATCTGGTGCATCCATGTGGCTTTCACTGTGGCATGCTCCCCCCCCGCCGGCGCGCCCCTACGCTGGCCCCATCCAACAGAAGAATCGGACGACCTAGATGATCTCCCGCCGCGCCAAAATCGTTTGCACCCTCGGTCCCGCTGTCGACAGCCGAGAAGGAATTCGCGGGCTCATCGAAGCCGGCATGGATGTCGCGCGGCTCAACTTCTCGCATGGCACGCATGAAGAGCACGGCCAGCGCATCGAGATGGTCCGCCAAGAGAGCGCCGCGCTCGGCAAGCAGGTCGCGCTGCTGCAGGACTTGTGCGGTCCGAAGATCCGCACCGCGAAGGTCGGTCCCGCCGTGCTCGTCAATGGCGACCGCGTGGACATGATCGCCGGCGACGTCGGTGACGACCACACGATTGCCATCACGTACGAGCCGCTGTCGCAAGACGTGCGCCCGGACGACCGCATCCTGCTTTCGGACGGTCAGGTGGAGCTGCGCGTCGTCGGCGTGCGCGGCGAGCGCGTGGAGTGCATCGTGGAGCACGGCGGCCCCATGCGCCCGAAGATGGGCGTGAACTTGCCCTCCGGTAGCCTCCGCCTGCCCGCCCTCACGGACAAGGACAAGAAGGATCTCGAGTTCGGTCTCTCGATGGACCTGGACTACGTTGCGCTGTCGTTCGTGCGGCGCGCGGAGGAAGTGCAAGAGCTGCGCGAAATCTGCGAGCGTCGCGGCAAGCCCACGCCGATCATCGCCAAGATCGAGACGCCGGGAGCCGTGGAGCGTCTGGACTCGATCGTGCGCGCGTCGGACGGCGCGATGGTCGCGCGCGGCGACTTGGGCGTCGAGTTGCCGCCGGAGACCGTGCCCGTCATCCAGAAGCAGATCATCGGCACCTGTCGCATTCACCGGAAGCCGGTCATCGTGGCAACCGAAATGCTCGCGTCGATGGTCGACTCGCCGCGTCCGACTCGCGCGGAGGCGAGCGACGTCGCCCACGCCGTGTTCGGCGGCGCTGACGCGGTGATGCTCTCGGCAGAATCCGCCAGCGGTAAATTCCCGCTCCAATCGGTCCGGATGATGGACCGCATCATTCGCCAGGCCGAGGGCAGCCGGTTTTTCGCGCCGAACCCCTCCGAGCCGGACCACACCACGGCGGATTCAATCGCCCACGCCGCGTGTGCGATCGCTCGCGAGGTGGGAGCCAAGCTGGTCGTCACGCTGACGGAGACGGGTCTCACCACGCGCCTAGTCAGCAAGGCCCGCGCCACGGCGCCGATCCTGGCTTTCTCATCGGATGAGCGCACTTTGCGTCGGCTCGCGCTATATTGGGGCGTCACTCCTAGGGCGCTCGTGGGTAAAACGTCTACGGTGGAAGATCAGGTGCGGAACACCAGCCAGTTCTTGATGGACAATGGTCTCGTCAAGTCCGGGGAGCGTTACGTCATGGTGTACGGCGCGCGCGTGGGCGTGCGGGGCGCCACCAACGGCGTGCGTGTGGAGCAGCTGCCGTGAAGGCTGCGCGGCGGAGGCCTGACTGAGCGCCGCGCAAGAACACACGTTTCCGAAGCTCGACAAGTACGAGCTGCTGGAGGAGATCGGTCACGGTGGCATGGCCACCGTGTACCGCGCTCGCGACAGGCGCCTAGGGCGTGAGGTCGCGGTGAAAATCATCCATCGCCACCTTCGCGAGAACAAGGAAGTAGGGCAGCGGTTCACTAGTGAGGCGCGCGCGGTCGCGAAGGTCAAACACCCCGGCGTCGTCGAGGTGTACGACGTCTCGGAGGATGACGCCGAGGAGCGCTACCTCGTCGTCGAGCTGATACGCGGTAAGACGCTCCGTGAGCTGCTGACCGGCGAGCAGTATTTGCCGGCCGAGGTGGCCGCCGCCATCGGCATCGAGATCGCGCAAGCGTTGGACCACGCGCACGGGCTCGGGGTCATTCACCGCGACGTGAAGCCGGAGAACGTGCTCCTGCGCTACGGCTCCGAGCCGAGGACGGGGGAAGCCCCGGAAAAGCTCGTCAAGATCACGGACTTTGGCATCGCCAAGCTGCTGGACGCGCAAGGCGTTACGTCGACGGGGCAGGTGCTGGGCTCGCCCGCGCACATGGCCCCCGAACAAATCGAGGGCGGGGACGTGAGCGCGCGGTCGGACGTGTTCGGCCTCGGCGTGCTGCTCTACGAATGCTTGGTCGGCAAGCTGCCGTTCGATGGGAAGAACCCCGCGCAGGTCCTCCGCCGCGTGTTGGAAGGCGCGTTCACCAGCCCCGAGCGGGCGCGCCCCACCATCGGCTCGGGGTTGAGCGCAGTGGTAGAGCGCGCGCTCGCCCGCGAACCGAAGGACCGTTTCGCATCGACGGCGCAGGTCGCGGAGGCTCTGCGCGCGGAGCTGCGTCACCTCGGCTTCGACGACTCGCCGCAAGAGATCGCGTCTTACCTGCGCGACCCGAAAGCATATCGAACGGAGTTCGAACAGCGCATCGTGGAGCGCCTGGTCTCGCGCGGTCGGCAGGCGCGAGAAGACGGAGACGTGCTCGCGGCCACGACTTGCTTCAATCGCGCCCTCGCGTATCGGCCCGACGACACGGATTTGATTTCGGAGGTGTCTTCACTGGCGCGCCGGCAGCGCTTCCGTCGCGCGCTCATGCAAGGCGCAGTCATTTTGACGGGCAGCCTCATCATCGCCGCCGCGCTCGGCGGCGTCTTCAAGCTGGCGGCCAAGCTGCGAGGGCCAACCCACAAAAAGCCTGGCGTCGCCGCTCCCGTGGCCAACAGCGCCCAGGTCAGCCCTCGCTCTCCCGAGGCCGCGAGCCCCGGCGCCAGCGCGACGGCCGCTTCCACTAAGCCCAAGAAGAAGAGGGGCAATAATTCCCCGGCACCCGCGCCCTCCAAGGAAGCGGCCGGGGAGCCGGCGCTGGTGAGGATCACCGTCTCGGGTCCGCAGAACGCCGTCGTACTGGTGGACGGCACCCCGCTCAGCAACTGGTTTGGCGTCAATCACGAGTTTTCCGCCGGCGACCACGTCTTCGAATTTCGTCCCCCAAGCCCGGACTGCTGCGTCGGCCCCGTTACCAAATTCGTCACCCTCCGGGCCGGTGAGCGGCAAACGGTGCGCGGAGTGATCGAGTGGAAGCCCGCGGTTCTGGAGTTTCGCGGGGCGCCGCTGAGTACGGCGAGCTGCGCGGAATTCGGCCGCTTCGAATCGTCCGGACAGAAGAAGATCGCCATGCCGCGGGCGACCGTGAAAGCCCATTGCAGCATCTTCCCGGCGCCTGGGGAGGCGCCGATAGAAGTTGACGTAGACCTGGCCGCCGGAAAAACTGCGACCTTCCCCTGAGCAGGCGTCGGGGGCGGGTCTCGGCTCGGAATGTTCAGGTCTTGGTCAGCGATCGCGATTACGAGCCTTGGGGTGCTCGCCCCAACGCAAGCCAGAGCGCAGGCGACGGCTCCGCCGCCGGCGTCGGCCGCTCCCGCGAGGGTACCTGGCAAGCCGAGCGCCGCCAAGCCGAGCTCTACCAAGCCGGGCGCCGCGAAACCGGTAGCGATCGCAGCTCCCGGTGAGTTGAGCGAAGAGGCTGAGCTTTCCCGCATCGCCGGCTTGTACGAGGCCGCCAAGTACGGGGAGTGCAGCCGCGAGATCGAGCGGCTGCTGGACCCGACGACGCACCGCACGTTGCGTCAGGCGGGCATGGTTGAAAATGCCCGGGTCTACTGGGCGGCTTGTCTGCTCGGCGCGGGAGAGGCGGACGCCGCAGACGCCCCGCTGCGCGCCGCGATCCACGAAAATCCGCAGATGAAGGCGCCGGACAGCCTCGTGTTCCCGCAGCCGGTGGTCGAGCGCTTCCTCCGGGTGCGCGACTCGCTCGTGAACGAGATTCGCGCCGCCGAGCAGGCGCGCCTCCTGCAGGCGCAGCAGGAAGCGCGTCGGCGGCTGCAAACTCAAGCGCGTGAGCGCGATCGCATGCGCGAGCTCGAGAAGCTCGCTTCGAAGGAGACGCTCGTGCAACGCAATAGCCGCGCCATCGCGGCGATTCCGTTCGGCGTCGGGCAATTTCAAAATCGCCAGCCGAGCCTCGGCTACACGTTGCTCGCCAGTCAGGCGTTGCTCGGCGGCTTGAGCATCACGGCCATCGTCATGCAGAGCAAGCTGGCCACGGAGGCGGACGGCGCGCGCCGCAGCGGCCGCTCGGTGGACGAGGCGAACCAAGAGGACAAGATTCGCGCTTGGAGCATCGCCAAGACGGGAGGATTTTGGGCGTTCGCGGCTCTCGCGGCCGGCGGCATCCTTCATGCCCAGCTGGAGTTCGTACCCGAGTTCCGCGAGGAGCGGCCACGTAAACTGCCGCCCTCGTTGGCTCCGAAACCCCCTCCCACCTCCGTATCGGCGTTGCCCTACTTCGACCGAGGCGGCGGTGGGCTCAGCGTGGTCGGCACGTTCTAAGCGCGCTCAACTCGGGAGGGCCGTGACCGTTACCTGCTCCCGATCGACGGCCCGCGCGGCCGCTTCGACACTGGTCGGCGAGGCCTCGGCGCCGGAAGTCAGCTCGTCCGGGCGGATGCCGAAGAGGCGTAAGAGGAGCCGCGGCGGCGCGAGCTGCAAATCGTGCTCGCGGGCGAAGAGACGCCCGAGCTCCAGCGCGTAGGCGCGCATCAGCGCGCGAGTTTCGATCCGGTCGAACGCCTTGGCTTTGGGGCGGCTGGCGAGCGGTAACAGCGTGAGAGAAGCGAACAGCAAGACGTAAAGGCGCCGGAGGCGGGGAAGGCCGCTCGGGTCGCGCTCCAGCACGCGCCGCAAGAAGTGCACGTTGAGCGGGACGTGAAAGGCTTCGTCGCGCGTCAGGATCGTGAGCATGCGCCGCACCGACGGCTGCGACACGTTGGCGAGGGCCATGCGGTAGGTGGTCGAGCCGATGGTCTCGAACATCAGGTTCGCGAGCACGATGGTGTCCATGCGCTTGGCGCGCGCGTACACGCGGTAAAGCGTGCGCGTGACGCGCCCCATCGGCTGCACCTCTCCGCCGAGGTCGCGCAGGAATTCTTGCAGCAGCTCTTGATGCCAGCCCTCCTCGTTGCCGTAGAGGCGCAGCACCTCCGAGAGCTCCGCGTCCCACGTGGCCACGTCACCGGCCAGCTCGTGCGCCTGATGGATGCCTGACTCTTCCGCGCGCAGCGCGGCATTGAAGAATTTGATTGCGGCGCGACGCTCCACTTCGCTCTCGAAGGTGGGCTTTGGGAGCTCCGCGGGGTGCGACTCGTACATGCGCTCGGCGCGGCGCTCCAGCGCGGAAAGCCACCAAGCGGTGGGGCGGGAGGTGGGCGGCGCTTGGCTCATGCGGGGGCTCGCTTTTCGTACGCGGCGACGTAGAAGCCGGCCAGGTTCTTGAGCGGCGAGTCGCATAGCGCGTGCTCGGCGGCGCGGAATACGCGCCGTCCGAGGGCATTTTTCATCAGCCGCGCGCTCGGGATCGTGATGCGCACGCCCCGCGCGCCGACGAACACGCAGCCCGGCGGCGTGAGCGCACGGGCACGGGCGGGGGAGTCGAAGCGAGTGTAGACGTCGTGCTCGTCCGCGCTTTTGGCGATCTTGCCGGCCGGGCCGAGCCGCTTGAGCAAGCCGCGCACGCTGAACGGGTTGTAGAACTCCGCGAGCACCACGCCACCGGGCCGCGTGACGCGCGCCATCTCCGACAGCGCAGTTTCGATCTCGGGCACGTGGGCCAGCACCTTGAAAGAGCAGGTGACGTCGAAGCGGTCGCTCTCGAAGGGCAGCTCCGTGGCTGAGCCGAGCGTTACGGAGAGGCCTCGCTGTTTTGCCTTCTCCAGCATGCCCGGCGAAAGGTCCACCCCCTGCACGCTCCGCGCGAACTCGCGGAGCCGCAGCATGACGAGACCCGTGCCGCAGCCCACTTCCAGCACGTCGCGACCTTGCGCGAAGCGCTGCACGTAGCCTGCCTCGAGCTCGTCCAAGAGCTCGTGGTAGCCGCCCGGATCGTTTTTGCCGCGCTCGCGTTCGTAATCCGCCGAAAAGGCGTCGTAATACTGTCGATTGGCCTCGCGGCTGCCGGATGCGTCCATGGGAGCGACACCATTTCCCGCTTTTTGGGGCCGCTGGCAAGCCGGCGCGCCGTGGCGCGCTTTTCAGGCTAACCGGCGTGCTCGGTCGGGTCTTCCAACGCCTCGTCGTCCTCGCCGCTCGGGCTTCGGCGCAGACGCGTGCCGTGGGGCTCGCCTACGGCAATGCGTTCGGGCTCGTCCACGTACCCGCTGAGAGCTCCGCAGCTCGGGCAGACGAAGGCCACGACCGGCGTGAGCGCCTGCAGTCCCGAGAGCAAACGCGCCGTATCCTGAAGCTCCACCAATGTACCGTGGCCGCACTGCGGGCAGGCGTAGACGTCGTCTTCTTCTTCGTCGACCTCCAGCTCCGGGTCGTCGTGCAAGCTGGGAGGGCGGGGCAGCGGAGGCTCCGCCCGAGCGCGCAAGTAGAAGCTTGCCAGCTGCGCCGAGATGGCCACGCCGACCGCGACCAAGAACCACGTGGAGGCGCGGCCCATACCGAACGCATAGGCGATGGCTCCGACCAGGATGGACAGGCCGATGAGATCGCGAGCCCGGGCGGTTTCGGCGCTCGAGCGGCGCCTGAGTCGAGGGTCCGTGTTGCCCCCGCCGAGGCGGACGGCGCGGAGCACGAGCACGACCGCGACCGCAGTCGCGGCAAATTCGAGAGTCGGGAGCTCGTCCAGCACGGCCTCCCTTATAGCAACCGCGCGCCCCAATTGTGGGTCAGCAGACTTTCCGGCTAGCCTCCGGCCGTCGATGCGTGAACGAGAACCGCTCCGGATCATCGGCGTGGCCGAGCACGTGGACTTTCCGGATTGGGGTGTGCGGAGCCTCAGCGCGCGCGTGGATACGGGCGCGCGCACCAGCGCGCTTCACGTCGAAAACGTCACCCGGCTGCCGGGGGGCCGGGTGCGCTTCGAGGTGCGACTCAAGCGTGACGATCCCGCGGCCCGCGTGACGGTCGAGACCAAAGTGTCTCGCCGTACCGCCGTCCGTTCCAGCACGGGCCAAACCGACGCCCGCATTTTCGTGAAGGCGCACGTGCGATTGGGAGGGCGCGAGCAGCAAATCGAGGTGGGGCTCGTGGATCGCCGGCACATGCAATACCGCATGCTCTTGGGCCGGAGCGCCCTCGAACGACGCTTCCTCGTGGACGTGACCAAGCGCTACGCGCTCGGACCGGCTGCCGGCGCTAAGCTTGCATCTCCCAGAGGCAAACGATGAAGCCTGGCGATCACCCCGAATTCTTTCGCTTCCCGCCGCCGGAGGGCCGCTCGCGTGAAAGCAGCATCCGCCTCGCCAAGGACGGTCGCTTCTTCCACGAAGGAGCTCCCGTGGCGCATCCGGGGATGCACCGCGCGTTCGCTTCGTGGCTGCGCCGGCACCCGGACGACGGTCGCTTCATCCTGAGCAACGGCTACGACTGGAGCTACCTCACGGTCGAGGGGGCGGCGCGCTTCGTGCGCACCGTGCGCGACCAGGAGGGCCACCCGTTGCTGGAGCTGCTCGATGGTCAGGAGCTGGAGCTCGACCCCGAGGCCCTTTGCGTGGACGCCGAAGGCGCGCTCTGGCTGCGTTTGGCGGACGGGGACCCCGCGCGCTTCACGCCCGCCGCGCAGCTCGAGATCGCGCCTTGGCTCGGCGAGCGCGAGGGAGGCATCGGGATCGAGATCGCGGGCCGGTTTTTCGGGATTTCGCCCCGGAACGAGGACGGCGCCGCGTAAGCCGGTCCCCTCAGCGGCGCCGGTCGTGATAAGTCTCGGGGCCTCCCTATGCGAGTTCTGGTCGCCGATCGTCTCTCCGAAAGCAGCCTCGATGAAATGCGCACGCTTGGCGTGGAGGTGAGCTACGAGCCGGATTTAGACTCCGCGGAGCTGACGGCGCGCCTGCCGGGCTTCAACGTGCTCATCGTGCGGGGGACAGAGGTCAACAAGGCGGCGTTCGACGCCGGCAGCGCGCTCAATCTCGTCATTCGCGCCGGGGCCGGGGTGAAGAACATCGACGTCGCCACCGCCAGCGAGCGCGGAATCTACGTCGCCAATTGCCCGGGCAAGAACGCCTCCGCCGTCGCCGAGCTCACCTTCGCGCTCATCGGCTGCCTCGATCGCCGAATTCCGGACGGGGTTGCGAGCCTGCGGGCGGGTCGCTGGGAGAAGAACGAATTCGCGCGGGCGACAGGCCTTCGCGGCCGCTCCATCGGCATCTTGGGTCTGGGTCACGTGGGCCGCGCCGTGCTCAAAATCGCCCAGGCCTACGAGCTAACCTGCTACGCGTACAGCCGCTCGCTTACGGCCGCCCGCGCCGCCGAGCTGGGGGTGACGCGCGTGGCGTCGGCGGTGGAGCTCGCCAAGGTGTCGGACATCCTCACCGTGCATCTCGAGCTTTCGGAGCGCACCCGTGGCGTGGTGGACCGCAAAGTGCTGTCGCAGCTCAAGCCGGGCTCCTTCTTCATCAACACCGCCCGAGACGAGCTGGTGGATTACGATGCCCTGCAGGAGCTCGTCGTGGAAAAGAGCCTGCGGGTCGGGCTAGACGTGTTGCCCGGGGAGCCGACGACCCGCATCGCCCAGTACCGGCACCCGCTGCTGGAGACGGGCCTGGTCTACGCGGTGCCCCACATCGGCGCGTCGACCGACGAAGCCCAGATCGCCATCGCCAACGAGACCGTGCGGATCCTGCGCAGCTTCCTCACCAAGGGGGAGGTGCCCAACGTCGTGAACATCGCGGAGAGCACGTACTCGCGCTACCAGCTCGTGGTCCGGCACGTCGACCAGGTGGGGGCGCTGGCCAACGTGCTAGCCGTGCTCAAGCGTCACGGCATCAACGTGCAGGAGCTCGACAACACCGTGTTCGAGGGCGCTCGCGCCGCTTGCGCGAAGATCCGCCTTTCTAGCCGCCCGAGCGACGCGTGCCTGTCGGAAATCATGGCCTTTTCAGGCGAAGTACTGCACGTGGACCTGGTAACCCTGCCGAATTTGGCCTGAACCGTAGGTTGCGCGCCCAGCTGGGCGCGGCGCGCGCGGGCCACGCGCCGCCCGATCCGAGGCGGTTCCAGCCCGTGACGCGCTGCGTGCGGCCGGGCCAAGCCCGCGCCAGGAGCCCCGGCCTACCCCCCAGGAGCCAAAAAGGGGCGCTGAACGCTCGAAACGGTCGAAAAACATCTTCGGCGCCCCCAGGTGCGAAATTGACGCGTCGAGCACGGTAGGGTGGGGAGCGCCTTGCACACATCGAAACCTTTGGCTACTATCCCGCCCGACAATTTGGGTGGATCCCTCGGACCCGCTCTTCTTAGAGGGTCCGTTTTTTTTTGCCCAAACTGCCCGCCGATTCCCACCTTCACGAATGACGATTGCCCACGAAAAGCTGCCCGGACTCGATCGCGAGCGCGTCGTCGCCGCGGTAGAGCCAATCCTCGCCGCGCATCGCGTGGACGCGGTGGAGCTCGTGTTCAAGACGGATCGCAGCGGCTGGGTTCTGGAGCTCACGCTGGAAAAGTCGGGAGAGCGTATGCCGGGCGCGGGCATCACCCTCGAGCTGTGCTCGGACATCTCGCGCGAGGTTTCGGCGGCGCTGGACGTCGCGGACTGCATCCCGCACCGCTATCGGCTCGAGGTCGGGTCGCCCGGCGTGGAGCGCGCTCTCTACAACTTGAGCGACTACGAGCGCTTCTCGGGGCAACCGGCCAAGCTCAAGCTCAAGCAGCCCCGCAACAGCGAATACACGATCATCGGCACGCTGCAGGGCGTTTCGCCCGAGAAGCGCGTCACGATTCAGACCGAACGGGGGGAGCTCGTCGAGCTCTCGCTCGAAGAAATCGACAACGGTCACTTGGTCTTCGACTGGAAGACCAGCGGCCCCCGATCTGGCGGCGCCAAAGGCAAAAGCCGCCCACACCGCCAAGAGCGGTCCGCACGGAGAAGGTAGAGATGGCAGCAGCATCAGCCGGTATGGCAGTGGATCTAGGTTCCATCGTTGAGCAGGTGGCCCAGGAGAAGGGCATCGAGAAGAAGGTCCTGATCGAGACGATGGAGGCGGCGATCCTCAAAGCTGCGCAAGCGGTGTTCGGCCCGACGCGCGAGCTCGAGGCGCGCTTCAACGAAGACACCGGCAACATCGACCTCTTCCAGTACATGACGGTCGTGGACGACGTCAGCTTGCCCGAGCGCGAGATCGAGCTGGACGTCGCGAAGGAGCACGGCCTCGACGCGGAGATCGGCGAGGAGCTCGGCTTCCAGGTGTTTTGGCACCCCCGCGACGCCGAGCGCGCGCGCCAGCAGGACAAAGAGTTCGGCGACGTGCTGGACATGAAGCAGGCGCGCAGTGCCTTCGGCCGTATCGCCGCGCAGACCGCCAAGCAGGTGCTTCTCTCGCGCGTCCGCGACGCCGAGCGCGACATCATCTTCAACGAGTACAAGGACCGTCAGGGCCAGCTCATCCGCGGCATCGTTCGCCGCTTCGAGAAGGGCCACAACCTGATCGTGGACTTGGGCAAGACCGAAGGCGTGCTGCCCGCGCGCGAGCAAACGCCGCGCGAAACGTACCGCCCCGGCGACCGCATCGTCGCTTTCGTGAAGAACATCGACCGCGAGTCGCGCGGGCCGATGATCATCCTCAGCCGCCAGTCGCCAACCTTGGTGGACAAGCTCTTCGAGGCCGAAGTCCCGGAGATTTACGAAGGCATCGTCAAGATCGTCGGCGTCGCTCGGGAGCCGGGCTCGCGTAGCAAGATCGCCGTCACCACGCGGGACTCGGACGTGGATCCGGTCGGCGCGTGCGTCGGCATCAAGGGCTCGCGAGTGCAAGCCGTCGTGCAGGAGCTGCGCGGCGAAAAGATCGACATCGTGCCGTTCGACCCCGATCCCGCGCGCTACATCATCAACGCCATTCAGCCGGCCGAGGTGAACAAGGTGATCGTGGACGAAGCCGACCACCGCATGGAGCTCGTGGTGCCGGACGAGAAGCTCTCGCTGGCCATCGGCCGCAAGGGCCAGAACGTGCGCCTCGCCGCCCAGCTCACGGGCTGGAAGCTGGACATCATCAGCGACAGCAAGTTCCGGCAGATGGAGGACGAGGCTCTCGTCGTGCTCAAAGAGATCGACGGCGTGGACGAAGAGCTCGCCAAGGCGATCTTCCGACTCGGTTTCCGCGCCCTCGAGGAAATCTCCGAAGCGGCCGTGGAAGAGCTGGCCCAGATCGAGGGCGTGGAGACGGAGGAGCGCGCCGCGGAGCTCAAGCGCGCCGCGGACGGCACGACCGAGCGCCTGCGCCGCGAGCGCATTCAGCGTGCCTCCTCGCAGATCGAGCCGCTCACCGAGCGGGAGAAGCTGCGCTTCGTGCCCGGCGTCGGCCTGCGCACGCTGCAGCTCTTGGAAGAGGCCGGCTACCGCACCATCACGGACCTCGCTCGGGAAGACGCGGACCGCCTCGCCATCCGCACCGGCCTCGGCATCAAGAAGGCCCGCCAGATTCAGCAGGGCGCCGAGTACTTCCTCAAATCCGAGGCGCGCGAAATCGAAGAGGCTCGCGCGCAGCTGGCGGCTCAGCGCGCAGCCCAGGCCGCCGCGCCCAACGCGGCATCGGACGAAGCCTGAGCCGTTCAGAGGTAGTCAGCCCAGTGCCCACGCTTCGCACGTGCGTCGGTTGCAAGACCAGCGGGTCCCCGCAGGACCTCGTGCGTCTGGTCGTCGGACCGGACGGCGAGGTCGTCGCGGACCTAGCCGGTGGCGCGTTCGGACGCGGGGCCTGGGTTCACCCCCGTGCCGCCTGTCTGGAGGGCGCCGTCAAGGGTGGCCTCAGCCGCGGTCTGAAGACCAAGGTGAGCGCCCACCTCGAGCAGGTGACGAACACCTTGCGCGAGGCGGCCGTCCGACGCACTTATTCGTTGCTCCAAGCGGCGGTGCGCGCGCGTCTGGCAGCGGTCGGTACCGCAGCCCTGGAAGACGCCGAGCGTGACGACCGCGTGGAGTTGTTGGTGCTGGCTCGTGACGCGAAGGCGTCTGCCGAGCTTTCTGCGGTTCGACGCCTCGGAGAACGAGGGCGCGTGAGATTTTTCAAAACCAAAGCCGACCTCGGCGCTGTCTTCGGACGCGACGAGCTGGCGCTGGTTGGCCTACTTTCCCCGGACCTCGCCAAAGAGGTCTCCCGGATGATTTCGGTCTCCGAGCTAGAAGAGCCCGGAAGAGCGCACAGAGTGACGGAGGTTGGATGACGACAAAGCTGCGTGTGTACGAGGTGGCTCGTGATTTGGGCATGGAACCTAAGAGCCTCGTCTCGTTGCTCCAATCCGTGGGGGTGCCAGACGTGCGCAATCACATGAGCGCGATCGGGCCAGAAATGGTGGACCGCGTGAAGCGACACTTGGAGAAGGCAAAGTCTCCGAGCACGGTCGAGGAACGCATTCGCCCCACGGTCGTCAAGCGCCGAGCGGCTGGAGGTGCTACAGGGGCGCGCACGGAGGCGTCATCACCTGTGGCTTCAGCGGGTCCAGTAAGTTCTGTTCGTGAAGAGGCATCGTCGCCATCGCACCCGCGCGTGCCCGTGGCACCCCCGGTCGAGGTGAAGTCGAGGCCCGCAGCTGCGGCGCCGCCGCCCGCACCCGCGCCCGCGGAGCCTTCGCCGATTTTGATTCAGCCTCCGGCTCCGCCTGCACCGGCTCCGGTCGCACCTGCCCCGGCTCCGGCGGCAGTGGCGGCACCGGCACGGGCACCCGCGCCGGCTCCGGTCGCATCTGCCCCGGCTCCGGTCAAGGAAGCGGCCCCCGCTCCCGTGGCGGCTCCGCCCGCCGCGCCCGCTCCGGCTGCCATCGCGGCTCCGGCTCCGGTCCCGGTCAAGGAAGCGGCGCCGGCTCCAGCCGCGCCTCCCGTGGTGAAGTCGGAGCCGCGTCATGCGGCGCCGCCTCCACCCCCCGCGGCGGCTCCGGCCGTCGTTGTTCCGCCGCCGGCACCCGCACCCGCGCCGGTCGCAGCCGCGGCACCGGCTCAGGCTCCCGCTGCGGTGGCTCCGGGCCCGAGCCCGGCACCGGCACCGGCTCCCGCGCCAGTGGCCGCTCGTCCGGCAGCCCCGGCTCCGACGACCGCGCCCCGTCCGTCGACTCCACCCAAGACGGGTATCGACGTCTGGGGTGGTCGCCCCGGCGTTCCGATGCCGCAGCGCACCGGCCCGCTTCCGCGTCGCGTGGAGTACAACGCCAAGGCTGGAGGCGTGGGCGGCTTCGGCCAGCGTCCCGGAGGCCCAGGCGGTCCTCGTGGCCCAGGCGGTCCGCAGGGTAACTTCCGCGGTGGCCCGCAGCGCCCCGGTATGCGCAACGGTCGCTTCGTCGGCCCGCCTCGGTCGAAGACGCCCGGCAACATCGTCACCCAGGAGCGCTCGGCCCACAAAAAGGTCGTCCGCATCGAGGAGTCGGTCGGCTTGCAGGCGCTCGCCAGCAAGATGGGCATCAAGTCGACCGAGATGCTCATGAAGCTCATGCGTCTCGGCATGACCGGCGTGAACATCAACAGCACGCTCGACGCGGACACCGCGAAGATCGTCGCCAACGAGTTCGGCTGGGAAGTCGAAGACGTCGCCGTCAGCGAAGCTGATCAAATCACGGCGGCGCAGGGCTCGGAAACGGAGGACCTGGGCGACAAGCAGCTCCGTCCGCCGGTCGTGACCGTCATGGGTCACGTCGATCACGGCAAGACCAGCTTGCTGGACCGCATCCGCAAGACCAGCGTCGTGTCGGGTGAGGCGGGCGGTATCACCCAGCATGTCGGCGCCTACTCAGTCGCGACCGCGCAAGGGCTAATCACGTTCCTGGACACGCCAGGCCACGAAGCGTTCACGCAAATGCGTGCCCGCGGCGCGCGCACGACGGACGTGGTCGTGCTGGTGGTCGCAGCGGACGACGGCGTGATGCCGCAGACGCGTGAAGCTATCGTTCACGCCAAAGCGGCGAACGTGCCGATCGTCGTGGCCGTGAACAAAATGGACAAGCCGGATGCCAACGCGGAGCGCGTGAAGCGTCAGCTTTCCGAGCAGGGGTTGGTCGCGGAAGAGTGGGGCGGTGACACGCTCTACGTAGAAGTGTCCGCTCACACCGGCCTCGGCGTGGACAAGCTGCTCGAAACCCTCGCCCTTCAGGCGGAAGTTTTGGAGCTGCGCGCCAATCCGGGCAAGCCCGCGTCCGGCGTCGTCATCGAGGCCGAGCTAGATCGCGGTCGCGGCCCCGTCGCTACCGTCCTCGTGCAAGACGGCACGCTGAACCGTGGTGACGTCATCCTCGTGGGTAGCGTTCACGGCAAGGTGCGCGCCATGCACGACGCCTTGGGCAACCAGCTGGAGAGCGCCGGGCCGTCCACGCCCGTCGTCATCATCGGCCTGGCGGACGTTCCCAGCGCCGGCGACCCGATGCACGTCTTGAACGACATGAAGAAGGCGCAGGAGATTGCGGACAGCCGCAAGATCAAGGTGCGAAAGAGCCTCGCGCCCAGCACCGGCGCCCGGGCCATGACGCTCGAGCAGCTGCACGACGCGATGAGCAAGAACGAGCAAGCGGAGCTCAAGCTCATCATCAAGGCGGACGTGCAAGGCTCGGTGGAAGCCGTGTCGGAGTCGCTCACGCGCCTCTCCACGGACAAGGTGAAGGTCAGCGTCGTTCACTCGGCAGCCGGCGCCATCACCGAGGGCGACGTCAACTTGGCGGTCGCGGCCGGCGCCATCATCATCGGCTTCAACGTGCGCCCCGCTGGTAAAGCGGCTGCTCTCGCCCAAAAGGAAGAGGTGCAGATCCGCCACTACACGATCATCTACAACGTGGTGGACGAGGTGAAGGCGGCCATGGAAGGCCTCCTCGCTCCGACCTTCGTGGAGAAGAACGTCGGCAAGGCGGAGATTCGCATGGTCTTCAAGACCAGCAAGTCCGGCGCGGTCGCCGGCTGCATGGTGACCGACGGCGTGATCAAGCGCTCGGGCGGAGCCCGGCTCATGCGCGACGGCGCCTCGGTCTGGCAAGGCAAGATCAGCGGCCTGAAGCGCTTCAAGGACGACGCGAAGGAAGTCAAAGAGGGCTTCGAGTGCGGTATCAGCCTCGAGGGTTTCTCCGAGTTCAAAGAGGGCGACGTCATCGAGGCCTTCGAGATGGAAGAGGTCAAGCAGACGCTGTGAGGCGGGGCGAGCCGCAACGCTAGATGTTCATCGGAGTATTGCGGCTCGTGCTTCAAATCCCGGGTGCGGCGTCGCTCAAAGACCGGCGCCGCGTCGTGAAGAGCTTCAAGGACCGCGTGAAGGCGCGGTTCCCGGTCTCGATCGCAGAGGTTGGCGACCTGGAGCGCTACCAGGTCGCGACACTCGGCGTGGCTGTCGTCTCCGGCGAGGCGGCACGTTGCGACGAAGTGTTGGCGGCCGTTTCGCGAGCGGCAGCGCAAGCCAACGACGCCGTACTGGCGGACGTGGCGACCGAAATCATCCCGTTCGGAGCTGGTGGCGCGAGCATTCGCGGCGGCATCGAGCAGGCCCTCTCCCGCTCCGGCAATACTGAAGAGGACACTTAAGCATGCCCGCTCCTACCGATGGACGGCGCACCAAGCGCGTCGCCGAGCTCATTCAGCGACACTTCGCGGACGTGCTGCGACGCGAGGTGGACGACCCGCGTTTCGCGGCCGTCGTCATCACCGGCGTGGACGTCTCGGACGACTTGCTGATCGCCAACCTGGGCGTTCGCCTTCTGGTCGCAGAGGACGATGAGAAGCAGCGCCGCCTCATCGTGGATCGCCTGCGCCGCGCTGCCCCGCGCCTGCGCCGTGCGATCACGCCGCGCTTGGAGCTGAAGCGCGCCCCCGAGCTGCGCTTCCACTATGACGTCGGCCCCGACGCCCACCAGCGCGTCTCCGACCTTTTGCGCGAGGTGGAAGCCGAGCGCCAAGTCACCGAAGACGACGACGAGAACGACGCCGACAAGACCTGATCGTCGTCGCGTCCTCCCGTCGCTCTTGAAATAGAAGCGATGTGAGCGTTAACATCCGCGTGTGAAGTCGCATGCGGCCGGGCAAGAGCTGATTCGGGCGGGTAGCGCCATTCTTGGCATCGAGCTCGGCTCGACGCGCATCAAGGCGTCTCTCATCGCGCCGGACACGACGCCGCTCGCCTCCGGCTCGCACGCCTGGGAAAACCAGCTGCAAGAGGGCGTTTGGACTTACGCGATGGAGGACGTGTGGCGAGGCATCGCCGCCTGCTTCGCCTCGGTTGCCGAGGACGTGCGCGCTCGCTACGACGCCCCCCTCCCTAGGGTGGCCGCGCTCGGCATCAGCGGCATGATGCACGGCTACGTCGCGTTGGACGAGCAAGGGCAGTTGCTGGTCCCGTTCCGGACCTGGCGCAACAACATCACGTCCAAGGCGTGCGCCGAGCTCTCGCCACTACTCGACTTCGCCGTGCCCCAGCGGTGGAGCATCGCGCACCTGTATCAGTCCATTTTGGATGAGCAGCCGCACGTCCCGCGCCTGGCGCGTATCACCACTTTGGCGGGTTACGTGCACTGGATGC
>JAQSWN010000007.1 GCA_029266615.1 Polyangiaceae bacterium
CGAGCTCAGCCGCAATCGGCTGGCCTACACCTTCCACGACCTGATCAAGGATGCAAAGGGCAAGGTGGTGGGGGTGCGTGAGCTCGTGGATGCGGTCGCGTTCACGCCGGCCACCGTGCTGCTCAACCGAGCTGGGCAAGAGCTCGACCAGCTCGACTTGCGGTCGATCGGCGTTCGTCTGCCGTCGGCTTCGCTGGCCGAGCATTTCGTCGCCAACCTGAAAGAGCAGATTTCGCTGAGCGCGTTGCTGCCGGATTTGGCCGGCATTCGTCTAGAGGATCTGCTGGGCGAAGGCATTCGGACGGCGCTGAGCGGGGACGCCGTTCGCATCGGTCATGGCGTCGACCCTACCTCGCGCCGTCTCTGGGTCAGCGCATCGGTCCGCCTGCAGCCGAGCGACACCACGCTCTTTTCCGCTGGTCCGATCGAGCTACGGCTCAAGAACCCGCGCTTTGCCGCCGATGTGCGCGTCGAAGTGGGGGCCGACGGCAAGCCGTCGAAGCGCGTCGATGCGTCGATCGCAGCTGACTGGGCGCTCACGGCAGGCGCGGCGATCGTCACGATACGCGACGCCACCGTACGGTTCGACGAAACCGGGCGGCTGCGCTTCGACGTGCAGGCGAAGAACGTGGTGGTGCACGAAGCGCTGCGCTTCTTGAGCAACTTGCTCGGCTCGTTCTCGAGCGGCGGTGGCAACGGTCTTTCGCTCGAGCTGGTGCCGGGGCCCATGGGGTTGCCAGTCGGTGTTCGGGCGCTGATCAACCTGGCATTGCCGGCCGTTCAGGCGGGCGCATTCGCGATCTCGAACCTCAGCTTGCACGCCGGGCTCGAGCTGCTGTTCAGCGATGGCAGGTTCTCGATCGGCGCGCGGGCGGGGCTTGCCAGCCCAGAGCGACCGTTCAACCTCTCAGTGCTGTTTTTGGGCGGCGGCGGTTGGCTCGACGTTGGCGCGCGCTTCCCCAGCATGCAAGCCGAGCTCAGCATCGGCGTCGCGGCAGGCGCGACGCTGGCGCTCAACCTGGGCGTGGCATCGGGCAGCGTATCGCTCCTGTTTGCGGTCGCGGTCAATTGGCAGAACTCTCGGGTCGCGATCGGTCTCTCGGCCACGCTGGCAGGAGAGCTCAACGTGCTGGGGTTGGTTTCGATCGGCCTGACCGTACGCATGGCCGTCGTCTACGACGGCCCTAGCATGGTCTGGAGCGGAAACGTGCGTTTCAAGCTCAAGATCTGCTGGTTCATCAAGATCGAATTCGAGCGCGGAATATCGTTCACCATCGCCGGAAAGGAGGCAGCGGACGCGCGTCCTATGGCGCACGCGCATCCGATGGCGCACGCGCGTGCGCTCGCCCCGTCGGCCCATCCAATGGCGCCCGCGGGCGCGCTCGTCGCGCCGCTGAACCACCACGATCGCGCCGCCAACTACCTCGCGTCCTTTGGAAATGGTTATGACTGATCCTGCATTCACCTTGATCCGAGCTTCGGTCGTTCCGGTCGGGCCGCGCGCGACGTCGAGCGACGAGCAGGCGGCGCTGCTGCGTCAGTACTTCGCCCTCAGCCTGATCACGAGCATCTCCGCCGCTGCAGCGCCGGCGCTGGCGAATCGCGAGCTCGGTCGGCTGCTGTTCCCCTGGCGGTGGCCTGAACAAGGTTGGGAACCGAACGAGCCCGGTGACTTGATCGTCTACGCTCGCGACAAGCGTGACCAAACGATTTGCGAGCTGATTGGCAAGGTCGACCTCACACCATGTCAACCTAAACTGACGGCCGACGGCGAACGCAAGGTGCGAGGCACGGAGGCAACCGACGGCTGGCTGCAAAACGATATCCACACCAACTACGCGTTCTTGACTGGTGATTCGCAACCAGATAGTGCGAAACCGAGGCTTTCGGCCCTGCTCGCATATCTTGGCACCCTGGCGGGCAACATCCCCCAGGTGCTGCGACTCGTCCGCTATTTCAGGCTAGCGTGGAAGGGGCCCGAGCCCGAGCCCGCCGGCTTGTGGGACAACATCGATGCTTTCGTCGCTGCACCGAGCTTGCTGGGCTACACGCTCGTGGCGCCAAGCACATTGTCCGATCAGGAGTTCGACGAAGCATCGACGCACGGGCTCTTGCGCTACTTGCGAAACGTGGACCTTCCGGATGAGCCCTGTCCGCCGGCGATCCAGGTGGCGCCTCTGATCGTCGGGCGCGTCGACAAAATGCTGCGCTTCGACGACGAACCGCTGATGTCCAAGTCGCCCGGCTTGTCATTCAGTGACTATTGGATTCGTCCGCGCTCTGCCGAGGGTGAGCTGGAGGATCGTTGCAACCTGGCACGCACGGTCGCGCTGGCCGCGGGCGAATGGGCGGCGGGCCCCGCGCCGCAGTTGCCCGGCGCCGTGGCTGACAAGCTCGTGGCAATGGCACTCAACGCTTTCGCCAGCGCAGACGCCACGAAAGACGACGAACAGGTCACGGCCATCATTGCCAGTCTGCACGAGATCGACGAAATCGACGCTCCGACGGCTGCGGACGTGAAAGCGACGATGCTGCAGTTTTTGGGCACGCTGGACGACGCTCAGCAATGGGGACGCGTGGTAGAAAGCGCGTTCGGTCCCGGCGCCTCGGCGGCTACCGTGACGGATTTACTCGACGAAGACGCCGAGGCCGCCGACGTCATCCTCTTCCACCAGTGGAACGTGGCGCTCCAAAACTCACCCCTCGGACCGTGGTGGACGCCGCTCTCCGAGAAGACCAAGGTCAGGGCTGCTTTCGGTCTCGTGCCAGATAGTGGGGCGCCTTGGTCGCCACGCGCCCGCCGTCTGGCCCGGGCGCGTGCGCTCGCGGCCGAGGCAGCCCAACGCGAGCTCAAGACGTCCCGTGTCGAAGCTCCGACCGATCCCCACAAGCCCGATGCGCTGGAACGTCGAGCCGAGCTGCGGCGCCTACTGCGCGCGTGGTTCGACGAGACCCTGGCGGCCTTCTCGGCCGGCGGCGCGCAGCGTTGGCGCCCGAACCTGGGACTGGACTGGGCGGGAGCCGAGGGCGCGAGCATCGTGCAGCTCTGGCAACAGCTGCGCGACGCGAGCACCAACGAGGCGAGCGTCGACTTGCTACCACCGACGAACGTACTGCCGCCAACTCGTCTCGATCGCAAGCCCCGCGGGCTCGCGCTGCAGCTGGAACGACCGCACGGCGAAGCACGCGGGCGCGACCCGTGGGACAAGCTCGCAGGCGTTGGCGTGTTGCTGCGCGAGAAGAGCGAGCCCAGCGCGCCGAAGAAGTGGCGAGCCACCTCGGGTGCGGACCTAGTCGCGCTCGACGGTACGAAGCTCTTCGACGAGTCTTTGCTCGTGCCGCTGCGCATGCCGTTCGCGCGTCAATCGGACGCTGCCGACGCCCAGCACTGGCGCATGCCGTTCGTGGCCTACGAGCAGGAGAGTATCGGCTCGAGCGCGCTGGGTGAGGCTGCCGCCGCCAGTTTCGATGTGACCCCCCAGCAGCTCGAGGAGTCGACACTGCCCAGCGTGAAGCGGCCGGCACCCTATGTCTACAGCGCGCCGACCGGCGATCGCATGTGCCTTACCCCGCTCAAGTTCGGTCGCAACTACGAGGTCGCTGCGTTTCAAATCGATGTGGCATCGGGCATGCCCGACGAGCTTTGCGACAGCCATCCCTGGGTGATGCGGCGCGACGATTTTTGCGCCACTCTCGACAAGCTTCCGCCCGCGGACGCGGTGCTCACGCTGCAGTATCGGCGTCACGTGGGGATCGGGCACGTGCGTCTGTGCTCGCTATCGACCGCCGGCAAACCCCAGAGCTGGCCGAGCCTGCCAGACGACGTTCACCCACTGAGCCGGGAACCTGCGGCCGAGAACGGCAACGCCAATGAGCGTGGAGCCGAGCGCCCCCCACTCTTGCTGAGCGACGCCGCGTCCAAGGTTTGCGTGGGCGTGAAGGTGCCTTCCGTCGATCTGGGCGTGCTCGAACGAAGCTTGGCGAGCAAGGACGACGTGATTCGCGCGGTGGCCTGGTACCTCGAGCAGATGGACGCGGTGAGCGCCAGCACCTTTGCCGGGTCCAGACGACTCGACTTCGACTCGTCCTTCGACGATCCGGCGATCGCGGGTCTGGGCATCACGGTCGATTACACGGACGGCCTCGGCCAAACCGTGTCGAAGGTTTTCGCGCCGCTCGACCTTGCGACTGTCCCAGAGAAAGACCCGTTCAGGCGAGATTGGCTGCAGGTGACCTGCCAACGCGGGGACGCGTTCAATGTCGCCAAGGGCATGGACGGTTTCGTGGTCACGTTGGCGAAGCCGACTGATGACGCGCCTGGGGGCTGCTTCGCACGCATTTCGGTCCACGCGCTGGTGAGCAAGGACGCAGACGTCCTGTTCGCGGACCGCTTTTTCGATGAGGTGCTCCAGCCGGTGAAGTCACCGCCGCCCGAGTGGAGCGCGTACCACGTACTACCAGCGGAGACTTTCGTCGCCGAGGTAGTGAGCCCACACTTGCCGAGCGAGGAGCAGCTCTGGAGGGCACTAAGCTGCGAGGTGAACGCCCAGACGCGCGATGTGGAGCTCAAGCTCAAGGTCGAGGCGGGAAATCGACGAGAGGCAGCTTTGCTGCGCAATATCGGGCCCGCGGCGCTGCTGCGGCAGGTCTTGGTCTGGCGCGGCCGTCCCTTCGGCAAAGGCAGGCGAAGCTTCGATTGGAAGCAAGTGCCGAACGTCGACCAGCAGGCAGGCGTGCTCGAGTGGGAGGCTGGTGCCTTCGCCGACTACGATGACGACCTCGACAGCCTGCGCGTTAGACTCGGCTACTTGCCCGTCATGTTCGGCGCAAGCACGATCAAGGTCCACGGCGAGCGCATCGACGACCAGCGCTCGCACTACCTCCGCTATGGGCTCGAGGTTCAGTCGCGCTACGGCTTGAACGTGGCGGCTGCGGTCAGGACTCGGCAACCCGAGCAGACGGGCCTTGCGGTGCCCCCGGGGCTGGGGGTACGGCGCGCCTTGTTGCCCTACCGCGGGCCTGATCTCGCCAAGCCCGTGGTCAAGGCCATCATCCCACTCACAGAGGGTGTCGATGCGAGTGGCGCATTTTCGAAGGTGGCACCTCTACTAGTGGTCTTGGACGAAGCGGCCCACCAAGCCGGTGGCGCCGCGGAAGGGCTCGTCGCGGAGATCGCGACGACCCCGTCCGGCTTGCTCGAGGTCGGTCCAGATCCGGTGGTGACGAAAGCAAAGCTCGAGTTGAGTGGAGCGTCGCGGACGACCCGCCTCGAAGGTGCGTTCGGCTACACCTTCGACCGCGGCGCACGCAACCCCGTGTTCAACGCCTCATCCTACTTGCTGAACGTACCGCTCGCGGACGACGCGGCGCCCGGGGTTGATCGGGCTTGGCTGTTCATGAAGGTTCGCTTCCGTCGCTTTAGCGACGAAACGGCGGAGCTGCCGAACCTGAAGCTGCCCGAGGACTGCTGGACGGAACCAGTCTGGGTGCAGTTCATGCCCAGCATGGTGTTCGGAAAAGACCTGAGCTTCGAAGTGTCCGGGTCAAGCCTCACCATCCGAGGCCTCACCACGCTCTCGGAAAGCTTCGAGTACTATTTGCTGGTGACGTTGGCGGTGTCGGACTACGCGGGCGACCCGTGCGAGAGGCTCCACGAAGTCGTTCGGGCTGCGGCAGATGTCGCTCGCGGTTCACTGACCGCGGAGCTTGCCTCGAACAGCGCCAAGCGCCACGTGCGGCTCTTGGAGGTTCAGCGAGTCAAGCCAGCAGCCGGGGCCGCGCCCGGGCCGGCTTTCATCGAAGGACTGATCCCCACACCGCCATCGTACGAGCCAACCCAAGACGCCGCTTATCGCATCACGCGGATGTCGAGGAAGCTGGACCTGAATCGGTCAGGTTGACCGGCCTCCCCGCGGCGCCGGCTCAGAGCTGGGCGACGCTGGCGCGGTTACGACCCGCACCTTTGGCAGCGTACAGGGCGGCGGCGGTGCGCAGCAGTTCTTCCATCGTCTTGCACCGCACCTGCACGCCGTCTTCCTCGATGGCGTGGACGTAGCGCGTTGCGAAGGGACCTCCACAGCGTCGCACGACGTTCATTCTGGCAAAGATCCTGGCAACTCCACCGCCACCGGTTCTCACGCGCAACGCTCGAGCATCAACTCGGCCTGAATTCACGACCTGCCAAAACCACGCAAGCTCCGATCACCGGTTTTGAAAACCGGCGTACTCGCAAGGGTACCGTGGGTTCGAATCCCTCCTCCTCCGCTGATATCTCCTTGTAGCTGGGCCTCGGCTGCCTGCTCGGCAGTCCCGTGGTGGCGCCCGCGCGAAACATCCGAGTCGATCGCCCAGCGCACCCGAGCCGCGCTGGAGGCCGCGACCGTCTGCCTACTTCCGGTTCTTGTCGATGATCGCTGCGGCGATCAAGCCCATCGCGGCGAAACGCACGGCGTGTGCGTAGCCTGGAACTTGAGGCAACAGAGCTACGAGCAGCCAGTTCATGGCCAGTAGGCAGAATGCTCCACTGAACATCAAGAAGAGGCGATCATTCGACAGGCGCCAATAGCGCAAAAAGTAGAAACTGATCGTGGCGCTGGCCATGACCAGCGCGCCCTGCAAGAAGAGCATCAAGCATCCTCCCAGATCAGCCCGAGCAGCAGGCTGCTCAGCGCAAGCAGCGCGACGACGTTGCGCCAAAGCTGGAGGCTCGCGCTTGGGGCGACGAAGAGGTCGATGAACAGCAGCAAGTTGTTGATGGCCAGCCCCGCGAAACACAAGCTGCACCACAGCAGTAAGGGCGTCCGGTGCTCGCGGTAACTCCGAATCAATAGAACCGTGGAAAAGACGGCGATCAAAACTCCGATCGCGTAGCCAGCAGGGAGGATCATTTCTTGCCTCGCGGAAGGCGAAAGGCGTCAGCCAGACGGTGCGCGGCGGCGCTGCGAACGCGGTCTATCGCGTTCTGAACCAGCAGTCGTAGAATCGCCGCCGGCTCCCGTTGGTAGCTGTCAGCGAGCTCGAGCACCATCGAATGACTGTTCTCCGTTCGAGGTTGATATCGATAGCGGGTGCTGGGACCTCGGTGCGCTGCAACCACGAGTTCGCTCTGCCCCGCCAGCTCGATTAAAGCGTCCTCAGCGAGCTCGACCGAAAGGCCGCTTACAGCTGCCACCTCCTCCGGCGTTAGGGGCTCCGCCGTTTTCACTATGACGAGCAGCACGTTCAGTTGTTCCAGGCTCGACACATGGTCGAGCAAGAACAGCCGCAGCTCGTCGAGTGAACGGTGGCCCAAGAGCCCGCAGTAACGTGCCAGTCGTCTTCGGTCAACTACGACGACCGTACCGTCAACGTGGGTGAGCGATGCTCCACCCTGTTGGATGAAAGCCCATGCCTCGCAGCTGAGTCACCGTGACCCACGTGCACAACTGTGGCGCTTGGTTCGTCGAGTCGCGGTCCTGAACCGCGACTCACTCATCAGCCGGATGCTCGAGGTGCAGTACGCGCTGGCGTTCGACTTCGGTCGTGCCGCACAGTCGGTGTACCGCGCCGTGGCCTGCTGTCCCGGCGCGTTATCTGCTTTTCGGCGCGATCCCGTTCTGCCGCACCTCGACGGCTGGGTTCAGCAGAAGTTCCTCGGCCGGCACGTCAACCACGGCGAGGATCAGGCCCTGACCAACATCGTCCTGCGCGCAGGCTACGACACTACGGGCGAGGAGGCGCAAAACCGCGCCTCCGGGGCTAGGCGGAGCTCCTATGGCTGTCACCTGCGGTCGCCGGTCGAGCTCGGACCGCACCGGGCGATCATCTCGCTGCCGACGATCTCGTAGGCACCAAGCAAAATCACCGCGGTGCTCGTGGTGCTCTGATTCAGCGCTGGGACTTACCGCTGCGTGGCTGTGCGGATCTATAGGCTAGAGAGGCACGAATACGGTCCAGAGCGTCTCCTGACGCTCGCTCGGTGCGATTTTGCTAGCGCGGCCCCGAGGTGCCTGGCTCTCTTGATATGGATGCGCTGGACAACCAACGCCCGCACAGGTGTTACGTGAAGGCGCGCTGGCGCTTGGCCCTCGGCGTCCTGCTGGTCGCCGTCGTCGCGGCGTGTTTCGCGGCGCTGTTTCGCGCCGGGATTGATTCCGTACTTCACCATGCCGCAGGGGCCGCGGATGTCGTGTCGGCGATGCGGGCGGCTCCTTGGTGGGCACGTCTGCTCCTTCCTGCAATCGGCGGCCTGCTTGCTGGCGGGCTGGGTGCGCTCGCCGCGCGAGCAGCCGGCGGAAGCGGCGTTGGCGACGTGATGGAAGCGGTCGTCCTCGGCCGCATTCGGCTTTCTATGCCCGTCACGCTGCTAAAGTGCGCGGGGTCCTGGCTCGCGATAGTGTTTGGCGGCTCTATCGGCCGTGAAGGGCCGCTCATCCAGTTTGGCGGCGCCTGCGGCAAATTCGTCGGCGACTGGCTGGACCTCTCCTCGGGCCGCGCGAGGTTACTCATTGCTGCTGGCACCGCCGCGGGGTTTGCCGCAGCCTACAACACGCCCTTTGCTGCCGTGCTCTTCGTAATCGAGGTGGTCACCGGCATGGTCGTGATCGATACGATCCTACCTGTGCTCATTGCCACCGTGGTGGCCACCGCCATCTCGCGCGCCGCTGTCGGGGAGGGACCGATCTACGGGCAACGGGCCTTTCATCTTCAGTCACCTTGGGAGCTCGTGGCGTTCGCCGGGCTCGGTATCGTGGCTGCGTTGGGGGCTCAGGCTTTCATGCGCCTGCTTACGTTTGGGGAGCATGCTTTCCGGCAGCCGTGGTTGAAGCTGCCATGGCGCCCCGCCCTCGGAGGCCTCCTCGCGGGAGCGGTGGTGGCTTGGCTGCCAGAGTGTGCGGGCAACGGCTACGAACCGCTGAACGCCCTGCTCGATGGCACGATCACAACCGGCCTGCTCGTGCTCATCCTTCTTGGCAAGGGCTTCGCGACAACCGCATCCGTGTCCTCCGGTAGCCCCGGCGGCGTCTTCACGCCAACGCTCCTCATTGGGGGAGCGATTGGAGCCCTGTACATGCGTGGCTTGTCCTGCGTCGGCGCGTCTCTCGGTTCGGCTGGAGGTTACGCCCTGGTGGGAATGGCGGCCGCGACGGCCGCGACCACTCACGCCCCGCTCATGGCGGCCGTGATGGTATTCGAACTATCTGGCGACTACGCGATCGCTCTGCCGCTGCTCCTCGCTACCGCCACCTCGACTTTGATCTCGCGTCACCTGCGCCGTGAGTCGATTTATGCCGCGGAGCTCTTGGAGCGCGGCGTCGGTTGGGAGGTCACGATGGAAGGGCGCCGCTTGCTGGCGCCGCGCGCGAGACGCAACGGGTAGCTCACGCCCAAGAAGCACCGCAATGTCACGCGGCCTCGAGCGCGAAGCTGTTCGTGCCTGGCACTCTCCCCGAAGATTCAAATCGAGGGGCTGCCGCACGAGCAGGTGCTTCGTTTCTCGGGCGGTGAAGCCATCGCGCCTGTGACGCCTGAAGTCGTGGCGAATCCTCGTGCACACGCTTCCCGATGATCAGTGAAGCAGCCGAGGTCACGTCTAACCGCCTCGGCCCGCTCGGAGCGAGCCTTAGTTTTGGGTCGAGTTTCACTCTGCTCTCGACAACGTCGACGATGTTCTTGACGCGTCCGGCGACTGATCGTCACCGTTCGTCCCCGCGACCAGCAGTCGGCCCGCTCTCCCAGAGAGAACCAGCAAGCCTTCGGCAGGGCTCAACTTTGCGCGCCTAGGCGTTTGCGCGCCGAGGAGAGCTCGGGCTCGCTGCGCGAGACGCGCTCGCTTTCGTGCAAACAGGCGGCAAAGTACTCGCGCAAGTCGTCGCGAGTGAGGCGGTGGGGAAACGGACGTGCGCGCTCGAAGTGCTTCGCGCCGCTCAGGTAGGGCGCGTAGAAGGCGGTGCGGCGCGCCAGTAGCTGTTCCAGCGGCGTCGAGGGCGCGGCTGCGGGCTCGATGAGGAAGCCGGGCAACGCGAGCAGCTCCGCGACGACCTCGCCGATTTCGTGGATGGTAGGCGAGCTGTCCAGGGTGTGATGGACGATAGTCGAAGCCGCGATGCCACTCTTCACGAGGGTCGCGACGTCGTCGATGAACCAGTCGATGGGGAGCAAGTTGAGAGGCGTGTTCGGCTCTCCTCGGAGACGCAGGGGACGGCCGAGGGCTCGCAGCGGGGCGCGAGCGCGGCCGAGCTCCCGCGCGAATCCGTAGATGCCGGTGCTGCTGCCACCAGTGGATTTGCTGCAGGAAGGGCCCACGACGATGGAGGGCCGCAAGATAGCGAGCTTCATGCCGCGGGCCGCGCAGAGCTCCGCCACGAGGTGCTCCGCGTCCGCCTTGCTCGCCTCGTAACAGTTGTTGAAGCCATCCGTGCGACGCGGCAGCTGTTCGGTGATGACACCTCCGCGCTTGCCGGCCGTGTAAGCGGTCGACACGTGCACGAACCACTCGCAGCCTAGCGCCTGCGCGAGGTCCAGCGCGCGCCGCGTGCCCGCGACATTGGTCTCGAAGATCGCGTCGCGGTGTCGCTCCTCGTACTGCAGGCTCGCCGCAAAGTGCCACAGCTCACGCACGCCGAGCTCGCGCAACCGCTTCTGCGCCTCGGGCGAGACACCGCCGAGGTCCGCGCTCAAGTCTCCGCAGACGGCTTGGGGGGCGGGCACGCGGGGCGCCGCCGCCAAGGAGCCGCCGGCGACGGTTAGAGCTTGACGAACCCGTTCGGTCGCGGCGCTGGCCGAGCCAGCGCGGGCCAGCGCGACCACCCGCTCGCCTTGGAGCAGCCAACGCAGCAAAAAATGGCTGCCGACGAAGCCCGTAGCGCCCGTCAGGAGGCGCGGGGCGGAGCCGAGCGTCGTCACGCGCGTCCTCCGGCCACCGGGACCTCGGCGGAGGGTGCGACGGCGCGCTCGGTCTTCACCCAGGTGAGGGGCTTGTCGAGCAAGAAGCTGTCGAGCAGCGCCCACGACATAGGGATCGTGTGCGCGAGGATGTAGACGGGCACGAGCGGCAAATAGAGGAGCTTCCCGGGCTGCCCGCCCCGCACACAACCCAAGCTGAACGATAAGCCGCAGCTCACCAGCATGTACGTAATGACCGCCGTCGCGGGAAACGTGCCCCAACCGAGCGCGCCGAGGGCGAAGCTCATCATCAGCACGCACAGGCAGAGCCCTCCAAAGCCATCCAAACAGAACTGAACGTAGTGAGCGCGCACCTCGGCGAGCGGCACCTCCGGCTCGGTTTCGCGGCGGTGCAGCGCCATCGCTTGCCACAAACCGCGCATCCAACGGAGCCGCTGGTGGAAGAAGCTCTTGAAATTGCTCGCCGCAAGATCGTGAGTGCAGAGCGCGTCGTCGTACGCGACGCGGTAACCGCCGCGGTAAAGCCGGTAGGACATCTCGACGTCCTCCGTGAGCATTTCCGTGTGGAAGCCGCCCACACGTTCTAGCGCCTCCCGCCGCACCATGCCGCCACTGCCGACGAACATGGCCACGCGCTTGCCGCTGTACAGCGCGTAGCAGCGAAATAGGTACTCCATCTCGAGGAGCTTGGTGAGCATGTTCTCGTCCGCGTTCCGGGCGGAGCTTGCGACTTGCACGCACGCCAAACCCGGCTCGGCCACGAGCGGCGCCACCATTGCCCGCACCAAGTCCGGCTCTACCTGGTGGTCCGCGTCCAGGAACAGCAGGAAGTCGCCCGTGGCGTCCGCCGTCGCTTCGTTCAGGCGCCGAGCTTTGCCGCCGGAGGACGCGTGACCTCGAATCGAAATGCGGTGATGCGCGCGCTGCCGCACGGCCGCCGCGAGCGCGTAGGTCTCGTCCGAAGAGCCGTCGTCGATGACCACAATCTCGAGCCGCTCGCGCGGATAATCCAGAGCGTCCAGTGACCACAGGGTGTCGCTGATCACGGCGGCTTCGTCGCGCGCGGCAACGAGCACCGTGACGCTCGGCAACGCCTCCGTCGGCAGCGCCAGCGGTCGCGCTCGGCGCCGCAACAGCGTGC
Organism: Polyangiaceae bacterium; assembly: GCA_029266615.1. Taxonomy (GTDB): domain Bacteria; phylum Myxococcota_A; class Polyangia; order Polyangiales; family Polyangiaceae; genus PMG-095. Next base: position 12,026 of record JAQSWN010000007.1, read on the forward strand.
GCGCGGAGAAGAAGAAGTAGCAGGTGCCTTGCACCACGACGACGACGCTGGCCAGCACCCCCAAGAGCCAAAGGCCGGGAGGGGTGAGCGCCAGAGCGGTAGCGAACAACGTGATCGCCAACGCGCCGAAGCGACGCTGACGTCGCAACGCGTCGACCGTGTAGATGAGCGCGGACGCGAACAATGCCGCGGACGCGAGCCCCAGCACGATTAACGCGTGCTTGCCGTAAGAGCCGAGCAGCTCAGCCATGTTTCGCTCCTGGCTCGGTGAAACCATGCGAAGCGCGCGGCTCCGAGACCGCGCCGCGCTCCTCGAAGTAAGCGCGATAGCCGCGCGACGCATGCAGAAACCCTTGCTCGACCAATGCCCAGGCGCCGCCATACCGCCGCCGTCCCGGCGTACGAATCAGGAGCTCGCTCTCCGGCGCGAGGCGCTTCTGGTAGTCGTCGTACTGGTGCTGGGCGAACTCCACGTAGCGGGCGCTCCGCACGCTCTCCCCGACTTTGGTCTTGAAGGCGGGCGTGAGCTTGTAGTGGAGCAGCACCCCCGTGACGTCGGCTAGACGCGCTCGGTTGGAGTAATGCGGGTGGACGACCGGCTTCAGCGCGCCGTCCAGAAAGACGAGCGGGTGCTTCGTGAGTAGAAATTGCGAGCGCTCACGGCTGCCGAAAACGCGCCCGCGAATACCCCCGAAGTAGCAGCCAATCGTCGGGCTCGGCAGCTCGTTGTGGTCGCAGAAATTGGCGACTTCAGGCGCGAAGTAGCCTACTTTGTCGACGTCGTCCAAGTCGTAATACGGGTACTCGGATTTCAAATCGACGGCGCGTGCGGCTCCGAAAGCGTTGCGCTCCGCGAACATGTCCAGCAAGTAGGCGACCAGCGCGGTCGCGCCTCGCGTTCGCAGGTAGCCGAGCAGGCTCCCGAGCGGCAGCGCCTCCGAGCCGGGGTAGTCGAACAGCTCGTCCACGTCGACGTTGAGGCACCAGCGACCCTGACAGTGCCGCTCGATGATCAGACGCCGGAGCTCGTTTTCGTAGTGCTTGTGAGGAAGCGACGTTTCGTAGACGGTGACGTCCGGCTCGCGCTCGAGCGCGGCGCGACTGCCGTCGTCCGAGCCGTTGTCCACGAACACGAAGCGACGCACGCCGAGCCCGCGATAGTGCTCGAGGAACGACGGCAGATGCTCCCCTCCGTTCCGAACGAGGCACACGACGATGCACTCGTGCTCGGCGTAGTTGAGGTCGACCGCGCCCGACACGTGATGAATGTGGTCCAGCAGGGCAGGCCGTGCCGCGTCGGGCGGGCACGCAAACCGCGGAAAAGCGAGCTGAATGACTCGGGCGAGCTGGAGCCGGCAGTCTCCGTCGCTCAGCTGCCGCGCGCGGTGAGCGGCGTGCTCACGGAAGAAGGCGGCGCTGCGAGCGTCGTTCAGGAGCCAGAGCACGAGCGCCCCCGCTCGCCCCGGTTCGGGCCCGTAGCACGTGTACGGGAAGCAGAAGCGTGCCGGGTCGTAGGCGCGCGGCGCTAGCAAAATCGCGCCGCTCTCGGCGCAGTGAGCAGCGAGAGCGCCTCCGTCCAGCAACGGCGCGGGCAAGTAGACGAGCTCACTCTCCGCGATCTTTGCGGGCGCGTCGGTCGGCGCGTGGAATCTGAGTCGGTACCGCAGCCGCAGCCACGCGTACGCGGCCGCACCCAGCTCGCGCAGCAGGTTCACGCGCGGCCGCCCCGGCGCGGCGACGACGCCGAACGTCGGCCGGCCGCGGCGCGCGGGGCGAGCGCCGCCGGATAAGTACGCGGTGGGCGTCGGGCCGAGCCAAGGCGCGGCCACGTCTGCGGCGCGGATCGCGGTCTTGTCGAAGACCTCACGAACCCGCGAATATTGGCTGCAGATCACACAATCTGCCGCCGACAAGGCGCGTCGGTACGACGCGAGCTCTCGCGCGGCCTCCGGCAACGCTTCGTCCACCCAGACCGCCAGCGCCACCCCAGGCCGATGCTCCAAGAGGTGATGCAAGGGCTCGACCCAACTCACGCTCTCGGGAGACAGCGAGAGGAGCACGAGGTCGTACGAAAACGGCTCGACCGGGGAGCACGAAAGCGCGAGCGCGCACAGCTCGTCGAAGCCGAGCCAGGCTGCGCCGAGCGCGCGCTGCCATGCCTCGAGCGACGCGCTGGGGCGGGACGGGTGTGCGGTGACGCAACACGCTTTCATGCCGCCGCCCAATCACGAGCGCCACGGGCGCTCGCCTCACGGTACATGTCGCAGTACTCGTCTGCGATGCGCTTCCAGTCGCACCGCGCCGCCACGCGAGACTTCGCCCGCGCCGCGAGACGCCGGGCCTGCTCCGGGTCGAGTAACAGACGCTCTACGCCGCTGGCGAGCGACGCGGCGTCTCCGTTTCGGAACAGCAGGCAGTCCCTTTCGTGGGCAAACAGCTCCGTGACGCACGGCAAATCCGAGCAAACGAGCGGGGTTCCGGCCGCGGCCGGCTCGAGCATGGAGTAAGGGTAGTACTCGAGCTCGCTCGGCATCACGCACACGTCCGCGCGTTGATACAGCGTGTTGCGCTGGGCCTCGTTCAGCCAGCCGAGCACCAGGAGGCGGTCGCCGAGGCGGCGCGCTCGCCGGGAGATCTCCCAAACGTAGGAGTACCACTCCTTCTCCCAGCTCAAGTACTTGCGTCCCGCGAGCACGAAGTGTGCTTCGTGGCCGGCCGCGAGCAGGCGCTCGGCCGCGCTCACGAAGTGCTCCAGACCCTTGCCGTGCGTCCAGCGGGAGAGGCAAACGACGACGCCAGCGCCCGGCTGGAGCCGTCGTTCCAACGCGGCCGCGAACGCGTCGTCGGTCGGCGACAGGTCCTCGAGGCGCACGCCGTTGCCAACGACACGCACCGGCTTGTCCCGCGGGAGGTCCGGATACGCGCGCTCCAAGTAGCTGCGCGTGGCTTCGTTCAGCACGTGAACGAGCGATGCTTGCTCGAGGATGAGCCGCTCCAGCTCGAGGAAATCGCTCGGGTTTTTACGGGTGCCCTGCTCGTGCTTCACCAGGTTGTGCACGCTGTACACGACCGCCTGCCGAGGGACGTGACGCTCCATGCCGGCAGCCAATTTGGCGATGCTGGCGTTGACGCTGAGCACGTGCACGACGTCGTACCGCTCCCGCGCCATGAGCTCGGCGCATTGCTCTTCTGCCGAGCCCCAGACGAACGTTTGAAGCAAACGACGGGGGTCTGCGCTGTCGCAGCGGTACAGCTTGCCCGACATCGCGAGCTTGAGCGGGTTGTAATAGAGGAGGAAGACGTCCAGCTGCTCGAGTTGGTGACGTAGTTCTTCTGTGACGCCGTTGATGACGCGGCCCAACCCGCCCGCCACGTGGGCTCCGAACTCGAACGAGACGAGCAGAACCTTCACGTGCTCTCCCAACGAGGCCAGGAGCGGACGTCCGCCATCGGGTCGAAGCCGAAAGCCGCTCGCAGGCGAGCGCTCGGGAGCGGAGAGGTCGCGGTCATCGGATCGCTCGGGTGGGTTCGAAGCTATAGAGCCCCGCGCCTCCCCAAACCTTCGCTCCCACCCGCAATATTTCAGCCCAACGACTCTGGTACCGGTTCCAGTATCGCTGCTTGGAGCGCTCGCTCTAGGGCGGCGCCACCTCGGCCAGCGCCGGGCGCGAGGCGCGAGCACGTAACACCCGGTAGTTACCAAGCTCCAACGCGGATTCGAACTCGGAGGCGACCCACGCATGGAGCTTGGGAAACGCGGCGAGCTCGCGCTGCGTGCCCATGAACGAAACCCGTTCCAAGACGATGACCGTGACGTGATGCCGCTTCAGCGACTCGAGGATGCGTCGGTCCAGCTCCGCGCGGTCTGCGGGAAGGAAGCTCTGCCCAGGGTGAAAGTAGAGCAGGGGCTGAGGCGAGACGCGGCCAGAGAGCCCGTACAGCAACGTCGCGTCCGGAAACACGAAGAAGTTTTCGTCGCGCGCGCGAAGCTCCTTCGCCACGCGCTCGAAGTCCTCACGCTGCAGGATTTGGAGCGGCCGCTCGGCGCGCGCCACCTCGTCCGACAGTTTGCAGGTATCGCCCAGGTTTCCGCAAAAGTGCGGCGTGATTCGCGTCGGCTCGCCCCACACGACGCGCTCCATTCCCGCGACGGCGAGGGGCTGCTCGAAGCGTGCGCCGAAGAATTCCTGCACGTTGCGGTCGCGCGCCGTCAACAAGCCATCGCCGAACGAGTAGGCGACACAGCCGAAGAGCGCGATGGACGCGATGCGCCACGGCCAGCCGCTGGCCAGGTAGCGCGCCGCAACGGACAGCTCGCCCTCCCCCCAATCGAGGAAGTAACGACGCGCCGAAAGTGCGAGCGCGAGCGCCGCTACGAAGCACACACCGACGAAGGCGTTGTTGTTCGCCACGTCGTTGTTCGTCGTGAGCTGGAACGCGTTATGAAATTGCGGAAGCGCGAGCGCCAGGAAGGCGCACAGCGCGGACTCGGTACGCACCGAAGCTCGCATCATAGGTCTCAGGAGCCAGCACCACGCGGCGATGCCCACGACCGTCGCGAAGCCGAACAGCGGCACGGAGCTACTGACTACCGTCTGGAAGAAGGCGGTACCCATGAGCTTCCACGTCTCGACGCGGCTGATGCCGGTTTCCGCCGACACCTCGACCCAGTAGTGCCAAAACGTGCGGAAGTCCGAGTAGGTTTGGACCCAAAGCGCGAATGCCAGGGCCGTCGCGACGCCACCCGCAGCGTAGCCGAGCGCGGCTCGTAACGCCTCGCGCGCTCGTCCCCGCAGCGGTACCAGCAAGCCGCCGAGCGCGACGAGCCCGAAGAGTCCGCCCGCATTCTGTTTACTGAGCACGGCGAGGGCGCTCGCCACACCGGCTAGGACGGCCAGTGCGATCGAGCTCCGCGCGGAGACGCGTTGCTCCACGACGCAGGCCAGCGCGAGCAGGTCGAAGAAGAAGGCCGTCTGCTCCATCCACGGCACGCCGAACGGAGCTTGAAACCAGACCGCGGTGAGAGCTCCGCCCAGCAGCGCCAGCGCGCGCGAGCCGGTGAGTCGCCAACAGAGCCGCACCGCGACCGCGGTACCCAGCAGGGAGAGCACGCTCGCCGCGGCCACCAGCGCGGAGAAGCTCGGCCCCGCGACGCGAAAGAAGAGCGCCGGTAGCAAAAACCCGACCGGCCCGAAGGGCATCAAGAAGTCGCGGTACGGCACCTGGCCCTGCGCGATTCGCCAGGCTCCGTCGAACGCAATGGATTGGTCCAGCAGGAAGAGACCGCGGTGGCCCACGTGCCAGACCCAGGCGAAGCTGAAGCACAAAAGCAGCGAAAGGCCGGCTGCGAACCCGAAACGGAGCAGCGAGCCTTTCTTCATCCACCCGGCTTAGAGCCGAGGCCCCGCGCGATCCTTCGGTCCGAGCTGCCGAGCAAACTCCAGCAAACTCCAAAGCAGAAAGGCTCGCTGCGATCCGGGGGCGGAGCAGCGAGCCTTTCTTCCACTCGGCTTGGAACCGAGCGACGACGGAGACCTTCCGTTCGTTTTTACAGCGTGAGCGTCACGCGGAGACCGACGAGGCGCGGCGGGTTGTAAAACCGAAGGTTGAGGTTCGGCACGTTGATGAGCGTCGTCATGTACGCGGTGTTGGTCAGATTATTGATGAAGCCGTCGATGCGGGCACGGCCATTCGGCAGGGTGAAGCCAACGTTCGCGTCCAAGCGCGTGTACGCGGGCTGCACGTCGCTCAGGTTCGGGTTGATGTTGCCCTTGGTGTCGTAGCCTTCACCGTTGAAGTGGGTGAAGTAGTGCTTGCTACGGGTCTGAGCGCTGAGCATCCAATCGAAGTAGCCGACGTCCGTCGTGATCAGCTGGCTGATGCCGTAGTTGACGGTCGCGACGGGTGCGCGAGGCAGGCGATTGCCCTTCAGTTGCACTTCCGTCTGCCGAGCGGGATCCCAGTCGACGCGCGCGTCGTTTACCTGGCCACCGGTGAAGCGCGCGTCCAGCAGAGTCGCCGCGAGGTTGGCGGTGAATCCAGCCGGCAGCCGCCCCGTGAGCTCTCCTTCCAAGCCGAGCACCCGTGACTGGGCGGCGTTGAGGCGCCAAGCAGTCGAAGGCGGCGTCGCTCCTTCCGAAGGCGGCGGGCCGAGGGCCTGCACGACCTGGAACTGCTGGTCGCGGTACTCGTACCAAAACGCAGCGACGTTCGCGATCAGCTTGCGGTCGAAGAACTCATTCTTGCTGCCGATTTCGGTCGCGTAGATGCTCTCCGGCCTGAACTGCTTGGCGATGTTTTCGCCACCCGGCAGCACCGTGTTGTCGTTGAAGCCGCCGGACTGGTGGCCCGTCGAGAACATGACATAGAGCAAGTTGTCTTCCGTCAGGTCGAAGTCGGTGCCTAAACGGAAGTCGACGAAGGTGTCGCTGTACTTACCTTCCTGCACGGCGCGGCCTTCTCTGATGGTCGCGCCTTGGTCGATCAGCGAGCCCACGTTGTCACGCGCGCCGAAGCGGCCGACACCGTTGAGGAAGCTAGACGTCGGGTCACCGCCGCCACCGAACATCGTGCGTGCACGATCGGCGGCCTGAAACCCCTCCGTACCGAAGCGCACGTCGCCGATCGGAGCGCCCGTGTAGCCCGCGGTATCCAGGCTGTACTGGTTGCCGATGCCGGTGCGCGTGCGCTTCTCGGTCGTCACGCGGACACCCGCGGTGCCGCGCCACCTCTTGATGATGTCGAACGTTGCGTCCGCGAAGCCGGCGTACGAGCGCGTCGGCACCTTCGGCATGTTGTACTCGCCGCCCAAGTAGCCGCCCGCCTTGTCCGACAAGTTGTACAGCATGACCTGCTGCTGTTCGTCCAAGAAGAAGCCGCCCGCCGTCCAGCGCACTCGCGCGTCGTCCGGCGCGTACAGGCGAAGCTCGTGGATGTGTGACCGCGAGGACGTGTGCCAGTACGACGTGCTCCAGTTGTCCAGGGTGTAGTTGTCGACGGTGCGGCCGGGGAAGCTCACGCCCGCGTTGCCCGGGCTCGTGGAGCGGAAATCCAGGTCACGGTAGGCGCCGATGTAGCCGATGAGCACGGGACCGAGATCCACGTTCACTTCGCCGTGGAGGCCCCAGTGCTTCATGTTCTGGCTGCCCTGCGGGCCGCGGTAGTACACGTTGCGAACGTCCGGGATTTCCTGCGGAAGCAGGCCGGCGTTGAGAGCCGGCGCGATGTTCGTGCCGCCGTAGCCGGTGCCCTTCTCCTGAGTCCAGTCACCCTTGAGCAGCACGCTGACGATCTTGTTCGGCTGCCACTTGGCGCTGCCGCGGAAGGCCATCGCGTTCGCCGACTCCGAAGGCTCCAGCGTGCGGATGGGGCCGGCGTTCTTGTAGTAAGAGTCGCGTGACTCGCCGAAGCCGGCGAAGCGGAAGGCAAGCGTGTCCCCGACCGGGATGTTGACCATGCCCTGCGTCACGCGGGACGAGTAGTTGCCCATCTGGTACGAGGTGGACGCGCCCCACTCGCCCAGCTTCGGCTTCGCGGTGATGATGTTGAGCGTACCGGCGGTGGCGTTACGTCCGCGGAGCGTGCCCTGGGGACCGCGGTTCACTTCCACGCGCTCCAAGTCGAACAGCATGGAGCCGACACCGCGCGGGCGCGCGATGTACACGCCGTCGATGTGGTTCGCGACGGCCGGATCGCCGAGCTCCGTGTTGTAGTTGGAGCCGACACCACGGATGTACATCTCCGTGTTGCCTTCTTGCGTGCCGATCTGCAGTGACGGCGAGGCGGCGGCCATGTCGCGCACGTTGCGGATGCCGGTGCGCGTCAGGTCGTCTTGCGTGAAGGCGGATACGGAGCCGGGGTAGTCCTGGATGTTGCGCTCACGGCGGTCCACCGTGACCTTGACGGTCTCCACGTCCGTCGGGTCGTAGCCGGGCTCTTCTTCAGCGGCGGGCGGAACCTCCGCCCCGGGGGCGTTGAGAGGTCCGACTTCCGGCGCGGGCGCAGGTTCCATTGGCGCGGCAGGGACGACCGGGGCGGCGGGATCCGTCATCCCTGGCGTCATGGGCGCTTCCGGGGCGGCCGCGGCCGGTGGTGCAGCGGGCGGAGCGGCCGCTGCCGGAGGCGCGGCGGGGGGCGGGGCAGCCGCGGGCGGCGGGGCCGCAGGTGGCGGAGCTGCGCCTGCAGGAGGCGCGGCGGGGGCCGGAGCCGGCGCTGGCGCCGCCTGCGCGACCAAGCGCCGGGCCGGAGCGGCTTTCTTCTTCGCCGCCTTGGACTTGCTAGTCGAAGGCGCGCGAGGCTTCGTTTCCTGCGCCTCCGCGTCCGCGGAGCGAAGGGAGAGTAGCGCCACGTTGAGTAGCACCGCCGACCGCAACACGAGCTGTCGGCGACGGAAACCAGATCCGATCATTGAATCCTCCAGAAGCGCAGCGCGATCTTCAGACGCGCGCGCCCGCACATTTGCAAACTTCGAGTCTCGTGAAAGTCGTGTCGACGGGCCGCGAGAACGCGTTCCGTCAGTTCGCGCCGCCAGCGCCACCGGCGCCGCCGAGCGCCGCGCCGCCGAGCGACGAGTCGCCTGCGATGCCACCAGCGTTCGCCTCGCCACCAGCGTCGCTCGGAGCGCCGCCGTTGGCGGGTGCGCCGCCGTTCGCGGGAGCGCCGGCTTCGCCAGGAGCGCCGCCCGCGCCCTCTCCGCCTGCACCGCCGACGGGAGGCGGCTCCGGGATGTCCAGCTCCACGTAGGCGGCGACCGCGCCTTCCGGCCGGAGCGTCACCGTCGTGTCGTACGTGAGCGCGGGGTCGAAGGACTCGTCGCCTTCGCCGAAGGCTTCCACGGAGATTTTCGCCTCCGCTTCGTCCCACTCCCCGGGCAGCGTGATTCGCTCGAAAAAGCCGTTTTTAATGGAGGCCGGAGCGTCGTCCGTTGCCTCGTCCTCCGGCGGTTTGAAGTCGTAGACGAACGAGCGCGAGCCTTGCTTGAGCGTGACTTGCATGCGTTCAACGACGGGCACTCGATCCGTCGCGGTCACGTTCAGCGAAACGATCGTGTCGTCACTCGAGCACGCAACCAGGCACGTGACGGCGAGCGACACGAACACGTGTCGTAAGGTCATGGGCGCGCACCATATTGTGTGAAACAAAAAATCACAACTATCAGAGTCGTGTTCGAGGTGCGTTGTCACCCCCGCAGACGATGCGCTGACGCGAAGCCGCGATGATGAAGAGCGCCTTACATTCGGGGCGTGCAAAAGACGCGCAAGGTTGAGTCGAGCAGCTCGTTCGAGCCCGCGCGGCGGAGAAGCCGGCGCGAGACCTCACAATTGGTCAACAACACAGGGTGGAGTTTGCACTCCGTGTGCAAGCCGAATGTCGTGTTCTGTCTCTTGCGACGAGCGGCGCGAACCGGATATGAAGTCGCCGCAGGCGTGAAGACCAATCCCGCTCGGGCGCAACTTCACACGGCACCTGGAACCAGTTCCCGTCTGATTCGGATTTTGCACGAAGCTCGTTATTCTGACGGTCAGCTCACCCGCCTGACGCCCGCGCCACCGGCCTCCCGGCGGACGGCGAAAACTGCGGGAAAGCTGCTATTTTTGCTGCTGGCCCTGGGTCAGATCGGCTGCGCGGAACTGCGCGCGAGGCAGCGAGGCCGTGAAGGCAATCGTCACTTCAAAGAGGGTGACTACCGCGCTGCCGTAGAGGCCTATTCTGCGTCGGAGCAATTGTACCCCCTCGCGGTTGTCTCGTTGAACAAGGGGCTCGCCTGTCGGCAGCAAATGCTGCCCGGAGCGAAGAGCGCGGAGGCGACGCGCGCGGCGGACTGCGCGCTGTCGTCCTTTCGCCGGCTGAAGGAGCTGAGCCCAGGAGACGCGCGCGCCGAGCAGCTGTATCAGCAAACCTTGTTCGATGCGGACCGCTTCGAGGACCTCGTCAGGCTGTACGAGCAGCAGCTCGCCAGCACGCCCGACGACCCTGCCGCGATCAACGGCCTGATCCAGGTCTACACGCGTTGGGACCGGTGGGACGAAGCGCTACGTTGGATGGGGGAGCGCGCCAAGCGTCGCCCTGCGGATCCGGAAGCTCATTACGCGGTAGGCGTCTTCATTTACAACCGCCTCTTCGCTAAGGGAGGAGGCCCGGAAAAATCCACCTTCGACCCTCGGCCGGGCTTGGAGCCGAAGCAGCCTCCGCCTTTCGGGCCCGGGGACATCACCGGCAAGGAGCGCATCGCGCTGGCGGATCAGGCCATATTCGAGCTGAAGCGCGCGCTAGAGCTGCGGCCAACTTACACGGAGGCGCTCACGTACTTGGGGCTCGTTCACCGTCAGCAGTCGTTCGCGTACTTCGACCAACCCACGGCGTGGCAAGCCTCCGTGGATTCGGCGGAGGCGCTTCGGCGCCAGGCGGCGGCCCGGACCGAGCACGCGCCTGCCCCAGCGAGCCCTTAAGGATGGCCTTCGAAGCAATCCTCGCCGAGCAACGCAGCAAGCCCCAGGGCTGGAAGCGCGCCATGCTCATCACTTCCGTCGCTGTGCATGCAGTGGCGCTGGCCGCCGGCTTCGTGCACTCCGTCTGGCAGGTGGAGGAGATGCCCATGCCGTCGCTCGAGGTGACGCTCGCAGCCGAAGCCCCGCCACCGCCACCGCCGCCCCCTCCTCCCGCGGCCAAGAAGGCGAGCGACTCGAAGCCGAAGACAAGACCGGTAGAGCCCAAGCCGAACGAGATCGTCGTCCCGAAGGACTCTAAGGACGAACAGAAGCCCGTCGCGGAAGAGGCGAGCAGCGCCGGTGAAGACAATGGTCAGCCCGGTGGCGTCGAGGGCGGAGTCGTCGGAGGCGTGCAGGGCGGGGTCATCGGAGGCGTGGTCGGCTCCCCCACTCCGCCGCCGCCACCACCACCCAAGCCCACGGGACCCAAGCAGATTTCAGCCAAGCTCGGCCGTGGCCAGCTCCTCATCGACCCCAACGACGAGCGCTACCGAGTCAAGCTTCCGCCGCCGCTCGCGCGCAGCGGGGAAACCTACGTGGCGATGCTCAAAGTTTGCGTCTCTGCCCAAGGTAGCGTCACGAGCGTGCAGCTCATGAAGAGCGCCACGCCCGCCATCGACGGGCAGTTCCCCGGCGTGATCGGCCGCTGGCGTTACCGTCCGCTCATCGCTGACGGCGCGGCCACACCGTTTTGTTATCCCCTCCGCTACGAGGTCAGCGGCCGCTGAGCCTCCGCCTTGCCCAGATAAAAGAGAAGACGAACATGGATTTCTCACTGCTCGGTTTGTGGAATCAGATGGGCATCGTGGCGCGCACCGTCGTGCTCATCTTGCTCGCGATGTCCGCGTATTCAATCGCCATTGCGCTAGAGCGCTTCGTCACGTTCCGGAGGAGCCGTCAGCGCTCGATCGGCTTCGTGGGCGCGCTGCAGCCGCACCTGGCGCCGGGCGGCAAGCTGGCGGACGCGCGCGCATTGCCGGAAAAGTGGAAGGACGCCCCGCTCGCGCGCGTGATCGGCACTGGCTTGGGCGAGTACGAGCAAGGCCTTGCCGACTTGGGCCCCGCCGCAACGGACAGCGTGGAGCTGGAGCTGTTGATGCACGGGGTGGAGCGCTCGATGGAGCGCGCCAAGAAGCGCGAGCTCTCCGGGCTTTCGCGAGGCCTACCGGTGCTGGCAACCATCTCCTCCTCGGCGCCGTTCGTGGGGCTGTTCGGCACCGTGTTCGGCATCATCACCGCGTTCCAGCACATGGCGGATCCGTCGAAGGGCGGCGGCGGAGGCCTGGCCACCGTGTCCGCCGGTATCGCGGAGGCTTTGCTCACGACGGCGGTAGGGCTCGGGGTCGCGATCGTGACGGTGTGGTTCTACAACTTCTTCACCACCAAGCTGGACCAACTAGGCGGTTTGATCGACGACGCGACGGGCGAGCTCTCCGACCGCTTGATGCGCCACGGAAAGCGCGGCGCCGGTACGACGAAGGGTGAGGACCGCGCGGTGACGGCATGAGCGAAGCTGCGGATCCTCGCCACGAGCGGATCCGCGCCCTTCGCCGCGTGCTTCGTAGCCACGGTGACGAGCGCCCGCCGCCCGACGTGAAAGCGGACATCAACGTCACGCCGCTGGTGGACGTGGTGCTCGTGCTGCTCATCATCTTCATGGTCGTCACACCGCTCATCGCCAGCGGCGTCGCGGTGGATCTGCCGCGCACCGCCCACCACTCCCGCAAGCCGGACGACGGCCGAGACATCATCATCTCCGTCACGCACGACGACCGGCTCTACGTCGGCACGCGTCTCCTGCCCCGGCTGGACGACTTGGGCGCCGCCGTACGCGCGGAACAGCGTAAAAGTCCGGAAAAAACGATATTCCTCAAGGGTGACTTGCGAGCGCGCTTCGGTACGATGCGCCGCGCGATGCACGCCCTGCGCGAGGCTGGCATCGCGGACGTAGTCATGGGAACCGAAGAGCTCCAGGAGCGCCGCTAATGGGGATGGACGTCGGTGGAAAAAAGGGCGGCATCCGCGGGGACATCAACGTCACCCCGTTGGTGGACGTGGTGCTCGTGCTGCTCATCATCTTCATGGTGCTCACGCCTTCCACGCTGAAGCACCTGACCGCGAACGTACCGAAGAAGCCGGACGAGCCCTCGCCTCCCGCGCCGACCGACACCTCCATCGTCGTCGAGTACTCGGCAGGCCGGGAAATCACCGTGAACAGTGAGCCGGTCGCGGTGGAAGCGCTGGGGCCGAAGCTCGTGGAGCGTCTCCGCGGCTCGCGCCAAAAAGTCGTCTTTTTCAAGGCGGACGACGAAGCCGCTTACGGCGACATCGTGCGGCTCATGGATGTCGCGCGCGGCGTTGGCGCACAGACGCTCGCCGTCGTCACGGAGTGAGCGCGTAGACGAAGGTTCACACGCCGTCTGGAAGTGTGCACGCGGGGTCGATGCCTCGCGCGCAACGGCTCCAGAACTTTGCGGATCGACAGTGCCTCGCCTCGCGGCGCATCGGGTGGCTGGGCTGCGTTCAAGTAAGAGTAGAACCGTGTCGGCCGCCACTCAGTACGGTGGACTGCAGCGGAATAGCCTCCGCGCGGTCGGCGTTGGTGCCCCCGTGCGACGCTGGGTGCTTGGGTTGGGTTTTGCTCTGGGCGGTTGCGCCAGCAACGTAGAGCCAACGGCCGAGGCACCCTCCCCGGCCGACGTGCGGCAGTACATCGCGCGGGACCTCGTGTCCGAGCCCTGCCCCAAGCCGTCCGAAGCGTCGCCCCCTCCGGATCGGGATCTCGTGTTCGTGGAGCTCTTCGTCATGGACGCACCACGGCGCCTGGCGGACGCGGCCACGCTGCAGAATTTGCAGCAGGTCGTGGCGGCGCCGGACGTCGAGGCCTTGGCGGCGCCTCACGTCATGGGCGACTACGAACGCGAGACCGCGATCGAGCTGGGGGACGTGCAGGGCAAGACCGAGCGCGTGACCTTGCATCGGCTGCGCACGACCGCCCGCCACGCGGAGCCGGACCTAACCGTGCTGGAGCTCGAGCTCACGCTGCAGCTGCCCAACCCACGCGCGCAGCTGCCGAACCCGACCCGCAGCCTGACGGTCAAAATTCCCACGCGCGACGACGCGCCCGCGCTCGCTCGGGTCGTGTGGGACGAGACGCGGCAGCGCTCGCTGCTGCTGCTGGTTCGGCCTCGGGCCGTGCGGTCGGAGCTCGATTTGAGGGGCATTTTCGAGTGCAAAATGCGCAAACGGCTGACGCAGCGCCTCCCCCCCTGATCCGGGGAATGGTGACGAATGCCGCTCGGTCCGAAGCTGCACCGCATGAACGTGACACGCTGGATCGCGGGGGTGGCCCTGGCCGTGCCCGCATTACTCACGGTGGCGGGAACGGTAGGGGTGACTCGGTTTCAGGCCAAAGCCGCTCGGGTGCACCGCGTGCCCGAGCCTGCGGTCCGCGCGGCAACGACGCCGGAGGCGCTCGAGCGCGGGCGTCACCTGGCCACGACGCTCGGCGGCTGCACGGAGTGCCACGCCGACAACCTGGCCGGGCGGGTGATGGAGAACAACGCACTGGTGCGCCTCGCCGCGCCCAACATCACCCCCGCGGGTGTTGTCTCTGCCTACACGGACCGCGACTGGTACCGCGCGATTTTGCACGGGGTAACCCCACGCGGCGACAACCTCCTCGTCATGCCGTCACGTGAGCTGCGTACCTTCTCGGACGCGGACGTGCTCGCCATGATCGCTTACGTGAAGAGCGTGCCCGCGGTGCAGAACGACGTTCCAGAGACGCACGTGAGCCTCTTGGGTCAAGCCGTGCTCGGCCTCGCGGGCGAAGAGATGTGGGCCGCCAACAAGATAAAGCACGACGAGCCCCGCGGCGGCCGCACCACTCCCAACGGCGCGACCGTGGCCCACGGGGAATACCTCATCGGCGTCTGCAAGGGTTGCCACGGCCAGAACCTACGTGGCGGCATCAAAATGGGCCCCGACGCGCCTCCATCGGCGGACATTTCACCCACTTCTATGGCCAGTTGGACTCGTCCCCAGCTCGAACAGCTGCTCCGCCAGGGCAAAAGACGCGACGGAAGTGACGTCAATCCGGCGATGCCGTGGCGGGCGATGAGCGCGGTGACAGACGAAGAACTGACGGCCATGTGGCTTGCGCTCCGGGAGTGATGGTCCGATGTTGTGGGGCGTGACTCAGAGTCTGGCGCTATCCGACGTGCGCGCGTTGCTCCAACTGCTCGGGGAAGTGCGCGAGCTCGGCGACACCCCCGCCGCGTGGCGCGCACACCTCGCAAGCGAGCTGTCGCGCTTGTGCAACGCACGCGCCGTCGTCTCCAGTGAGCTCGGCGTCCGCAAGCCAAAGAGCGTCGCCCAAGAGCACGCCGTGAAAGCGGGGACGTGCCAGGCCGCCGCCAAGGCCTTGGTGACCGCGCACACCGGGCTGGACGAAGGCAAGGAAGGAGCCTTCATGGGGGACGTCATTTGGTACGACCACAAGAGCGACCCCACCCTCAACGGGCTGTTGCCACTCTACGGGTCGACGTTCGTGCGTACGCGCGCGGAGCTGTCGGAAGATCGCAACTGGTACGGCTCGGCGCTCGCGAACGAGCGCTTCCGCAAGCATGACTGCGACGACTTCATCTTGGCCATGAACGCCGTTCCCGGCGCGGGCGTCATCTGCAGCTTGGAGCTGTTTCGGCCGTGGGGAGCGCCGCGCTTCGAAGAGCGCGAGCGCCTCCTGGTGCAGCTGGTGCACGAGGAGCTCTCGCGGGACTTCCAGGCGCGCGTCACGCAGCAGCCCCGCCTCTCCCCGCGCCAGCGGGAGGTCCTGGGGCTTCTCCGCCGAGGCTTGGCGGAGAAGCAGATCGCAGCCGAGCTGGACGTGAGCCCGCACACCGTCCACGACTACGTGAAAGCCCTGTATCGCGCGCACTCCGTGCAAAGCCGGGCCGAGCTCTTGGCTCAGCTCGCCGAGCCCTCGCCTCCACTCGCTCGTCTGGTCGCGACCTCAGGCTTCTGAAAAGTTCTACGCCGCCGAGAGCAGGCTCCTGCCCCCTTCGGAGAGCCATACGTGGCCGCTCGGATCAACCGCAGCGGCCATTCGCGCACAAGCCACTCGCGCATTCCGAGTTTCCGGTGCAGTGCTTTTTATCCAGCTCGTACTGCGAGTTGGAGGGGGGTTTCTGACCCCCGCAGGCGGCAAAAAGCGGAACGGAGACGAGCAGCGCGGCGAGGAGGTGCTTCATGGCGGCGCTTCCCACTTTTACCAACCACGCCCGCGCCGCAAGAGTCGCAGCGCGACTTTTCTGGGGGAGGCCTGTTTCCCCGCCCAGCGGGGACCCAGCGGGGCGGGGTCGCCACCCACGAAACTCGGCCTACCCAGCCCGAGGCGTTCGCCCGTGCTTCGGTTAGTCTGGGGCAATGCACTGCCCCGTTTGCAGCAGCGAGAACCTGTCGGACGAGACCGACTACGCGTCGTTCGACAACCACGCGCGATTCCGCGATTGGGAGCCTGGCATCTTGCAGTGGAAGGACTTGACGATCGGCGCCGAGCGGTGCCGCATCTGTTTGCAGTGCGGGTACCTGCTGCTCTTGTGCTCGGCGGAAAAGCTCGCGCGCCTCAAGGCGGGGCGACCGGAGGTGTGACGGTCAGCGCGACCAGCGCTCGAGCACGGCTTCGGTGACGAGGCGGCCGTCGACCTCCAGGGGCCGATGATGGTGACGAGCGGCCAGCTTTTCCAGCCAAAAGGCCTCGTAGTCCGGGATCGCGCGAGCCTCGACGCGGTCCGGCTCGAGCGACGCGCCCACCTCCAAGTAGTGCTCGAGGTTTTGGAAGCGTGGCTGCGGTAACTGACCGGTCACGTGCTCGCTCCACATCTGCTGGTACAGCGTCTCGAGCTCGCGCACGAGCAGGGGGGTATCGAACAAGGTGGACGTCGCCCGGCTCTCTTTGAGTTGTCGCTTCAGCCCTTCGAGCTCGCCGCGCTGGGTCCCGAGCTGCACCGCGCGCTCGACGAAGGCTTGCGGAGAGTCGCACACGAGCGCAGGGACGCCGGCCGCGTTGACCAAGCTGCCGCAGACGCGCGCCGCGAAGGAGCGGCCCGCAAGCGTGAGCACCGGTACGCCCATGAAGAGCGCGTCGGAGGCGGTGGTGTGCGCGCCGTACGGCGCCGTATCCAGGAACAAATCCGCGAGGGTGTAGCGCGCGAGGTGCAGCGGATTGGCGAGTTTTGTCGCAAATATCAGCCGCTCTTTCGCGACCCCGCATTGCTCGGCGTAGCTCTGCAGGCGCTCGTTCGTGGCGTCGTTGCTGCCGAGGAGCCAAAGCACACTGCCCGGCACGCGCGACAGCACCGCCAGCCAGCGCTCGAAGGTGAAGCGGTGAATCTTGTGGGCGCCGTTGAAGCAGCAGTACACCATGGCCCCTTCGGGCAAGCCCGCTTCGGCGCGCGTCGGCGTTCGGTCAGAGACCGCGCGGTGGCGAAAGCTCGGCTGATAGCACGGCAAGCGCAGCACCCGCTCCGAGTAGTAGCGCTCGTGCGAGGGCGGCACGATGAAGTCGTCCGCGACCAAGTAGTGGTGGTACGGGCTCCCCATGGTGCCTGGAAAACCGAGCCAGTTCACGATGACCGGAGCCGGGCGGCGCGCGACCAGCCGCAAGCGGGCGTCCCGCGTGTAGCCGTTCAAATCCACGAGGATTTGTAGGCCATCTGCGCGCATCTTGCGGAGCGCCTCGTCGTCCGAAAGTGCGCCCACGTTCGTGAAATGGTGAGCCGTGCTCTGAAAATGGCGGTGCAGCGGATCTTGCGAGGGGACTCCGCAGTAGTACGCGAACGTCTCTACGTGGGCGCGCTGATGCAGCTCGAAGACCTCGGTCATCAAGTAACCCACGGCGTGCTCGCGAAGGTCGGACGAGAGGTAGCCGACACGGAGCGGGCCCGCGCTGGCCGTGATGGGCGAGCGCGGCGCTGGCGCTGGTGGGTCGCCCACGTCCAACTGATTGTAGTGCCAAGCCAACGCGAGCAGGTACAGCGGGTCATCCGTGAGCGCCGCAGCCGAGAGCGGCGAGATGCCTCGCATCAACGCCCGGTGCTCGACGCGCTCGGAGGGCAAGACGATGGGCCACTCGCATTGGCGCTGGCGCAGCGCGATCAGATGCTGAATGGCCTCGCGCTGCGTAGGATCCAGCTCCAGGCTGTGGCGCAGCATGTGCTCTGCAGGCGCGTCATGCTCGGCCGTTTCCAGCGCACGCGCGCTCTGGTTCAGCGCCGTCGTCTTGTGGGTGACGGCCGTGCCCGTGACCGCGTTCATGCGCGACAGGGCCGCCGACCACTGGCCGATCGCCGCGCCGACATTGCCCTGCCGCTCCTGAACGCGGCCCAAGTTGATGTAGGCGGGAATGAACTCGGGGTTGAGCGCGATGGCGCGCTCCAGGCACTGCTTGGCGGCCTCCAGCTGCTCGGCGTCCGACAGCGCGACGGAGTAATTGAACAGCACCGCGTAGAGCAGCGGATGGGCCGCGTTGTGCTCGATCCACGTCGCGTACAGCGCCGAGGCGGCGCCGCCTTGGCCGGCGTGCTTCAGCACCTCTACCGCGCGAATGAGATCCGGAACACCGAGCTCCTGCGCCGATTGCTGCGAGGCTTCAGAAGTCATACGAGCGAACCCACGACCGTGAGTTTAGAGCCTAAAGGCGCGCGTCGAGCAACGCTTGGATTTGCTCGGCGGTCATGGTGTCCATTTGCGCTTGGGTGAAGGCCGCCAGTTGAGTCGGGTTCAGCGCCTCGATATTCGTGGTCGTCAGGTGGTCGATAGTCGTCGCGGAGAGGCCGGCGATCGTCGTGGTAGAAATTTGGCTCAGCTGCGTAGGCGCTAGTGACGCAATCTGCGCGCCGCTCATCACGCCGAGCTGCAAGGCCGTGAGAGCCGAGAGCTGAGTCGCGGAGAGCGCGCTGAGCTGGGAGCTGGAGAGCGCTTGCAGCTCGCCGGCCGTGAAGCTCGACACTTGTTCACCGCTCAAGCTCGCAACTTGAGTCGTGGAGAGCACCGCGAGCTGCGGCAAGCTGAGCGAACGAATCTGCAGCCGCTGCAAACCCTGCAGCTGGCTCGTCGTGAGCGACGCAACCTGGCTCGTCGTCAGGTAGCCAATTTGAGCTCGGGTGAGCCCGCCTATCTCCGTGGCGGTGAGGCCGGCGAACTGAGTCGAGCTCAGGGCCGCGAATTGCGCCGGAGAAAGGCCAGAAACGCCGGTTGGCGAAAAGGAGCCAACCTGCGCCGGCGTGAGCGATGCGATTTGAGCGAGCGTGAGCGACCCTACTTGGGTGCCGGTGAAACCGCGGAGCTCCGTCGGCGTGAGCATGCCGATCTGCGCGCCGCTCAGCTGGGAGATCTGCGTCGTGGAGAGGCCGGTGATGCCCGTCTCGGAAAGGCTCTTGAACTGCGCGCTCGTGAGCGACGCAAACTGCGCACTGGTCAAGCCCGATACCGCACTGCCAGACAACGCCCCCATCTGCGTCGCGGACAGCGCACCCAGCTGGGTCGTGGTCAGGGCGCCGATTTGGGTCGGCCCGACGCCGCTCATGGCGGTCGACGTGATCGCCGCGAGCTGGGCGTGGGTCAACGCCCCGAGCTGCGCCCCGGATAGAACCGCGACCTGAGCCGAGGTCAGGCCTCCCAGCTCGCCGCCCGTCATGACTCCGAGCTGAGTCGTGGAAAGGCTCGAAATGACCGTCGTCGACAGAGAACCGACGGCGCCGGGACTGAGCGCCGCGAGCTGGGTCGTGGTCAACGAATCGATCCACGAAGCCGGCAGCGATGCGGCCGCGGAGGTTGAAACGCCGCCCAGCTGCGTCGCGCTCATAGCCGACAGCTGCGCGCTCGAGAGCGATGCGAGCTGGGTTGCGGAGAGCCCAGAGACGCCGGTGCTGGACAGCGTCGCCACTTGCGTCGCGGTCAGCAACTCGAGCTGCGCGACCGACAGCCCGCCCGCTGCCGTCGCCGAGAGCGAAGCCATCTGCGAAGCCGTCATGACCCCGAGCTGAGCGCCGCTCAGCGCGCTCACCTGCGTCGACTCGAGGGCACCCACCTGCGCGCGGCTGAGTGCCGCGACCTGCGACGTGGCGAGGGCGTCGATCTGGGGAATGGTGAGCGCCGCGACCACGGTGGGCCTGAGGCCGAGCAACTGACTCGTGCTCAACGCCGCAATGCGTGTCTCAGGCAGATTCCGAACCTGGGTCGTGCTGAGGCCGGTCAGCTCATTGGCCGTGAAGGCGCCGAATTGAGCGGAGTTGAGCCCCGCAACTTGCGCCGGCGTGAGACCGCTCATGGCGTCTGGCGTCAGCGAAGCCAGCTGGGCGTTGCTCAAGCTGCCGAGCTGCTGCGGGCTGAGGGCGGCGACCCCGGTCGGGCCGAAGCCGAACATCTGCGTCGTGCTCAAGGCGTCGAGCTGGCTCGTCGAGAGCACCGCGACCTCGTCTGCGCGCATCGCTCCGAGCTGAGCTCCGGTGAGGCTGCCGACCTGAGTCGCCGAGAGCGAGGCGACCTGGGTCGTCGTGAGCGAGGCGACCCCGGTCGTAGACAGCGCCGCGAGCTGAGTGCTCGACAACGCCGCGAGCTGCGGCGCCGATAGCGCCGGCGCTTGAGTCGTCACCATGCCGGCGAGCTCGGTGGTGGTGAGCGCCGAAACCTGCGCGGGGGAGAGCGAGATGAGCTGCTCGGTACTGAGCACCGCGAACTGCGGGCCACTGAACGCCGCGAGCTGGCGATTGGAGAGCACACCCAGGCCAGTCACGCCCAAGCCGCGCACCGCGCTGGTGCTCAGAGAGCCCACTTGGCTCGGGGAAAGAGCCGAAAGCTGGGTCGGCGCGAGCTCCGTGGCATCCGTGCGGCTCAGCGCGCCGAGCTGAACGGAGGTGAACGCCGCGACCTGGGTCGTGCTGAGGGCGCCCATCTGCTGCGCGGTCAGCGCGCTCACGTTCGTGCCGGTCAGGCCGCGCACCTGCGTCGTGGTCAGCGCCGCCAGCTGTTGCCCGCCGAGCGCGTTGATGGCCGACGAGCTGAGCCCCCCGAGCGCGGTCGCGCTCAACGCACCGAGCGCGGTCAGCGACAGATCGCTCATCTGCGTCCCGGTCAACCCGCTCAGAGTGAGGGCGCTGAAGGCGCCAAGCTGCGTCGTGCTCAATGCGCCGAGCTGGGTGGTCACCAACGACGATAGCTGCGTGGACGACATGCCACCGAGCGCAGACGTCGTGAGCGCGCCGAGCTGCGCGGCGCTCAGCGCACTCAGCTGCGTGCTGTCGAGCGCGCCGAATGCGGACCCACTCAGTCCCTTGACTTGAGTCGTGGTGAGCGCGGCGAGCTGGGTCGGCGCGAGGCCGGACATGGCAATGGCGCTCAGCGAGGCGAGCTGGGCGGCGCTGAAGGCGCCGAGCGCAGAGAGGCTGAGCGCCGAGAGATTTTCGTCCGTTAATCCGCGCACTTGCGCCGCGGTCAAGGCTCCGAGCCCGCCCGTACCCAGCGCGTCGAAGCTCGTGGCGTCCAAAGCGCTGATGCCGGTGGCGTCGATGCCCTTCACTTGCGTCGTCGTGAGCGAAGCAAGCTGGTCCGGCAGGAGCGCATCGGCGCCGCCGGCGGTGATGGCTCCAATCTGACCGGCGCTCAGCCCCCCGAGTTGCGTGGCGGTGAGCGCGCCGAGCTGCGTCAACGTGAGCGCCCACAACTGCGGCGTCCCCAGCGCGCCGACCTGCTTGGAGCTGAGGGCTCCGAGCTGCGTCAGCGTGAGCTCCTCCACACTTTCCGGCTGCAGGCCGGCCAGCGCGCCCGTGCTCAAGGCTGCGAGCTGGGTCGGCTCGAATGCGGCGAGCTGGGTCGGCTCGAGCGCGCTCAGCGTCGTGGCCGTGAGCCCCGAGGCTTGGGTGGTGGAGAGCGCGCCAACTTGGCTCGTCGTGAGCCCAAGCACGGCGGTCGCGCTCAGACTCGCGAGCTGCGTGGAGCCGAGGGCGGCGAAAGCGGTCGGGGTCAAGGCGCTCAGGCTTTCGGCCGTGAATGCACGCATTTGCAGCGTCGTTAGCGCCCGCAGCTGAGACGTCCCCAGCGCGCCGAGCTGCGTCGCGTCGAGCGCGCTGACCGCGGAGGTGCTGAGCCCCGCGACTTGCGCGGTGCCCAGGCTTGCGAGCTGCGCCGCGCTCAAACCGTGAGCCGCGCTCGCGCTCACGCCCGCAAGCTGCGCGGGACTGAGGGCGGCCAACTGAGAACCCGCGAGCCAGCCAACCTGCTCCGAGCTCAGCCCAGAGAGCTGCGGCGCGGAGAGCGAGCCGAGCTGCGTCGTGCTCAAGCTGCCGACCTGGGTGATCGTGAGAGAGCCGATAGCTCCCGCACTGAGACCGCCGAGGCCGCTGCTGCTCAGGGCTCCGAGCTGCGCAACGCCGAGCGAAGCGACCGCGGTCGCGGACAAGCCGCGCGCTTGAGGCGCCGTGAGCGCTCGCAGCTGCGTGGCCCCGAGCGAGCCAGCTTGCGTGCTGGTGAGACCGGAGAGAGCGGCGGCGCTGATTCCGGCCATTTGCGTGCCGCTCAGCGCCGAAAGCTGGGTGACGGACAGTGCGGCGACGGCGCTCGAGGCGAGGCCGCTCAGGCTCGTGGTCGACAGGGCCGCGAGCTGCGCCCCCGTGAGCGCCGTGAGCTGCGTCTCGCCAAGGGCGCCCACGCCCGTGCTCGCGAGTGACCGAACCTGCGCCGTGGAGAGCGACGCGAGTTGCGCACCCGTGAGCGCGCTCACCAAAGCCGTAGAAAGATTGGCGAGCTGAGTCGTGATGAGCCCGGACAGCTGCCCAGCGTCGAGCGACTGTAGCTGCTCGGCGGACATGCCGCGCAGCGCCGTCGTGGTGAGAGCGCCGACCTGTGACGACGTGAACGCGGAGAGCTGCGTGGCGCTCAGCGCGCCGAGCTCCGCCCCGGTGAGCCCTGCGAGCTGGGTGCTGGAGAGTGACGCGAGCTGCGTATTCGCCAAGAGCGCGACCTGCGTGGTGCCCATCGCGCGCAGCTGAGCCGCCGTCATGCCCGCGAGCTGAGTCGTCGAAATTGCCGCTAATTGTGGCGCATCCAGCGAAGCCACGGCCGCGCCACTCAGCGAGCCGAGCTGCGCGCCGGACAGCGCGGTCATCTGCGTCGTCGTGAGCGCGGTCGCCCCCAGCGGCGTCAACCCGGCGAGCGCAGAGGTGGTGAGCGAGCCGAGCTGCGTCGTCGTGAGCGAACCGACGGCCGTCGTCGTGAGCGCGCCGAGCTGGGTCGCGGCCAGCGCGCGGAGCTGAGAGTTGGTCAACGACGCGAGCTGCTCGCGGGTCAAGCCGACGAGCGCGCTCGCGCTGAGACCGACTTGCTGCGTCAACGTGAGAGCCCCGAGCTGCTCCGCGCTGAGCTCGCTTAGGTCCGCCGCCGTGAAGCCGCGGACCTGCGTAGTCGTGAGGGAGGCGAGCTGCGCGTCGGAAAGCGCGGCCATCTGCGTGGCCGAGAGCCCGCTGACGGCAGCGGAGCTGAGCCCGCGCAGCTGCGTGGCAGTCAGGGCTCTGAGCTGCGCGTCGGTCAGCCCGTCGATGCTGCGGGCGGGAAGGGCGGTCAGTTGAGTGCTAGAAAAGCCGGCGATCTGCGTAGTCGTGAGGCTCGCAAGCTGGGCCGCGCTCAGGCTGCGGAGCGCGCCCGCGCTGAGCGCCGACAGCTGTGTGGAGGCGAATGCTGCGAGCTGGCTTTCGCTCAACTGCGCCGCGCCGTAGCCGGTCAAGCCCGACAGCGCCGCTGAGCTCAAGGCCGTGAGCTGCGCGGAGCCGAGCTGCGCGAGCTGGGTGTCGGCCATGGCCGCAAGTTGCACGCCGGTGAGGCCTTTCAGCTGCGCCGGAGACAGTGCCGCGACTTGCTCTTCCCGCAATCCGCTCATCGCTCCAGCGTTGATGGCCCCGACCTGGCTCGAGCTGAGCGCACCTAATTGCCCGATCGTGAGCTGGCCGAGCGCGGTGCCGGTCAGGCCACGCAGCTGCGTGGTGGTGAGCCCCGCCAGCTGAGTCGGGGACAACGCGTTCAGGTCGGTGCCGAGCCCGGAGAGGGTGGACGCGGCCATACCGGCCACCTGAGCCGCCGAGAGAGCGGCCATTTGCGTCGCGTCGAGGCCGACGGCCGCAGTTGCGCTCAAACCGCCGAGCTGCGTGGCTCGGAACGCGGCGAGCTGGGCGGGGCCGAGCGCCGCCATCTGCTCCGCCTTCAACCCCGCCACTTGCGCGGAGCTCAGCGACGTCAGGAACGTCGTGCTCAACCCTGCGACTTGCGTCGTCGTCAGCTGCCCGAGCTCCGTAGCGTTCAAGCCGCTCACGGCGCTGCTGGTGAGAGCGCTGAGCTGCGCTCCGGAAAGGGCGAGCAGCTGCGTGTCGGCAAGGGAGCCGAGCTGCGTCCCGCGCAAACCAGAGAGCTGAGTCGTGCTGAGCGATGCGAGCTGGTCCTCCGACAGACCGCCCAACGCGCGCCCCGTGAGCGCACCCAGCTGGCTCTTGTCGAGCGCGGCCAGCTCCGCGCCGGAGAGCTCACTCGTATCGGCGGCGCTGAGCGCGAGCATCTGCGCGCTCGTCAACGACGAAAGCTGAGTACTCGAAAGCGCGCCCATCTGCTGCGCGCTCAGCTGAGAGATGGCGGTGCCCGTCAATCCGCGAAGCTGGAACGTGCTCAAAGCGCGGAGCTGCTGCGCGGTCAGGCCTTCGACGGCGGTCGCGGTGATGCCCGAAAGCTGCGTTCCGGACAGCGCCGCGAGCGAGGCGGCGCCGAGCGAACCAAGCTGCGACGCCCCGAGGCCGCGCAGCTGTGCCGGCCCCAAGGCCCCGAGCTGCGACGTTGCCAAGCTGCCGAGCTGCAACGGGGTCAGGCTCCCGACCTGCGCCGCACTGAGGCCGGTGAGCGTGGCGGGCGACACGGCGCCGAGCTGCGTGGCCGTCATTCCCACGAGGGCCTGGGTCGTGAGCGCGCCGAGCTGAGCCGCGCCGAGCGCACGCACTTGGGTCGTGGCCAGCGCCGCCACGTGCTCCGAGCTCAAGCCGCCGAGCGAAGCGGCTGGCAGCGCCGCCAGCTGCGACGTAGAGAGCGCGCCCAACTGCGACGTCGTCAGGCCGCCGAGCAACGTGCTGGTGAGGCCGCGCAACGACTGCGTCGACAACGCGCTCAGCTGCGCCCCCGAAAGCGCCGACAAACCGCCCTCACCGAGGGCCGGAAGTTGCACCGCGGTGAGGCTCCGCAACTGAGTCGGGGCGAGCGCGCCGAGCTGGGTCGCGGAGAGGCCCTTGAGCGCCGAAGTGGAGAGCGCAGACAGCTGCGTACCCGTGAGCCCGCCCAGCTGAGTGACGGTGAGCAGCGCCGTCTGCTCGCCGCCGAACCCGCGAATCGCGGCGCCGCTGAGCGCGCCGAGCTTGCCGGGCGAGAACGCCGCGAGCTCCGCCGCGTCGAGCGTGGCGACCTCGGCCGCGCTCAACCCGGAGAGCTGCGTGACCGTGAGCACCGAGACCTGCCCGACGCTGAGGGCCGCGAACGCGGTCGGGCTCAGCGAGCCAAGCTGGGTCGAGCTCAAGCCGCCGATCTGCGTTACCGAGAGCGAGCCCACCTGGTCGTCTCCGAGACCCCGGAGAGCGTTAACGGAAATGGCGCCGATCTGCGCGGCGCTGAACGCGGCGAGCTGAGCTTCCCCCAGCCGACCCACCAATGCCGGGGTCATCCCCTTGATCTGCGTCGTGGAGAGCGCGCCAAGCTGCGCGGGCGAAAGCGCCGCGAACGACAGCGGGGAAAGCGCGCCGAGCTGGCCCGCGCTGAAGCCCATAAGCTGCGCGCCTGAAAGCGCCGCCACTTGCGCCTCCGACAAGCCGCTCATTGCCGCTTGGCTCAGGGCGGAGAGCTGCGACGACGTCAACGCCGTGAGCTGCGAGAGGGCAAGCTCTGGCGCTTGGGTCGCGGTGATGCCGACGAGCTGCTGTCCGGTGAGGCCGCCGAGCTGACTTGCGTCGAGGCCGTTCAAAGCTTCGCCCGTGAGGCCGCCGAGCTGCGCCGCGCTGAATGCCCGCAGCTGTGTCCCTGACAGGACCGACAGTTGCTCCCCGCTGAAGCCCCCCATCGCGGAGACGGACAAGCCGGCAAGCACGCTCGGCGAGAGCGCGGCGAGCTCCCCGGTCGTGAGCACCGCCACGTCCTCCGCCGCCAGGCCGCCGAAGGCCGACGCGGTCATGGCCGAGAGCTGCCCCGCCGAAAAGGCCGCAAATTGCGTGCTGCTGAGCGCGCTCAGCGCTGTCCGCGTCAAGCCGGAGACTTGCGTGCTGAACAGCGACGCGAGCTGAGTCGTCGACATGCCCTCGATGGCTTGGCCCAGCACGCCGAGCTTGGCGGCGCTGAAGCCCCCCAGTTGTTCGGGCGTGAGCCACGACAGTTGCGCTTCCGAGAGCCCGCGGATCTGCGTGGCGCTCAGCATGCCGATTTGAGTGCCGGAGAGCGAGCCGAGCTCTGCGGCGCTGAGTTGACCTACCTGCGTCGAGCTGAGCTGCGCTAGCTGTGTCGCAGTCCACGACCCGAGCTCGAGGGCGTCACCCTCGCTCGCCACCGCGTAAAACTGCTGCGCCGTGTAGTCCAAGATCTGGCTCACGGTGAGCGCAGAGACTTGAGGCGTGGCCGCCTTCGCGCTGACGAGCTGCGAGTCCAGCATCTGCGCGAACTCGCTCCCCGCAACGCCGCCGGAACCGGACGAGGATGTCCCCGCGTTCTGATCGGTGTTGAGCTTGGAGATACTGACAGCCACGTTACGCCACGAAAAGGTGGCACGGGCCGGCCGACACGTCCGTGAAAAAGTTAGCAAAAACGTAGCGTTACCATGTCAACACGCTGACACCCGGAAGCCCTCGGCAAACTCGAATGGACTGTCAACGCGCTGACCGGTGGGTGCGTGTGCGCCGCGGCTCAGGCCGGGCTCTTGATGCCCGCGCCCGCAAGCAGGGCCGCAAAGCTCGTCGTCTCCACACCAAAGTACCCAAGGATCGCGATGACGAGCGCGATGTTCGCCAGCACCGAAATCACGGTGCCGACGTAGCGCAGCAGCGTGGGGTCCACCTTCTGCCGCTCCAG
This sequence comes from Polyangiaceae bacterium, assembly GCA_029266615.1. GTDB lineage: Bacteria > Myxococcota_A > Polyangia > Polyangiales > Polyangiaceae > PMG-095. The sequence continues at coordinate 38,647 of JAQSWN010000007.1, forward strand.
GGTGCGCTGCACCAAGTGAACGACCCAGTTGATCAGCGCGGCCGATCAGGTACAGCACGATCGCGCCGAGCACTTTCAGGCCCACGCTGGTCAAGGTGGCGATCACGGTCGCCGTCGTCTCGAAAGTCGCCTTGCTCATGGCGCGAGAGGGTGATTGCTCGCACTCGCCGAAAACAACGCCCTATGTTCGAGGCCAGCTTCACGCGCGGCGGAGCGCGTTTTGTACGAATCCTCGTAGCCGCTCGCGGATCCGCGTCGGATTAAGGTCGTCACGCCCGGCGTCGCGCCAGCCCGGAAGCCACGAAATCGGATCCGGAAATGCGCGGACGCTCGCCGCCAGATCCCAGCGCGAAACGTTCTCGACGCGAGCGTTGGCGCGCGCTTCGTAGGCGGCGAGGAAGCGCTCGGGCGCGTCCTCACCGATCAACATCGACAAATCCACGCGGCAGTAGGCGACGTCCAACTCGTGCGGCCCGCGCCGCGCCGAGGCCCAGTCGATGACGCCCGTGAGCCTCTCCGACTCGAACAGCGCGTTCCCCAAGTGATAATCGCCGTGCAACAGCTCCGCCCCAGTGAAGTCGTGTTGCTCGACGTAGCTCCACACCGCTGCCCAATCCGGCAGCGTCGCATCGTCAGGCAGCGCTGCTTTTCGCCGGCTGTCGCTTACGTCCACGTAGTTCGGCAGCGCCTCCGGGCAGGGCAGGCCCAGGACGTGGAACGCGGCCAGCGCCTCTCCCAGGGCGCTCACCCGTGAGTGCCATGAGTGCGGCTCGATCCCGATGCGCCCCGGCAAGCGGCTGGTCAAGAGCGCCGGCACGTCGCAGCCGGTGCCCGCGTCGTCTCGTCCCAGCACCTGCGCGACTGCATACGGCAGCGGCGCGCCCGAAAGCGCGCTGAGCGCCTCCGCCTCCCATTCCACGCGCGACCCACGACTGGGCTCTGAGAAGCGCTTGAGCACGACCTCCAACGGTGGCTCGTGCTCGCGTTCGACGACCAGCAGGCGCGTGTCCGCCGAAAGTCCGCCCATGAGACGGCGGTGGCCGCTCACGGCGATCGCACCCGCCACACATGACAGCACCCAATCTCGGGCCCGCTCCGGTAGCTCGGCGCTATCCACCGCGCTCGGTCAGTTGTGCCGCTGGCGCAGGGCGCGCTGCACGATGCGCTCGGCGCGCTGCAGGTCGGTACGCCGGAACGCGTGGCCCGGCCGAGACAGCTCGAGCATCGCCGTCAGCTCCTTCTCGACGAACAGCGGGATCATCGCGACCGCACCCGCGCCGCCTTTGCTCCCGGCGAAGCGCATTGCGAGCGCGTCCTCGGTGGGACCGTAAGGAGGGCCGAACACGGGGCGCCCGAAGCGGGCCGCGATGAGCAACAAATCGCTCTCCGGGAGCGCGTATCCGAGCCGCTCGTTCGAAATCGGCCCCAGCACGGAGCGCGTGATCAGCGAACGACTGCCGCGGCCACGATAGTGAAACATCGCGCTCTCCGCTCCGGTCGTCACCATGGACAACCAGGTCACGGTGTGGGCGAGCTCCATCTCGTCTTTGATGCGCTCGACGGGACGGCCCCACTCGGCCAGCTGCTCGCTGCTCGGCGCCTTCGCGAACGCCTTGCTATTCAACGCGGAGATCTCACGAACCGAGTTGAGCGTCCGCCAATCGCCCCGGTAAGTGCGCACGTGGCAGAACTCGGGCACGCGCCCATGCTCGACGCCGCGCAGCAAAAGTCCGGTCACGACGGGACCCACCGTGAGGTCGCCGTTGGTGACGTACCAGAGCGGCGGAGGCTCGACCTTGAAAACACTCTTGGGGAGTTGGAGCTGGAGCTGCATGGTTCTTGGGGCCTGGAGCTCCCGCGACATTGCGCGGCCACTTCGATGTGGGCCAACAAAACGCTCAACTCTGACGGGTGACGTGCCTCACATCAGTAAGTGACCACGCACTCCCACCTTCCGCGCCCTTGCTAGGAATTCACGGTTTTCCGGCCTAGGGCAGCGACGTTCCGTGCGTGACGGGCGGGCGGATTTTGGCCCCCACGGTGCGTGAGCTCGGCTATCCGATAGGGCTTTTGGACGAAGCCAATGGCACCCTCCACGCGCGTGACGACGGCCAGGATCATGCTGCCGATCAACGTGAGCGCGAAGAAGGTCACAGTGAGCGAGCGGCTCCAAGTCCGGCCACAGTCATGTCCACGTCCAAGGGGTCCGGCGGCGGCAAGTGACGAACAGCGCGCGAATCAGCCGTAGCGCGAATCAGCTACGCCTCGTGAGCGCGTCGTCCGCTGCCTGCGGCTCGAGCCGATCCCTCGGCATCTGCAGGTGCAGAAGATACGCGAGGATGGGCCGCGACGCCTACCGCATGCGAGCGCCGCGACCCATTCCGTCGACGATGCGGTTGCTTAGCGGACCGCAGCCCGCGCCGCGCGCGCCGCCGGCGACGTAACTCGTCGTGTCTGCCGACGTGTCAGCTCCGTCGCGGCCTTTATGTGGCCAGAGCTCTTGCGGGTGGACTTGCGCGATTGCTTGCCGGTGGCCGAGCTTTCGAGCACCGGACCCCTGCCCACGGCTCGCTTCGTGAAGTTGTGAGGCGACGTGCCGAGCCCATCCAACAAGGTCTTGTCGATCGCTTCGTCCCGCGTCGGTTTGCGAACCTTCTTAGGTCGCGGAGGCCGACTCTGCCTCAGAAGCTCGGCCATGTACGCTACTGCCTTCGTCGCCATACGGTCCCTTTTTCCTTTCAGGAGCCAATGGGGCTCCGATGAAAACGTGACGATGCTCAACGCCTGCGATTCGCTTTCCCCTCCGTGGGCTTTGGATAGTACACGCCTTCTACAGCGCTTGTCGCCGAAGAATTCCCGGTCGGACGACGTAGGTGCGCTTCGTGGGCGCGCTGGGTCCGTCTGATTTCGACGCGGGAATCATTTTCGTTTCGGGAGCGTCCGAGACTACTCGTCGTCCGTTCCGTCTGCGCACGCAGCGTCGGATGCGATCCCATGCGCGCCACGCATCAAGATCGAGCGAAGCTTGTAGCTACCGTCCTCCCCTCGCAAGAGCGTGTAGGAGGATGACTCCTCGCCCAGCTCTTCGTCACGCTCGTTCAGGTAGGGCCAGCGCACGGTCGCGACGACGAGGTCCTTGCCGACCCAGTCCAAATGCTGGATTTCCGCGCGTGTGCCGGTGATACCGCGCTCATTGTACATGTCCTTCGAGCCTTTGAAGAACTGCTCCACCTCGGACTCTGACTGCACGACTCGGGCCTCGGTGCGGCCGATGACGAACGCGGGCACTCCCCAGAGCTTGGCCATGGTCCGCATGTCTCCGGACGTCATCGCCTCCGCGAAACGGTCGAGGTAGCGTTGCACGCTGGCTTGCTCGCGTTGTTCAGTGGGTCTTTTGGGCGCCACCTGATGGTGACCACTGCCGGGCGAACCCTCTTCGCGATCTCGAGCATCTGCATCACTTCGGGCTGACCTGGCGGTAGGCATGGCTTGGTTCCTGCTCCTGATGAATTGAAAGACCATCGCAGTTGCTAAAGCCGTGCCAGTTGCTCGGCCCCCCAACGCAAAAGAAACTCGTCCGCCCTGGGAATGAGAAAAACGGAGACCATGTTGTTCACATACCCAATTGGGACCAGAGGAGGCCACAATGGCCAACGCGAAGCCTCGAGCGACGGCGCGGCTCACGGCGCTCTCACTCGTTCTGACGGCCGGCACGGCGGGAGCCGCCTCAACACGTGACTTGCCCACCGAGGTGCTGTGCGACCTGATCGACGACGCCGAATTGACCGAGCCGAACAGCCCGACACGCGCGCGGCTGCTATCGGCCCTCACCGCGGACCAAAGAGCCACGGTGCGCGCGGAAGCGGCTGCGGCCATGGGTAGCCTATGGCCTAACCAAGCGGCGGAAGCCGCGGAGGAGCTGCGCAGGCTCGCCCGTGACGTTTCCGACAACGTGCGCGTCTCCGCCGCAGTTGGGTTGGCCCGCGCCATCGAGCGCGCGAGCGCGCCAGAGCGCATCGACTTGGTGTGCACTTGGGCTCTCTCGCCAGATCGCGACGAGCGCTTGGCGCTAGCCCGCGCGCTGACCTGGAGCACCCCCGTCTTCGTGGCAGATCTCGTCCTGGAGCAGCTGGCTGCAGACGAGAGCACGCCGGTGCGGGCCGCCGCGCTGGCCGCGGTCGCCAAGCACTTCCACGAGGACTCCTCGGTTTACGTGCGCATCGTGAGCAAGTGCGTGGACGACGCGGACGTGAACGTTCAGCGGCTCGCGCGCGCGTTGTTCCAGCGCGCGCGAGGCTGAGGCGGGCCGGGCTAGAACTTCATGCTCGGCGGGGCCAGGTCGTAAGACTCTTGGTAGTCGGAGAGCGAAGCCCTCACGACGTCGTGCGCGTGCTCTCGCCCGTAGATGCCCGAAACCGCTATCTGGTTCTCCGTCCCCGGCATCAGCTTGTACGTGGAGAAGTAGTGCAGCAGCCGGTCCACGATCACGCGCGGCACCTGCTCGATGTCGTTCGTGTCGTTGTAGTAGGGGTCGTTGTCCAGCACCGCGACGATTTTGTCGTCCGCCTCGCCGCGGTCGATCATGCGGATGCCGCCAACGACGCGCGCCTCGAGCAAAATCTCCGAACGCGTGATGGGGCGCTCGCTGATGATGCAAATATCCAGTGGGTCTCCGTCCGCCGCTTGCGTGCCCGGTACGGACAGCGCCGCCACCCGTTGCGCGCAGTAGGTGCGCGGGATGAGCCCGTACAGCGTCGGCGGCTGGGCTGAGCCGCGCTGCGGACGATCCACCTTGAGGTAACCGGTGGATTTGTCGATCTCGTACTTCATCGTATCGAACGGCGTGATCTCGACGTACGCGTTCACCACCGCCGGCGCGCGATGACCGGAGTCCAAGCCGTGCCAGGGGTGAGGGCGAAAGCGATAAAAAGGAGGAGGGGGCATCGTCATGAAACCGCCGGAGCGTAGCTTCATTTTTACGCCGCACACGTTTCTGCGAATTTGCGCCTTTACGGCAGCCGAAAGCAAAGCGGGCGCATGCGGGCCGGCGAGCCGCTCGAGCCGACCACCGCCGCAACCACGGTCCGGGTGAAGAGCGGGAAGACCATCGGAACGGACCGCGCGCAGCGACCACCGCCGCCACGGACTGACCGCAAATCGCTCGGCTCGACCGCGAAGCTCATGCGAGTCGACGGCCACTGTCACTTCGCATGGAGGATGACCGGCGCGGCCTTTCGCTCTCCAAGCATGAGCCGGAGAAGTGCTTCATGGCGCGTTGTAGGCGAGAGATGACGGCGACTCGGAAACACGGCTGACACCTGGCTCCGGGTCCTCACGAGTTGTTGCTTGACCGCCTCACGCGTCTGGATTCTACCGCCGGGCGTGAGCCACATTCATTTCATTGGAGGCGAGAAGGGCGGCGTCGGCAAAAGCGTGACGGCACGCTTGCTCGCGCAGTACTTCATCGATCGCAACGTACCGTTCGCCGGCGTGGACGGAGACTCGTCGCACGGCGCCCTCGTGCGGCATTACGGGGACTTCAGCCGCTTCGTCGATTTGCGCAGCAACGAAAGCGCAGATCAAATCTTGGATCGCGCGCTCAGCGCCGACCGCAAGGTCGTCGTCGACCTGCCCGCGCAGAGCGCGCAATCCCTCGCGGATTGGCTGGCAGGCGCCAACGTCATCGCTCTCGCCCGTGAGCTGGGCACGCCGATCACCCTTTGGCACGTGACGGACGGCGGCTTCGCGTCCGTGCAACAACTGGAGCGCGCTCTGGAGCGCTACGGTAACAGCGTGTCGCACGTGGTCGTAAGGAACCGGGCGCGCGCCAAGGACTTCAGCCAATTGGAGTCGTCCTCGGCCCTGAGCAAGCTGCACGCGCTCGGCGGCAAAGTGATCGATCTGCCGGAGCTGGACGGTACGGCAATGTACCGAATCGACGGCAGCGGAGCGAGCTTCTGGGCGGGCGGAAACGTGGGCGAAGGCGAGCACTCTCTCAAGCCGCTGGATCGCGAGCGCGTGAAGATGTGGCTCAGCCGTGCCTACGCCGAGCTCGACAAGCTCGACGGCGCGCTCTGAGCGGCTAGGGCTCCCAGGGAAGGCCGATGCGCAAGCCGCCGCGAAAAAAATGCGTCGGCTCGCGCCCGCCTCCTTCGAAGTAGTACTCGTAGGAGACGGCGAGGCCCGCCCAGGGCAGCACGTTGCGACGACGTAGCGCCGTGAACGCGAACGCACCGCCGAGACGCGCGCCCCAGCTGAGCCGGGTGTTGTCCGCCTCGAACAACGCGACCGGCGCCGCTTCTACTTCGTAGTGCCAGGTAAGCGCGCGCGAGCGGAGCACGACTGGCACCGCCGGGAAGTAGTTGATGACGAACTCGCTCGCGTTGGTGTTCGGCCGGAGCAGCGCGCTGCCGCCAAACTCTGGACCAAACAAGAGCGTGTACTTGCCGTCGAAGCCCCAGCCGGCGAGCACACGACCCGAGCCACCGGCGCCGAACGTGAGGTGCTGCTGGGTGTAACGGAACTGCACGTTGCCGCCCGACTCCACGCTGAGCGTGAGCCGTTTGCGGTCCGACTGCAGGCCGTGGAAGCCGACTTTCGGGCGGATCCAAAACGGGCATTCGTTCTGGCGAGCGAGAGCTTGTTCGTAGCCGCGAAGGCGTCGGTTCGCAGTGAGCGCGGCGTCCACTTCGTCATCCATCACCCCGCCCTGCTCGAACAGCGCCTTGGCGTCGCCAGCTCGGGCCGCGGATTGCTGCAGGCTCGCGAGTGCACCCTGCCGCGCCTCCACGCTCGCGTGACAGACGGACGGCAAGACGTGCTCTTCGATTGTCTTTAGCGCCTCTTTGTCGGTGAACCAGTCGTCCACCTCTTCGGCCCTGACGACTCGCGCCACGTCGTCCAGCAAGGAACGGACGCCCTCCGTGTCCTCGGCGTGCGAAAGCTTTGGCAATAGCAGCAGCGACACGGCCGCGACCCACGGCGCCTGGGGCCAAAACATGGTCGTCCTTCTTTGGGGGGTCCGCGCGGCGCGTCAAGCACCTTGCAGCCATTTTAAAGCTATTTCATCAATGCTCTTAGCGGGGCCATGGGCCGGCCGTAGCGACGGCAAAATGAGCAACATCGAGGCGATGCAGCGCGCGCTCACGGACGTCGTTTCGAAGGGGGACTTCGTGGTGCCGCCGTATCCAGCCGTCGCCATGCGGCTGCAGCGCGTGCTGAGCCGGGACAATTACGCCATCGCCGAGATCGCGGATGTAGTCGCCACCGACGCGCCCCTAGCCGCGACCGTGCTTGCAGCGGCCAACTCCGCAATGCTCGCTGGCGCCGCGCCGATCACGAGCCTGAGCCGCGCCGTCAATCGCCTGGGCGCGCGCACCGTTGGCTCAATCGCCCTCGCGAGCGGCGTTGGTGCGCTCGCGACCGCGACCGGCGTGCTCCACGACGTGAAGTTCCGAGTCTGGCGGCGCGGCGTCACGTGCGCTCTGGCGTGCCAAAAGCTGGCCGCGGCGAGCCATTTGGACCCAGAGGAGGCGTTTCTAGCCGGCTTGCTGCACGGCTTCGGACGCTCCGTTGCCGTAACTTCGCTCGAGCGGCTCCTCAAAACGCACCAGCCGCCGCGACCCCTCGCCGCCGCGGAGTGGCTGAACATCGCCGAACAACAACGCGCGGTGCTCGCCCATGCGGTCGCGCAGCGCTGGCAATTGCCGAGCAGCATCGCCGAAGCCATCGACCCGGGCGCGACCGTCGGCGCGTCGGCACTCGCAGATCTCGTCGTGTACGCCGACCAACTCGCGGCGGACTTGGATGCAGGGCGGATGCCGCAAGCGCGCACCCCGGCCGAGGCGCCGCTCATCGACGCGCTAGTGAGCGCGCTTCCCGGCACTTTGGAAGCGCTAGCACCCCAAGCGTCGCTGCGCCCCAGCCCAACGAGCCCCGTCCTCGCCAAACCCGAGCGCGCGCTGAGCGGCGAGCTGCGACAAAAGTCGCTGCACGTCGTGGACCGTCGAAGCAAAGGCGCCGCCGAGCTCAAAACGATCGCCCTCACGGCGAGCGGTATCCAGGTCGAGAGCTCGCGGCCCTTCCAGGAAAGCTCCATGGTGCGGCTCGCGGTCGGTGAGGCTGCGGCTCCTTGGGAGCTTTGGTTCAACGTTGCGCTCTGCGCCGCGACCGGCGCTCGTTACAAGGTAGAGCTGGAGCTTTTTTCCCCGACTCGGGAAACTCGCGACCGCTGGCGTGCTCTGTTCGATGCACCGTAGTAGCGTTCGGGCATGTCGCTCGCCAGCGTCGTGTGCCTCTGGGGTTGCGTGTCTTTGGTAGCGTGCTCGCGCAGCACGCCGGAAGCCCCGGCCAAGGCGGAATCCGCGCACGAGCGCCCCTCCACGGCTGCCATGACCGCCGCGCCCGCCGCCGCCATGGAGAGCGCGCGCGTCGGCGCCGTGGCTCCGGATTTCGAGCTTCCGGACCTAGACGGCAAGCTCGTGAAACTCTCGAGCTTCCGCGGCAAAACCGTGGTCCTAGAGTGGTTCAATCCGGGCTGCCCCTTCGTGAAGGCAAGCCACACCAAGGGCTCGTTGGTAGACACCGCCGCTCGTCACGCTAAAAATGGCGTCGTGTGGCTGGCCATCAACTCCGGCGCGCCGGGCAAGCAAGGTCACGGCGTGGAGGCGAACCGGGCCGCGCTCCAAACCTTCAAGCTCGGTCACCCCATCTTGTTGGACGAGCAGGGCACGGTCGGCAGAGCCTACGGCGCCGCCCACACGCCCCACCTGTACGTGGTCGACGCGCAGGGCACGCTCGTCTACCGCGGGGCGATCGACAACTCGCCGGACGGCGAGGGTGAGTCGCCGACCGGGGGCAAGCTCGTGAACTACGTGGACAACGCCCTCGCGGACCTCGCCGCTAAGCGCCCCCTCTCCGTCTCCGAGAATGCAGCGTACGGATGTTCGGTGAAGTACGCGGCCAAGTAGCCGCCAGATTCCTCGATTCTTCCGTATAAAATCGGCCCATGCGTCCGCACCGCGCGCTCCTTCCAACCATCTTGCTTGCCGTGTCGTGCGCCGACGGGGAGTCGGTACAACCGCCGCTCAACGCGCTCGAGCAAAGCGAACCGATGGGCAAGTGCGCGGCAGTTCTGCGCCGCTACGAGGGGGCGACCGCCGAACACGTCCGCGAGTGCAGCGCCCTAGAGTACTCGACGAGCCCGCCCGTGTTCGGCTCTCATTACCCCACGTGGGCTGCCTACCAGACCTACGACTTTCCGGTTCCGCTCGGCTATTTGGTGCACGATCTGGAGCACGGCGCCGTCGTGCTGTTTTACGACTGCCCGGAGGGCTGCGCGGACGAGGTCGCGGAAGCGCAGGCCTTCATCGACTCACTGCCGGCGGATCCTCGCTGCGCGGCCGAGGTTCGGGTGCAGGTGGTTCTCGTCCCGAGACCAGGCCTTTCCTCGCGCTGGGCGGCGTCAGCCTGGGGCCGTTCGTTGAACGCGGACTGCTTCGATTCGTACATCTTCGGCCAGTTTTACGCGGACAACATCGGACGGGGGCCGGAGGATCTCTGCACGCAAGGGGTGGCGTTGGCCTCCGACCCTTGTCGCTAGAACCGCGCTCGAGTTGCTTTTCGAAGCAAAGCGCGCCATGAAAGTGAGCAAGGGCTTTGGCTTTCGGATGGCGGCGTCGCGTCTGACAGTTTCGGTCGATGAGCGCACGCGCTTGGCCAAAGCGCGTTTGGGCGAGGTCGTGCTCGGAAAGTGGCGTCTAGAGCGCCTCGTTGGCATCGGCGGCATGGCGGCCGTGTTCGAGGCCGCGCCCCGGAGCGGCAGCCGCGTCGCCATCAAAATCCTCCACCCGGACCTCGCCGGCTCGGAGGACATGCGAGAACGCTTCCTCGCCGAGGGCTATGCGGCGAACCGCGTCGCGCATCCAGGCGTCGTCACGGTGCGGGACGAAGGCACGACGCCGGACGGCGCCGTCTTCCTCGTGATGGATCTGTTGAGCGGTCAAACCTTGGCCCAGCGGCTGCAAGAAGGGCTGCACCCGTTCAGCGTCGGAGAGGTGCTGGAGCTCACCTCTCAGTTGCTGGACGTGCTGGTTCAAGCGCACGGCCGCGGCGTCGTTCACCGCGACATCAAGCCGGAGAACGTGCTGCTCACGCCCGAGGGCCGAGTGCGCTTGCTGGACTTCGGTATCGCGCGGGTGGACTCGGCGGCGCGCACGCACACGACGGAGCTCGGGACGACGCTTGGGACGCCGGCGTTCATGTCGCCCGAGCAAGCGCTGGGGCACTGGGAAGACGTGGACGGCCGGAGCGACGTGTGGTCGCTCGGCGCCACCATGTACCTGCTGCTTTCGGGCACGCCGGTGCGACCTCCGGGCAGTGAAATGGATCAGCTGCTCGGGGCGATGACCCGCCCCGTCGTGTCGCTGGGCGACGTGGCTCCGTTGCCGCGGTCCGTCGTGGCCGTGGTCGATCGCGCGTTGGCGTTCGACCGGGACGATCGCTTCCCGGACGCCCGCTCCATGCAGCTCGCGGTCCGCGCTGTGTTGGACGAGCTGAGCGCGCCGGATTCCCGCGCGACTCTGCCGCCTCCGTCTTTGGAGCCCGTGGCGATGTCGCTGCGCACTCCTCGGCCGGAGCGCGGGCACAAGCGTCCGAGCGTCACCTCGGTGCGGCCCGTGGCCGCCAGCTCGTTGCCCCTCACGACGACCGCCGAAAGCACCAAGCCCAGCGCGCTGCCGTTCTTCGTCTCGCTCGGCTTTGCGGTGGGCATCAGCATCGTCGTCGCGGCGCGCCTAGGCGTTCAGTCGCCCGCGCCCGCTCCGGCAGCCGCCCCCGTAGCCGCCGCGCTCGCGCCGGTGCCCACGGTCCCCCCGCCCGAGGCGCCGTCGCCCGAAGTTGGTTCGCCGCGCCCGGAGCCAGTACGCGTGAGGCCGACCGCGGCCAGCTCCGCGAAATCATCCTCGTCTGCGGTCGCGCCCCACCGTCGTCCTGCCCCGGTTCGGGCTGGCGCCGGTGCGGACCGCTCCGACGCGCGTCGAGAGCACCCCGAGGCGGCCTCCGGCGTCGGATACTGAACAGCTTTTCAGACTGAACAGCGTAACGCCAACGCGTCCGGATTGCGCGCGAGTTGCGTGCGCCAGGCATTGCGACTACCGTTCCGTTCCCTTTCGTTCCGCCTGGAGAATCAATGGCCCGCGTCACCGTAGAAGATTGCTTGGAGAAGGAAGAGAACCGTTTCGCCCTCGTGGTGCTCGCTTCCTCTCGCGCGCGCTCATTGATGAAGGGAAACCCCTCCTTGGTGAACGCGAAGAACAAGCCGCTCGTCATCAGCCTGCGCGAAATCGCCGCCGGCAAAGTGCGCTTCAACCGCCCGACGAACGACGCGGTGCTCGAGTACATCACCGAGCTCGGCCGCGCGAACTACTGATTTTCCGCGCGAGCGTCTCGTCGCGTGAAAATCAAGTCGCTCGGGCGTGTCGGCGACGCGGGTGCCACCGAGCACTACGCGGATCCTCTGTACTACGCGAAGACGTACAAGGACCGAACGCACGACGTCGACTACTACGCGAAGCTCGCCCGGCGATCGAAGGGGCCGGTGCTGGAGTACGGCATCGGCAACGGCCGCGTGGCGCTCGCGATCGCCAAGGCCGGCGTGCGCGTCACGGGCGTGGATTTGTCGCAGCCGATGCTGGACAACCTTGCCGCCCAGCTAAAAACCCTTCCGAAGCAGCTGCAGGCGCGTATCGAGTTCCACCAGGGGGACATGCGAGAGGTCGCGCTCGGGCAGCGCTTCCCGCTGGTGATCGCGCCGTTCAACTGCGTGCTCCACCTGTACACGCGCCCCGATATGGAGGCGTTTTTGGCGCGCGTGCGAGAGCACTTGGCGCCGGGCGGGCGCTTCGTCTTCGACTTCTCGGTGCCACACGGGGAGGACCTGTCGCGCGACCCCGAGAAGGCCTTCGGCGCCCCGCGGATTCGGCATCCCACGACCGGCGAGCTCACGCGCTATGCGGAGCGCTTCGAGTACGACCGGCTGCGCCAGCTGCTCCTCGTCAAAATGGAGTTTTCGCCCGAGGGCAAGAGCAAGCCGTGGACGGTGCCGCTCACCCACCGTCAGTATTTCCCGCGGGAAATGGAGGCGCTGCTCCACTACAACGGCTTCGAGGAGATCTTCTTCACCGCGGATTTTACGGACGAGCCCGCCGATCAACACGTCGATTCACTCGTAGTGAACTGCACGGCTGGGTAGAGCTCGGCGGCCGTTTGGCAATTTCGTTCGTTCGGGCCCTTGCGAGCGTGCGCCCCGACGCTTAGCTTCGACGGTCGGTATGGCCACGGATCTATACAAGGAGCTCGGCGTCGCCAAGAGCGCCAGCGCCGACGAGATCAAAAAGGTCTACAAGAAGCTGGCTGCGCAGCTTCACCCGGATCGCAACCCCGGCGACCAAAAGACGGAGGCGCGGTTCAAGTCCGTCAACCGCGCCTACCAGGTGCTGAGTGATCCGGAGAAGCGCCGGCTCTACGACGAATTCGGAGAAGAGTCGCTGCGAGAGGGCTTCAACGCCGCGGCGACGCGCGCCTACCGCAACGCCGCTCACGCCACGGGAGCGCGGCGAGCGCGCGGCGGCAGCGGCGGCATCAACTTCGAGGACCTGTCCGGCGGCGGCATGCCCCCCGGGGGCTTCGGAGATATATTCGGAGATCTGTTCGGCGGCGGCGGGCGGGGCCCGCGGCGCGGCGGCGCGGCGGTCAAGGGCGCGGACGTCGCAAGCGAAGTAGAGATCGAGTTCGTATCCGCGATCCGCGGCGCAGAGCTTCGGCTCCGGGTGCAAGACGGGGGAGAAGAAGTCACGGTGCGCGTGCCCCCCGGCGCGGGCGAGGGCGACAAGGTCCGGGTCCCCGGCCACGGCGCCCCGTCCATGAACGGCGGCGCCCCGGGCGACCTCGTCATCACGATCCACGTCAGTCCCCACCCCTTTTTCGAGCGGGACGGGGTGGATCTGTACCTGAACCTGCCCATCACGGTCGGGGAGGCGCACCGTGGCGGCAAGGTCCGGGTGCCCACTCCGGACGGGCCCGTCACCCTCAGCGTGCCCAAGCACGCGCAGAGCGGGCAGGAGATGCGCCTGAAGGGGAAGGGCGTGAAGCGCGCCAGCAAGCAGGGCGACCTCTACGTGCGCTTCTTGGTCAAGCTGCCCGCCCAGGACTCGGAAGCCATCGACCAAGCCATCGCGACTCTGGAAAGCGCCATGGCCGGGGACGTGCGCGCAGCGCTGCACTTCTGAGCTCGTAGCGCTTCGTCTTTCCTTGTCGAAGATTGTCGGGGGTGGCGGCGCCGCCCGCCCGGTGGTGTCAGGCTCCGTTCATGCACCGGGTGTCGTCGCGCTGGGTGGTGCTCGTCGTCGCCCTGGTTTCGGCGTGTTTGGTCGGCTGGGCGCCGGCATCACGGCATGTGCGCGCGGCAGAGTTTCTACAGCGTTTGGCGCAGAAAGACTCCCCGCCCTCCGCGCAGTTGCAGACCGAAGACGTGACAATCGCCGGCAGAAACGGTCCGATCCGTGCTCGGCTGTACTTCCGCGCCGGGGCTCCGCGCGCTCCAGGCATCGTGGTCGCGCACGGCGTGCATTACCGCGGCATCGAAGAAGGGCGCCTCGTGCCGTTCGCGCGCGCCCTCGCCGAAAGCGGGCTGACCGTCCTCACCCCGGAGTTGCGCGACATCGCGGATTACCGCATCACGGCGAGCGGGGTGGACGTCATCCAGGACTCGGTGCGCTACCTGGCGTCGCGATATGACCGCGTCGTGGGCGACAAGGTGAGCCTGCTCGGCTTCAGCTTCGCGGGCGGCCTTTCGCTGGTCGCCGCGCAAGATGCGCGCACGGCGAGGCTCCTCAAATCCGTAACGAGTGTCGGCGGCCACTACGATTTGCGGCGAGTCCTGCGATTCCTGGTGCACGACGAGATTGAGACGCCGCGCGGTGTCGTCCACCAAAAGGCGCACGACTACGGCCTCGTGGTGCTCGTCTACGGCAACCTGGAGCAGTTCGTTCCCGCCGTGGATATGGCCGTCATGCGCGAAGGCTTCAAGCAGTGGTTGCACGAAGACCTGAAGGCGGCGCGCGCGGCCGCCCAGGGACGCACCACGGCCGAAGCGGACCACCTCTGGCAACTGCTAGAGAAACAACGCTTACAAGAGCTCGCGCCCGAGCTGGACCGGCTGCTGGACAACCAACGCGCAGAGCTTTCGCGTTTGTCGGCGCGCGGGCACCTGGGCTCGCTCTCCGTGCCCGTTTACCTACTTCACGGCTCGCACGACTCCGTGATCCCCGCCTCGGAGACCGACGCGGCAAACCTGGAGCTGGCCGGCGCCGACCACCAAGCGCTCATTTCGCCGCTGCTCGAGCACGTGGAGGTAAGCAAGACCGCGGGCTTGGGCGACAAGCTCGCGTTGCTGTCCTTCATGGCCAAGCTGCTTTGAGCGAAGTTGCGCTAATATGAGCGAATGCGGTGGGTGCTTGGTCGCGGTGGCTCGACTGTTTTGCTCGGCTGCGCGCTGCTAGGTGCCGCCTGCGATGCCGCGGACGCCACCACGCCTCCCTCCTTCGGAGCGGGCGGGTTCGCCACTGCGGGCGCAAGCTCCGGCGGAGCCGTCACGACCGGGGGAGTTGGCGTCGGCGCTCAGCCGGTCGTGTGCAGCGCGGAGCCGTTGCCATTCCCACCAGTTCGCTACTCCGTCGCAGACATCGACGGCAGCCTGGATCTCGTCTTCGGCGAAGGCACGCCTCGCTTGGCGGACCTTGGCGAACACGACCGCGCTGGGTACGACCGCCATCTCTCGCCGCAGTTCATCACCGCCTTGCTCAGCGTCGCGCGCGAGCGCGTGAAGGAGGCGGCGCTCACCGTTTGCAGCTTCGAGGAGGACGCCCTCTGCATGGAGCTTTGGCTACGAACGTACGCGGACCAGCTGTACCGCAGGCCGCTCACGCAGGCCCAAGTGGACGCATTCACGGTGCCGTTCCTGGGCGTGGAGAGCGATGAAGCGCGTCAGGAAGTCGCGGTGGATGTGCTGGCCGCGATGGTGCTCTCACCGTATTTCTTGCTGCGCCTGGAGGCCAGCGCCCCGGGCGGCCGCATCTCCACCCACGACGTCGCGTCGCGGCTCGCGCACCTCGCCACGCGCCGTGTTCCCGACGCCGAGCTTCGCGCGCGCGCCCAATCCGAAGAGCTCTACGACCCACTCGTGCGGCTCGCGGAGCTGCATCGCCTGTGGCAGACGCCAGCCGGTCAGGCCGCGCGCGAGCTGCAAATGCTGGAGTGGCTGGGTATCGACCGGTTGCCAGCGCAGGTCGACGACGAATGGCAGGCCCAGGCACGCCGCTTCATCACTCAGGTCTACGAAGAGGAAAGCGGCTCGTTCTCGGCATTTTTCACGAGCTCGCGACTACCCCTCAACGACCGGCTTGCCGAACGCTACGGCTTGTCGCTGCCCGGCACGGAGCAGCTCGAGCCGGTCGAGCTCGACCCGCAACTGTTCGCCGGCTTGCTTTCGACCGGCGCGTTTCTTACCCGGTACCCGGGGCCCAGCCAGCGCGGCACGGCAATCATGTCGACTCTGTTCTGCGTAGACGTACCGGTCCCGCCGGGGAGCCACGTGAATGAACCGCTGCCGGTCGCGGAAACCCCACGCCTCCGCATCCAGGCCGCGACCGCGGGCAGCGCCGGCTGCGTTCCGTGTCACGACGCGATCGATCCGCCCGGCTTTGCCTTGGAGGCGTTCGACGCGCAGGGTCGGCTCAGCGGCTTCCCGACTCACGGCGCTCTGCGCACGTCGCTCACGGGCCCCTCGGGGGCGGTATCCGGTCCCGTAGCTCTCGGGCGAGTGGCGACCAGCAGCCTGGTGTCTCACGACTGTTTATCGCAACGCAGCCTGGAATTCGTGTCGCAGCGCGAGATTTCCTTCGACTTCGCGGCCCGCCTCCTCGCGCCGCCGGACGAAGCCCCCGAGCTTCAATGGCAGCGCTGTTTGACGAACACCTTGGGTGGGCAAGAGCCGAGCCTGACCGTGCTCATGGAGACGCTCGCCGCGAGCGACCTCATGCTCGCGCGTGACGACGAGCCGCGGCGCGTCGTCGCGCTCGACACCAGCCAGGACCCGATCGAGCACGCCTACCAGGAGGCGCTACAGCTACGCGACGCTTACGCGCAGGACGGCGTCATGCTCATCCCGCAGTACCTATCCGCGCTTCGGCAGCTTCAGGACACCGCCGCTCCGATCGGCGGCGCCGGGTCCGGTGGCGACTCCGGCGACGCCGGCTCTGGAGGCGCGGGAGGCGCCCCTTGAGAGCTCATTCGGCGCTCGGGTGGACGCTCGTGGAGCTACGGCGCGGGGTTGACTCCACCGGCGCAGAAATAGCTGGTTTTAGGCTTCCATTCGCGTCGTCGTAGCGCTCCAGCTCGGCCGCCACGCGCCTCACGGAAGCCTGCTTTTCGTGGAACGGCTGAAAGCTCGACTTCACGCCTGCCAAAATCATGCTCTTGATGTCCACGAACGGAACGCCGAGCTTCGTGTGCACCAAGAAGAGCTCTTTAGAGACGGACGTATCCGTGATCAAGCGATTGTCGGTGTTGACGGTGACCCGCACGCCGAGGTCGAAGTACAACTTGAGCGGGTGCGTCGCCAGGTCCTTCACCGCGCCCGTCTGCACGTTGCTGGACGGACAGCACTCGAGCGGAATGCGATGATCGATGACGTAGTGGAGCAGGTCTCCGTCTTCACGCAGGCGGCAACCGTGGCCGATGCGGTGCGCGCCGCAGACGTGAATGGCCTGGGCGATGGATTCGGGACCGTACGCTTCGCCCGCGTGGATCGTGCAATTGACGTTGTTGTCGCGCACCAGCTGGAACGCGGCGCGGTGATGTTTCGCCGGAAAATCAGCCTCGGCGCCGGCTAGGTCGAACCCTACAACGCCGCGGCCCTTGTACGCGACCGCGAGCTCCGCCATTTGGTAGGAGGACTCCGCGGAAATGTTGCGGATGCCGCAAACGATGACGTTCGCTTTGATGCCGTACGTCTCCCGCGCGCGCCGCAAGCCAGCAAGGACCGCCTCGACCACCTTGGTGAGCTTCAGCCCCAGCCGCGTGTGCAGCATCGGTGCGTAGCGCACTTCCATGTACCGCACGTTCTCGCGGTGTGCGTCCTCCGCCAGCTCGAAGGCGATACGCTCCAGCGACTCTTCGGTTTGCATCACCCGAAGCGTGATGTCGAAGCCGCGAAGGTACTCCACCAGGGAGCCGAAGTTACGACCGCTGCCGATGGCTGCGTCCAGCCCCGGCACGTCGATCGCCGGGAGCTCCACCCCTTGCTCGCGTCCTAGTTCGAGGATGGTTTCCAGCCGCAGCGAACCATCCAGATGCACGTGGAGATCGGTCTTCGGAAGCGCGCGAAAGACCTCGAAAGGCACTTGGCCGGGGCCCGGCACGAGCCCCTCGTCGTTCGATAGCTTAGCCATGTAGGAGTGTAACACGAGCTATCCAAGCTGCCCGCGCCGTCATGCACTTACGTAGGCGAGCGGCGGAGCCCGAAGCGCAAAACCGCGAGCGTGAGCAGCGCGACCAAAGTCATGTACACGTAGCCGGATACTCCGACGTTGCCCTGACCCCGCTCCGCACGCTTGAGCGCGTCGGCCACCGCTTCCGCGCTCTGGACACCTAGCAAACGTTTGCCGCCGATGTAGGTGGTGGGCAGTCCTTCGAGCTCCGGCGGAACGAGCAGCGCTGACTCGCGCTCCACTCGCGCGCTCGTCGCGGGGTCCGCCACGCAAGCGTCGAAGCGCGACGCATCCAAACCGAGCCCACTCGCGAGCTTCGCGATGCCGGGCCGAGAGAGGTCCTCGGTTTGGAAGAGCGCGTCCGCCATCGGCTCAGCGCGGCCTTGAGCTTCGGCGCACACCGCCGCGCGCGCGGCGTCCTCCGCGAACACGTGTGAGGCGAGCGGCTTGTTCAACCGCACGAAGTGCACGCGGTCCCCGTACGGCGCGAGCTCCCCCTTCAAAATCCCGGCAAAACGCCGGCAGGCGGGGCATTGAAAGTCGGCAAACTCGACCACGTTGATCTTGCCCGGGCGGTAGTAGGCCAGTACCCCCGCCGGAACCGGGGGCGCGAGCTTCACCCTCGGCCACAGCAGGGGCGCGCCGAGCGCCAGCGCGCCGAACGCCCACCACGCCCAGGGGCGCAGGCGGCTCCGTGCGTCTTCTTCCCACGTGCTCGGCCCGAGGCCCAGCGCCGCACCGGCGGAGAGCACCGCGGATACGTCGGCCGTCACGCACAGCCAGCAAAACTGCTGAAGCTCGAGCGCCTGCACGTAGAGCAGGTAAAGCGCGACCGCCGCGCCAATCGCGGCGAGCCCTTGGGTGAGCCGCCGCGACAGCAGTGACGCAATGTAGAGCGCCGCGAACCCTGCGACGCCAAAGGCGGGCAAGGGCACGAATGTGCCGCTCCCAAGCGACACGTGGCTGAGCGCGCTGCGACGCACGGCGCCGCACCCGGACGCGGCCCCGCAGAAGCTTGGCGAGTCCGCCATGTAGTCGCTCAGGAGCGCGGCTGAGGCGCCCAGCGCGAGGAGAGCCAGAGCGCGCAGGACCACGAGCCAGGGCAACTTCGGCACGCTCGCTCTATACCCAATGTGGCGCTCACCGGGCAGCACGTACGGAATGACCCGCCAAAAGCCTGAGAATTCCCGACCCTGCCGGATTGTGGCCGTTTCATCGCGACTGCTGGCACCGCTCAAGCTATGAACCGGCCCTTCATGGCCCGTAGAAAGCCCGATAATTCCCGTCCTTCTCGGCCGAGCCGGCCGCCGGGCAAGAGCTCCACTTCCTTCGAGGGGCTCCTCAACATGAACCCCCGCGGGTTTGGCTTCGTGGGCGGCGGCGCCACTCAAGACGACGTCTACGTGCCGCCAGACGCGATCGGCGGCGCCTTACACGGCGACCGCGTGATGGTCGCGGTCGTGGCGCGCAGCGAGCGCGGGTCGGAGGGGCGCATCGAGTCGATCGTCAAGCGCCGTAGCCCACGCGTGGCGGGGGTGCTGCGGCGGCGCGGCAAGAGCTCCTGGCTGGAGCCGGACGACACGCGCCTACGTGGCCCCATCGTCCTTAGTGACCCCGGCAAGCAGGGCAAAGACGGGGACGCCGCGGTCGTCACCATCTCGCGCTTCCCGGACTTCCACGACGAGAATCCCGAAGGCGAGCTGGTCATGGTCCTCGGACCTCCGGGCGATCCGAACGTCGAGATCGCCAAGATTTTGGTGCGCGAAGACGTGCGCGAATCCCACTCGGATGCAGCGCTGCGCGAAGCGGAGGTGATGGCGCAGCAGCTGCAAGCCTCGGCCGCCGTCGGGCGCACGGATTTACGGCAAGTTCCCCTGCCGACTATCGATCCAGAAGACGCCCGAGACCACGACGACGCGGTCTGGGTGGAGCGCCTCGGCGAAGGTTACCGCGCCTGGATCGCGATCGCGGACGTGAGCGAGTTCGTGCAGCCGGGCACCGCGCTCGACGAAGAGGCTCTCGCGCGCGGCTGCACCGTGTACCTGCCGACCCGCGCCATCCCGATGCTTCCGGCCGCGCTCGCGGCGGACCTGTGCTCTCTCCTGCCCGAGCGCGAGCGGCTGTGCTTGTGCGTGATCGCGGATCTCGACAACGGAGGTACCCTCAAGAGCTACGAAATCGTCGAAGGCGTGATGCGCTCGGCCGCGATGCTGACCTACGGCGGCGTCGCGCGCACCTTGGGATTCAGCGACACGCCTCCCAAGAGCCCGGCGGCAGAAGCCTTCAAAAAAGACCTCAAGGTCATGGACGAGCTCACGCGCAAGCTCCGCAAAGCTCGCATGAGCCGGGGCGCGCTCGACATGGACCTGCCGGAAGCGCGCGTGATGGTGGACGCGCAGAGCGGCGCACCGACGGACGTGATTCGCCGGGCGACCGACTCCGGCATCAAGCGCGCGTACTCGATGATCGAAGAGCTCATGCTCCTCGCCAACGAGGCGGTCGCGCTCTGGCTCGGCAATCGCAAGGCGCCGACCGTCTACCGCATTCACGGTCAACCCGACGAAACCAAGCTCGAGCGGCTGGGAGAGGTCGCGGAACGCCTGGGCGTGGACTTCGACATGGAGGAGATGAAGGAGCCGCTCGGCGTGAGCCGCTTCCTCGCTCGCATCCAGAAGCACGAGCGCAAGCAGGTGCTGGAAATCTTGATGCTGCGGTCGTTGAAGCAAGCCGCCTACGACACGAATAACATCGGCCATTTCGGGCTCGCGTCGAAGAACTACGTTCACTTCACCTCGCCGATCCGCCGGTACCCCGACGTCCAAGTACACCGCGCGGTGAAGAAGATTCTGCGCGGCGAAAAGCCGGACACGAGCCCCGCGGCGCGCGAGCAGCTGCAACTCTCCGCGACTCTCTCTTCGGCCCGAGAGCGCGCGGTCATGGACATCGAGCGCGAGGTCGTGGACCTGTACCGCTGCCTGCTGATGCGCGAGCACATCGGCGAAACGTTCGAAGGTACGGTGAGCGCGCTCGTCGGCAGCGGCGTCTTCGTCACGCTCGACTCACCGTTCGTGGACGTGCTCGTGCGCTACGAAGCGATGGGGCCCGACAACTACCAGCTGTCCGAGGACGAGCTGTCCGTCGTCGGCTCGCGCTCGGGCGACACGATTTCGCTCGGCGACCGCATCGAGCTCACGGTGGACGACGTGGCGATCCTCCGCCGCCAGACCTACGGC
>JAQSWN010000160.1 GCA_029266615.1 Polyangiaceae bacterium
CGACGAGCTGCTCGAGCGAGCGCTCGCGGCGGCGGATGTCGCGCTCGCCGCGAGCGCCGGCTCGGCCCTGCGCGGCGCCGCGCTCCGCACCACGCGAGGGGACGTGCGTAGCCTCGTGCGTTGGTCGCTGGAAAACCGAGACTTTGCCTTTCGTTACGCGGAAAAAGGCTTCGGCGAGGGGCAGCCATGGGGCCCGCTCGAGCTTGGTCCCTACCGGCTCTCGGGGCGCATCGACCGCATCGACGTCGCGACCGACGCCCGCTCCGCGCGGGTGGTGGACTACAAGTCCGGCAAGCCGCCGTCGCGCAACGAAGAGCGCGCGTTACAAGGGTGGCTGTACGCTCGCAAGGTGGCGAGCGAGCTCGGCTTGACCGACGTGCAGAGCATGTACCTCGGCCTCACCCGGCGCATCCCCATCCGCGCCGAGATCTTCCGCGGCGCGCCGGACGCTCCGCAGCTACTCGAAAAGGAGCAGTTCGCGTTGGTGCAGCTCGAGCGCCTGAAGAACGGCTACGTCGCCGCGGAGCCGACGCGGCCCAAGAGCTGCGCTAAGTGCGACGGCCGGGAGCTGTGCCGGCGCCCACTCTCCGCGCCTGTCCAAGAAGACGAGGGGGACGAATGATCCCCGGGCTTTCGCGCAACGCCGTCGTCGCGGCCAGCGCCGGTACGGGCAAGACCGAGCTGCTCACCAGCATCTACATCGGTCATTGCCTCGGGCTCCAGGGGGCGGGAGTGGTGTCCCCGACGCGCATCGTCGCCACCACTTTTTCGCGCGCGGCGGCGCAGGAAATCCGAGAACGCCTCGAGAAACGCCTGACGGGGGTGGCGGGGGCCGACCCCGCCGAGCACGAGCGCCGGCTCGGGGTCGGTCTGGCCGCGCTCGCCGCCGAGCAAGGCCTCGGCCGAGCGGAGCTGGCTCGGCGTGCGGCGCGGGCGTTGGAAGAGCTGCCCGACGCGAGCATCGACACGCTGCACAACCTGTGCGGCCGCATCCTACGCGAGCACGGGCTCGAGCTGAACATCGCGCCTTCGTTCACCATCCTGGAGGAGCAGCGCGCGCTCGAAGACACCGAGCAGGCCATCGACGAGGTGCTGAGCGAGGCACTCGACGGCGACGGCTTGCGGCAGCTCGGCGCGCAGCAGCTGCTTGACGCATCCGGTGGCTTGGACCGGCTTCGTGGCTGGATGCTGGGGCTTCTGGCGCGCCTGGACGACGAAGGTCTGGACGCGAGCGAGCTCGCCCGCGGCGACGAGGGCCGCGCCGCCGAACGCGCCCAGGTCGCGGTGTACGAGGTGTGCCGGGAGCTGGCCAGCGACCACAGCTCGCCGCGCGCCCCGCTCGCGCGCGCAGTGCTGGACGCGCTGGCGACGGCCGAGACGCGCCTGGACGGCGACCGGCTGAGCCGCGCCTTCGCCGCGCTCGCGGCCGAAAAGAAAGGCCGTAATTCACCGGGCTCGGAGGGGCTCAAGCTCCTGCTGGACCGAACGCGCGGAACCAACAACGCCGAGCGGGCGCGCGCCATCGTGCGGCTCATCGTCGAAGGGCCGACGCTCGACGCGCGGCTAGAAGGCGTAAGCCTCGTGATCACGGAAATCCAGAAGCGGCTTCGCGAGCGCCACGTGGCGCAGCACAGCCTCGGCTTCGGCGATTTGCTGCGCCTCACTCGCGACGGCCTGCGGGACTTTCCAGACGTCGCCCGAGCCGCCGGCGCGCGCATCGATTTGCTGTTGGTGGACGAGTTTCAGGACACGAGCCGCGTGCAGTGTGAGCTCTTGCTCTTGCTGCGCGAGCGCCCGGAACAAAATCGCGTTCGCCCCCCGGGCAGCCTACCAGTCGCCGCTGACATCGCAGCGCGCGGCCTCGTGGTGGTCGGCGACCGCAAGCAGTCGATCTACGGCTTTCGTGGCGCGGACGTGTCGGTCTTCGCAGACCTCTCCACTTCGCTCGCGGGCGCGCGCGCGGCCACCCTCCTGGATTTGCCGCCCGCCGCGACGCCGCCCGAAGACGCGCCCGTCGTGGCGGACGTGACGACGCTGGTCGACAGCTACCGCTCGGACCGCGCGATCGTGGACGCAGTGAACCTCATTTCCGAGCGCGATTTCGCGCCCAAGCTCCAGCAAAGCTTCGAAATTCGGTACGCGCCCGCGGAAGCGCTGCGCGTCCCGGAGAGCCGACAAAGCGGGGCCCCCGGCACCCTGACCCTCATCATCGACGACAGCCTGACGCCCGAAGCGGAGCCGCTCGTCGCGAGCGCCACCGGCGGCATGCGAAGCGCGCTCGCGATCGCCGGTTATTGCGCCGCGGCAGTGCGCCAAGGGCGGCCCCTCAGCAGCCTCGCGGTGCTCGCTCGCCGCCGCGCCACCCTACCCCTTCTCGGCTTCGCGCTGGACCACTTTGGCGTGCCCTACGTGGTCTCCGGTCGCGATCTCTACGGCACCTCGGAGGTGCGGGACGTGTTCGCGGCGCTGCGCCTCAGCCAGGCGCCCCGCGATCGGCACGCGCTCGCGGTCATCGCGCGGAGCCCGCTCGGCGGCCTCTCCGACCAAGCTCTATTGGAGCTGAGCGATCCGAAGCGCGGCCTGCTCCCCGTTCACGAATGGGACCCGGCGCGGCTCTCTCGGTCGGAAGACGTGGCGCTCGCGACCCTGCTGCAGGAGCGGCTGGCGGAGTACTTGCGCATCGCGCCGCGCGTCTCCCCGCGCGATGCCATCTACGACGTCGTGGAGCGCTTCGAGCTGGCGGCCGTGCTCAGCCAGCTGCCGCGCGGGGCGGTGAGGCTAGCCAACGTCGGGCGGCTCCAAGAAATCGCGGCTACCCACGGCGGCAACTTGGCCGCGTTCGTTCGCTTCGTGAACCGGCAAATTGCCCTGGAAACGGACGAAACGGAGGCGGCCGTTTTCTCGGCTTCGGACGACGCCGTACGCCTGCTCACCATCCACGGTAGCAAGGGCCTCGCGTTTCCGACCGTCATTTTGGGCGATGCCGAGGCGGTGGAGAAGCCGCAATACGCGCCCGTCGGCATGCTCCGTCGCGGCAGCGAGAAGCCACTGCTCGTCGTGCGCCACGCTGGAGAGGACGGACCCATCGTGACCGAGTCGCAGACCGCGCTCTCGGAGGACGCGTCCGCGCGCGCCAGCGCGGAGCGGCAGCGGCTGAGCTACGTCGCGCTGACCCGCGCCCAGCACGAGCTCGTCATCGCGCTGCCGGCGCGGGCGAGCGGCGGCTCGCTGGCGAAGACCGTCCTGGACTTGCACACGGAGGGAGCCTTCGCGGGCATCGCGGGCCTACGAGAGCTCGCGGTGAGCGAGCTCTTGGCGACGCCCAAGCTCGCGCTCTCCAGCAGCGCGCCCGGGGAGGAGCCGCCTCTGCGCCCCGCGCCGAAGAGCACCTCCGCCGTCCTGGGCGTGACCGCTCTGAGCGACTTTCAAATCTGTCCGCGTCGCTTCAGCTTGGTTCAGCTGCAAGGTCTGCCGGAGCCGCGCCAGGGCCAGGGCCAGGGCCGAGGCCGACCGGAGCCTGCGCCCGAGCCGGACGCCGACCCGCGCCTTGCCGGAATTGCCGCGCACCACGTGCTGGAACGCTGGCCGCTCGAACGCTGGGGCGAAGCTCAAGAGGCGGCGCTGCTCGCGGAAGCCCTGGAGCGAGGCGGCCTCTCGGCGGCGTCCGACGTGGGGCAGCGAACTTTGGCGGGATTGACCCGATTTCTGCAAGGCCCATACGCGGCTCTGGTCCGACGAGAAGCGGTGCGCGTCGAGCGCGAGCTTTCGCTCACGGTCGCCCTCCCCGCCGGCTCGCCCGCCCCGGCCGCCGCCCGCCGCTCACCCCCCCGGGTGAATCCCCACCAGCTGGACCTGTTCGCGGGGCTCCCCGCGGCGCCGGTGTCCCCCGCCCCGAACCCCACGGGTGGCCCGGAGCTGGTCGTCAAGGCCACGCTGGACCTCCTCGTAGAGCTGCGTGACGGCAGCCTGCACATCATCGACTACAAGCGCTCGCGCGGGGGCGGCGCCGACCGCGACCGCTACGCGCCCCAGCTGGCGCTGTACCGGAGCGTGGCGTTCCAACGCTTCGGCAAGGTTCCCAAAGTGGGTCTACTGCACTTGCTGGGAGCGGCGGACGAGCCCGAGTGGTTGGAGCCCGCCGAGCTGGATCCCGCCTCGCTCTCGAGCGCGTTTTTAGCGGCCCGCGCGAGCGACGAGTGGCCGAGCGTTCCCGAAGCCCGCTGCCGATCTGTGCACTGCGGTTTCATCTCCGCCTGTCATTTCAGCGCCAGCGGCTAGGGTTACGGCCGCGTCTGTTTTCACTGGTGTTTCCGATCTCATCGCTGAGATTGAACGTCGCGCGCGTCGTGCTAACAGGCCCGCTCGTCTTCCTGATTCTGTGCTGGTCACGCATAGCTTGCGCGTCGCGTCAATCCATGCGACACGCGCCAAAGCGCTCGCGAGCGCCTGACCGCAGCTCTCGATTCACCTTATACTCCACGCCCGCCGAGTCCCCCGGCGGACACCGATTCCCCTCCCTCAAGACACCAACACAAACGATCCATGCCCCTTCCCGAGCGCCAAGGCCTTTACGATCCCCGCTATGAGCACGACGCATGTGGCGTCGGTTTCGTCGCGAACATCAAGGGAGAGGCGTCGCACGATATCGTCAAGAAGGGCGTCGATATTCTGTTGAACCTCGTGCATCGCGGCGCGTCCGGCTGTGATCCACTGACGGGCGACGGCGCCGGCATCCTCATGCAGGTGCCGCACAAGTTCTTCAAGAAGGCGTGCGACTCGGCGGACATCGAGCTGCCGGAGCCGGGGCGCTACGGCGTAGGTCTCGTCTTCTTGCCGCGCGATCGGAACGACCGTCGTCGTTGTCAGCAAATCCTCGAGGACAAGATCTTCGGCACCGGCCAGCGCCTCATCGGTTGGCGCGACGTGAGCGTGGACGAAGGGTCGCTCGGCCCGCTCGCGCGCGCGAGCGCGCCGGTGATTCGTCAGGTGTTCATCGGTTCGAACTCCGAGGACCAGAACGCGTTCGAGCGGAAGCTGTTCGTCATCCGCCGCTGGGCAGAGCGCACCGTGCGCGAGTCGAACATCGCCGGCAAAGGCATGTTCTACATGCCGAGCCTCTCGTCGAAGACGATCATCTACAAGGGTCTGCTTCTGGCCGAGCAGCTCGCCGGCTTCTATCAGGAGCTGAAGGATCCGGACATGGAGAGTGCGCTGGCCATGGTGCACCAGCGCTTCAGCACCAACACCTTCCCGACGTGGGAGCTGGCGCAGCCGTTCCGCGTCTTGGCCCACAACGGTGAGATCAACACCGTGCGCGGCAACGCGGCGTGGATGAGCGCGCGCGAGCAGCTCTTCAAGGGCGAAGTGTTCGGTGAGGACGTGCGGCACATCCTGCCGACCATCACCCCCGGCGGCAGCGACACCGCCATGCTCGACAACACCGCCGAGCTGCTGCTGCAAGCCGGTCGTTCGCTCCCGCACGTGATGATGATGCTCGTGCCGGAGGCCTGGCAAAACGACGAGCAGATGCCGGAGCACAAGAAGGCGTTCTACGAGTACCACTCGTGCTTGGTGGAGCCGTGGGACGGCCCCGCCGCGCTCGCCTTCACGGACGGCAAGCGCATCGGCGGCATGCTGGACCGCAACGGCCTCCGCCCCGCGCGTTGGACAGAAACGAAGGACGGTCTGGTCGTGCTCGGCTCGGAGACGGGCGTGCTGGAGTTCCCCGCGGAGAACATCGAGCGTCGGGGGCGCCTCGAGCCGGGGCGCATGTTCCTGGTGGACACGGAGAAGGGCCGCATCGTCGAAGACGAAGAGATCAAGGACGAAGTTTGCCGTAAGAAGGCCTACGGCAAGTGGATCCGCGAGAACAAGATTTCCCTCGCCGACATCGAAGCTTCGCCGCCGACCGCTACCGCTCGGGAGCACACGACGCTGCTCCAGCGACAAAAAGTGTTCGGCTACACCCAAGAGGACCTCAAGTTCCTCATAACTCCGATGGCGGCCGTGGGCGACGAGCCGCGCGGCTCGATGGGTACCGACACGCCGCTCGCGGTGCTTTCGGACCGCCCTCAGCTGGTGTTCTCCTACTTCAAGCAGCACTTCGCGCAGGTCACGAACCCCGCCATCGACCCGATCCGCGAGGCGATGGTGATGAGCCTCAAGGCTTACATCGGTGGCGAAGGCAACATCCTGTTCGAGCTGCCCGACCAAGCGCAGATGCTCGAGCTGCCGGATCCGATCTTGAGCAATCAGGATCTCGCCAAGCTCAGAGAAACCCCGCTCAGCACGGTGCGCACCCCGCCCACGCTGCCCATGCTCTACCCTGTCGCCGAGGGCGGCGAGGGCATGAAGAGCGCGCTAGACGAGCTCTGCCGGCAGGCGTCACTCGCGGTGTTGGACGGTCACGGCCTGCTCATCTTGAGTGACCGTGGCTCGACGGAGCACATGGCGCCCGTGCCCAGCCTCTTGGCAACGGGCGCGGTGCACAACCACCTCATGCGCAACGGCACGCGCATGAAGGTCGGCATCATCGTGGAGACGGGTGAAGCGCGCGAGGTGCACCACTTCTGTCTCTTGTTCGGCTACGGCGCGGGGGCGGTCAATCCGTACCTGGCCTTCGAGTCCATCCACCAGATGGCTCAGCAAGGCGCGCCGGGCCTGAAGGACGCCGAGCAGGCGCGACAGAAGTACATCAAGTCCATCAACAAGGGCCTGCTCAAGGTCATGAGCAAGATGGGCATCAGCACCCTGCAGAGCTATCAGGGCGCGCAGATCTTCGAAGCGATTGGCCTCTCTCCGGACCTCATCGACCGCTACTTCAGCAACACGTCGAGCCGCATCTCCGGCATCGACCTGGACGTGATCGCGGAGGAGTCGCGGCGACGTCACGAGTACGCGTACCCGAAGGCGACCGAGCCGACGCCGTACCTGGACCTCGGCGGGCAGTACCACTTCCGCGCTCAGGGCGAGCGGCACCTCTGGGATCCGGGCACGGTCTCCAAGCTGCAGCACGCGGTGCGGATGGAGGACGTGAAGAGCTACAAGGAATACTCCGCGCTCATCAACGATCAATCGAGCGGGCCCATCACGCTACGCGGCTTGTGGGAGCTCGCGCCCAACGGCGCCCCGATCCCCTTGGAGGAGGTCGAGCCCGCGACGGAAATCGTCAAACGCTTCGCGACCGGCGCGATGAGCTTCGGCTCCATCAGCGGGGAAGCACACGAGAACCTCGCCATCGCGATGAACCGCATCGGCGGGCGCAGCAACACCGGCGAGGGCGGCGAGCGTGAAGAGCGCTTCGTCCCGGACGCGAACGGCGACTTGCGCCGCAGCTCGATCAAGCAAGTGGCGTCGGGGCGATTCGGCGTCACCACCAACTACCTCGTCAACGCGGACGAGTTGCAGATCAAGGTCTCGCAGGGCGCCAAACCCGGCGAGGGCGGCGAGCTACCGGGCCACAAGGTGGACGCCATCATCGCCAAGACGCGCCACTCCACGCCGGGCGTGACGCTCATCTCCCCGCCCCCGCACCACGACATCTACTCGATCGAAGACTTGGCGCAGCTCATCTTCGACCTGAAGATGACGAACCCCAAGGCCCGCATCAGCGTGAAGCTGGTGGCGGAAGCGGGCGTAGGTACCGTCGCGGCGGGCGTCGCCAAGGCGCACGCGGACGTCATTCTCATCGCCGGCCACGACGGCGGTACTGGCGCTTCCCCGCTCACCTCCATCAAGCACGCGGGCATCCCGTGGGAGATGGGCCTAGCGGAGACGCAACAAGTGCTGGTCAAAAACGACCTCCGTAGCCGCGTCGTCTTGCAGGCGGACGGGCAAATGCGCACGGGGCGTGACGTCGTGCTCGCCGCGCTCCTCGGCGCGGAGGAGTTCGGCTTCGCGACTGCGCCGCTGGTCGCTTCCGGCTGCATCATGATGCGCAAGTGCCACCTGAACACCTGCCCGGTCGGCATCGCGACCCAGGATCCGGTCTTGCGGGCGAAGTTCGACGGCAAGCCCGAGCATGTCATCCGCTTCATGTTCTACGTGGCGGAAGAGGCGCGCGAGATCATGGCATCGCTCGGCTTCCGCACCATCCGAGAGATGGTCGGGCGCAGCGAGCGCATCCAGGTCCGGAAGACCGATCACTGGAAGACCTCGCGCTTGGACTTCTCGGACGTGCTCACGCCAATCACGGCCGGGCCCGGCGTCGGCATCTGCAAGATGCAGGAACAAGATCATGGTCTCGACAAATCGATCGACAATAAGCTGATCGAGCTGTGCCAGGCGGCGCTGACGAACAAGACGCCGGTGCGCCACACCGTCTCCGTGCGCAACGTGGATCGCACCATCGGCGGCATGCTCGCCGGCGAGGTCGCGCGGCGGTTCGGCAAGGAAGGCCTGCCGGAAGGCACCATTCGCTTCGACTTCAAGGGCACCGCGGGCCAGAGCTTCGGCGCCTTCGCCACCAACGGCATGGAGCTGAACCTCGAAGGAGACGTGAACGACTACGTCGGCAAAGGTCTCTCGGGCGGCGTGCTCACCGTGCGCCCCCCGCAGGGCGTCACGTTCCGCGCAGACAAGAACATCATCCTCGGCAACACCGCGCTCTACGGCGCCACGTCGGGCAAGGCGTTCTTGAACGGCAAGGCGGGCGAGCGCTTCGCGGTTCGCAACAGCGGCGCCACCGCGGTCGTGGAAGGCGTCGGCGATCACGGCTGCGAATACATGACCGGCGGCCGCGTGATCGTGCTGGGCAAGACGGGTCGTAATTTCGGCGCCGGCATGAGCGGCGGCTTCGCCTACGTGTTGGACGAAGACGGCGAGTTCGAGAAGCGCTGCAACACCGCGATCATCGACGACATCGAAGAGCTCGGCGCGGACGACGCCGCCTACGTCGCAGGCATGCTCGAAGAGCACGTGAAGCGCACCGGCAGCGTCAAAGGCAAGGAGCTGCTCGCGGACTGGGAGAACACCGCCGCGCGCATGAAGAAGGTGTTCCCGTCGGAATACCGGCGCGTGCTCGAAGAGCAGCAGCTCAAGCAAAAGGGGCCGGATCGGCCCTCCATGCTACCGGCCATGCAGGCCGAGCCGAAATCCGGCGTCATCGCCGGCGGCTGAGCGAGCCCCGCCCCTCACCCCTCACCTAGCTCTAGACTTAGTTACAGGTAATATCGTGGGTAAAGTCACTGGTTTCTTGGAGTTCGAGCGTCAGGATCCATCCAAGCGCCCCGCCACGGAGCGCGTGCGCGACTACCGGGAGTTCGAGCTCCCGGTCGTGCAAGACGAGTTGGTCAAGCAAGGCGCGCGCTGCATGGATTGCGGCATTCCGTTTTGCAACACCGGCTGTCCGCTCGGTAACCTCATCCCGGACTGGAACGATCACGTCTACCGCACGGAGCCGCAGCGCGCGATCGACGCGCTCCACGCGACCAACAACTTCCCGGAGTTCACCGGCCGCGTTTGCCCGGCGCCGTGCGAGGCCGCTTGCGTCCTCGGCATCAACGACGACCCGGTGAGCATCAAGCTCATCGAGCGCTCGATCGCGGATCGAGCGTGGAACGACGACCTGATCAAGCCGCAGCCCCCGCGGGTCCGCACCGGCAAGAAGGTTGCCGTCGTCGGCTCGGGCCCGGCCGGCATGGCCGCGGCGCAGCAGCTGAACCGCGCCGGCCATACCGTCACCCTCTTCGAGCGCGACGACCGCCTCGGCGGCCTGCTCACCTACGGCATTCCCGACTTCAAGATGGAAAAGTCGCTGGTGGAGCGGCGCGTGAAGCAGATGACGGAAGAAGGCGTCGTCTTCAAGACGGGAGTCGACATCGGGCGGGACATGTCCGCGGACCAGCTGCGTGCGGATTTCGACGCGGTGGTGCTGTGCATCGGGTCGCGCAAGCCGCGAGACTTGGAGGTCCCCGGTCGCGAGCTCTCCGGCATTCACTTCGCGATGGATTTCCTGACGCAGCAGAACAAGCGCGTCGCCGGTGACGCCGTGCCCGACAGCGAAGCGATCCTTGCTACCGGGAAGAACGTCATCGTCATCGGCGGTGGCGATACGGGGAGCGACTGCATCGGCACCTCCCATCGCCAAGGTGCCAAGAGCGTCACGAGCTTCGAGATCATGCCGCGCCCGCCGGAAGAGCGCGCCGGGACCACGCCCTGGCCGCTGTGGCCGTTGCAGCTGCGCACGTCCTCCTCGCACGAAGAGGGTGGCAACCGCGACTGGAGCGTCTCCACGGAGCGTGTCAGCGGCGAGAACGGTAAGATCACCACGCTGCACTGCGTGAAGGTCGAGCTCAAGGGCGGCAAGTTCGAGCGAGTCGCCGGCAGCGAGTTCGAGATCCCGGCGGATCTCGTGCTGCTCGCCATGGGCTTCGTTCATCCCGAGCATCCGGGCGTGGTCGAGGGGCTAGGCCTCACCATCAATGGCCGCGGCAACATCCAGGTGGACGCTAACTTCGCGACCAACCAAAAGGGCGTCTTCGCCGCCGGCGATTGCCAGCGTGGTCAGTCGCTCGTCGTGTGGGCCATCGCCGAAGGGCGCAAGGCTGCGCGCGCCGCCGACCTCTACCTGATGGGCCGCACCGAGCTGCCCTGATATCGCGCCCGGCGAGCGTCAGTGAGGCAGCGTGGTCAGGCACCGATGTGGGTGCCCGGTCGCGCTGTCCTAAGTTCGAGGATAAAAGCTCGCTCGTCGCCCAAACGCGTCATGCCATGGATGACGCGTGACGGGTCTCTGATAACTTGGTCGGTCGATTGTCTCCGACCAAGAAGGCTTCGAAGTCACCGACTGCCAAGCGCCGCAGCTTCGCACCCTCCGCGCCCGAGGTGAAGCTCACCTACGCCGCCGCCGGGCGCGACACGCTCGCTGCGATCGATGAAGAGCTCGCGCAGCCGGCGCGTCCCGCCGAAGCGCCCTTGATCGAGATCTCGGAGACGCCGGCGGGGCGCGAGACGATGGCCGCGATCACCCAAGAGCTGGCCGAAGCGGCTCGCCCCCGCCAGAACACGCTGCCTTACGGCGACCGCATCTCCAACGCACCCGGCGCGCGCTCACCGAGCCGCGCGCCGACGCCGCCGAGCCACGCGCCGACGCCACCGAGCCACGCGCCGACGCCACCGAGCCACGCGCCGACGCCACCGAGCCACGCGCCGACGCCACCGAGCCACGCGCCGAGCGCCGCGAAGCCGCGGGCGCCGCGCCGCGCGACGAACGGCGCGCCGGAGGTCACGTTGAGCCCCTCGCGGCCGCCGGCAACACCGGCTCCGCGAGCCGCACCGGACGCGCTCGAAATCTTCGAGCTTCTAACCTTCATCGTGCGGGGCAACCAAGTGGGCGAGCTCTCTACCGACGCCCAGCGCCGGCGCTTCGCGGAGACTCACCTCTTGGGACGAGTGCCGGGCGGCCAGATGGCGAGCGTGGAGCGCGTCGAGGTCACGCCGTGGACGGCCAAAGGCACGATGGTGGTGCGCTTGTGGTGCCGAACCTGACGGCTCAGCTGGGCAAGGCGCTGGCGATGGCGCTCCGGACTACCGCGACCAGCTCGTCTCGCCGTTCTTCGCCGTAGCCGGCCGGATCCACCGGCGCGTGGACGACCACCCGCACCTGGCACCCATTCGTGATGCGCAGGCCTTTGGCCGGTAGCACCTCGCGCGTCCCGATGATCGTGATGGGAAGGATGCGCGCGCCGCTCCGCAATGCCAGGTGAAAGCCGCCTTTCCGGAACTCGCCGAGGGTGCCGTCGGGGCTGCGCGTCCCCTCCGGCGCGATCCAAATAGAGGTGCCGTGCCGAAGCTCGCTGGCGGAGGCGAGCAGCGCCTCACGAGAGCGTTCGCGGTTGTCGCGATCCAATGCGATGAATCCGGCGCGCCGCATCGCGCGTCCCCACACCGGGATCTGGAATAGCTCTCTCTTGGCGACCATGCGGATGCGTCGCTGAAGCGCTTGGTAGATGACGGGAATGTCGTACAGCGATTGATGATTCGACATGAGCACGAAGCTCTCGCCTACCGGCGCGTGCTCGAGCCCCTGGACGCTCAAGTCGACTCGAGCGCGCTCGACGATCGCGAGTGACCACTGCATGAGCCGTCGGTCACTCGCTTCGTCCGTCAACGTGTCACGCACGCTCTCCCAAATCGTCGGCACACTGATGCGCAGCGTCTGCCAGATGGCGTGAGCGATGTGCGGCGCCGTCACGCGACTATTGTGCCCGAGGCTTGCCGCCTTTGCCCGCCGGACGCGCAGGGGCGGCGGGAGCGGGCTCGCCGCCGGGCACGTAGCTGCTCGAGAAGAGCTTGCGGCGCTCGGGAGCAGGCCGTTTCTGCCCCGGTGGCGCAAAAGCCTGGGTAACGTAGACGGCGTCGAAAGTCGCCAGCGCGTCTTCGGGCCGCCCCGTCAGCTCGTGGTGCTGCATCACGAAGTCGCGCACGCCGCTCCAGTAGGGGCGAAAGTGGTCTTCGGCGACGCGGGTGTGGAAGTAACCCCAGATCAAGTTGGACCGCGGGGCACCCGGAGGTTGCAAGTCGAACACCGGCTCCCCACCGGTGAGCGGATCGAGCTTACGCCCGTCCTTGGTACGGCCATCGATGACGAGGCGACTGTCACTCAGCGGCGGCGCCGGCGCGAACATTCGCCAACCCTGGAAAATGCGCGGGTACTCGATGACTGATTCGAAGATCGGTGGGCGCCAGAACGGCTTGAGCCCGGGCGGCACGATGGGGTTCTCGATGAGCAGCTGGGTTCCGCAGACGACCAACAGCGCTGCGACCCCGGCCTCGCGCAAGCCGGCGACGAGCCGGCCCCGAAGGCGCTGCGCTTCGCTGGGCTCGTCCGTCCGCGCGTCGGCTTGCTGGGGCAAGTGTGCGGTGCCGATGTCCTTGTCCAGCTCCTCCGGAGCGCTCGCCATCTGCGTGAGCCGACGTGAAGCTCGTCGCCGCACCAGCGGGGCGACGAGCTTCAACGGCCGCGGCCCGAACCAGAGCGAATCGGCGACGGCGAGCAGCGCGTCCCACCCCACCACGGACTTTTCCCCATTCACGCTCACGCACAGGCTCTTTTCGGCCTTCTTCGGAGACGTTTCGGACAGGGCCCGAAAGGTGACGAAGCCGAGCGAGTCCAGCCGCTTGACGAGGCGCGCGAGCGCGAGCGCGGCGCCGCTCTCCAAGTCCACGTGCACCACGCTCGGGGTCCGCCGCGCGGAAAAGTAGCGCTTCAGCCAATCCCAGGCCTGCGTCGGCAAGAACGCGCAGAACACGACCAGCATCGCCCAAGAGAAAGAGCCGAGCTGCAGCACCGAATCGATCGACACGTGGAGCACGACGACCAGCGCGAACGCGACCAAGCGGGTGACGTGCGGACGCCACGGCGAGAGCAGCAGCAATGGGAGCGCGCCCTCGATCGCCAACGTCACGTAGGTGAGGAATTTGATTCCCCCGAGCGGGAGCGCGCCGCGCAGCCACGCTCCGAGCCAAGTAACGAGCCGGTCTTGTTGCAGGAAGTAGTGCACCGCAGTGCCATCCCGCCAGGGCGCGCCCGTCTTCTGGAGCGCGTTGAGCCCGTAGATTGCCGCCCATTGCAGCAAGAGCGCGGTTACGGCCAAGCTCACGATCGGCGTCGCGTTGCGGGGCGGGTCCGTGCGGTCGTTGAGCGAGGCCTCGGTCGTCTCCTTGCGGGCCGCGAGCGAGGCGCGGAGAGCGTCCACGCTGAACCGCTCCCCGAGCGGCAAGAAAGCGGTCCACACCAGCAGGATGTTGAGCACCACCGAGCCGCCGTTCTCGAGCATGACATTGCGGCTGTTGAGGCTCGTGGTCAGGACCAACGCGAGCACCTGCATCAGCTTCGTGCGGTAGCCGACGAAAAGGAGCACGCACACCAGCAGGTGCACGGCCATGAGGAGCCGCACCTCGTTCGGCGAGCCGAAGGCGAAGTACACCGAGAACAGGTGCTCGCTCATCGGCTTGAACAGCGCAAAGTGGTTCGAAAGCCAGCCCGTGTTGGAGTAGTGCGCGGTGACCTCGGGCAGCTTGAGAGCGACGTCGCAAAACAGGAGTGCGCCTAGCGCGGCGCGCAGCAGCCCGAGCGAGCGAGGGTCCGCGGAGCCATAGATCGCCACCGCCTTGGCCCAAACCCCGACTGGCGCCGGCGAAACGCCCGGCGGCGTCGGCGGGACGAGCTCGAAGTGGCGCTTCATTGCTTGCCGCCTCTCGTGCGCTCGAGCCAAGGCTTGGCGCCCGAGTCCCGCACCGCACCGTAGCTGACGAGCTTCTCGGGTGGGAGCGGCACGCCGTGCTTCTCACCTGGCTTGGGCGACTTGTCTTGGATCCACCACACGTCGAAGCTCACGAGCTGCTCGGAGGGCTTGCCGACGTAGAGGTGACGATTAATCAGATAATTGCGCAAAAACTGGCGTCGGCCTTGGTTGTGGGGCCAACGGATATGGTTGCTGTAGTCGCACCACAGCTGGTCATGGCCCCAGCCGTGCGGAGACTCGGGGTCGAACTCGGGCGCTTCCCCCGTGAACGGATCGAGCTTGCGGCCGTCGGCGGTCCGGCCGTCCACGACGAGGCGACCGTCGTCGTACGGCGGCTCGGGCGCGAACATGCCCCAGCCCTCGAGCATTCGTGTGTAGCCGATGGCCTGCGTCATCCACTCGGGCCGCGTCTTCAGGTGCATCCGCCTAGAGATGAAGGGGTTGCTCTTCACGACCTCGGTCGCGAGCACCAACATCATCACGAACGCCAGCGTCTCCCGCGCGATCACCCGGGCGCTGCGCAGCTCGTCCCCGATGCGCCCGAGCCAGGGAGAGGCGACAGGACCCGCCGCCGACGGCGTCGGCGCGATGCCGCACACCCCGAGCCCGAAGAATCCGGAGATTGCGATCCGGTTTTGCGCCACCGCGCGATATCCGAGGCGAGCGAGCTGTGAAAGGCCCGGCACGTAAAGCCACGCCGCGAGCAAGATTCCGCCCGGCAACGCGCGCAACACGCGCCGCACGGCTCGCTCCTCGAGGAAGAAGCGACCCGCCGCGTCCACGACGACGACGCTGGTTTCACATACCTTGGGGTCCAGCCCCGCGGGGAGCTTCTCGAGCTCGTCGTTGCCGACGAAGGTGATGACCTGCCAAGGATCGAGCCGCTTCAGCACCCGGCAGCACCACAAACAGATGCCGCAGTCGAAGTCGAAGATGACGGTGATTTTGCGCGCGGGTCGTCCGAACCAGCGCCCCAGCCAGTCGAGCTCTTCCTGGCCGAACAGCATCAGGAAGAACATCACCATCACGTAAGAGAACGGCCCGAGCCGTGACAGCGCGGCGATGTTGCCGTGGAGACCGAGCGCCAACACGAAGGCCACGCGCCGCATCCACTTCTGCGACGACGGCACCAACAGGATGAAGGCGAGGATGCCCTCGACGATCAGCGTCGCGCGCGTGAGCACGCTGAAGACCACGTACGGCACGTGCTCGCGCGCCCAAACGCCGAGCCCGGTGACGATCCGGTCTTGGTAGAGAAACCAGTAGATGGCGCTGTGGTTGCGCCAGCCCACGCCGCTCTTGTGAACGCAGTTGAAGAAGTAAATCACGCTCCACTGCAGGAGCAGTCCGAACACCACGATCGAGACGAACGGCGCGACCGGGTTATTTTCGCGCTGGTTCAGCTGTGCCGAGCTCTTTTCGTGCACGGCGCGGAGCGAGCGGCGCATCGCGTCTACCGAGAAGCACTGCCCGAGCGGCAAGAACACGGTCCAGATCGCGAGCGAGTGAGTCACCACCGAGCCGCCGTTCTCGGTGAACAGGTTCCGCGAATGCAAGCTCGTGATCAAGAGCGCGGACAGGATGTGAAATAGCCGCGTGCGGTAGCCGACCGTGAAGCACGCGAAGACCACGAACGTGAGCGCGAACGCCACGTGCACTTCCTCGATGGTCGAGAAGACGTGGTAGATGGAGAACAGGTCCTGCCCCATCGGCGCGAACAGCGAGAAATGGTTCGGCAGCACCCCGTCGTTGGAGAAGAGCATCCGCGCGTAGCTCCAGCGGTACGCGAGCTCGCTCAGCAGCAAGCAGCCGAAGCAGATGCGGAAGATGCCGAGCCAACGGGGGTCTACGCGGCGGTAGTGCTCGTTGAAGAAAGCGTTGAGCTTCGAAAGCATTGAGGTGGGGCGTGCCCCGGCTTGGCTCCCTCCACGGCGACCGAGCGGGCGCGGGACTGTATCAAACGCCGTCAGGCCGGCCATCGTCCTGGTAGGGGCGACGCGCGCTCTAACCCTCGGCCGAGCGCCTGCGCGCGGCTACCAGGCAAATTCGCCGAAGAAAGCGGCCGCAAGCGCCGCTGGACGCGCGTCCGCCGGCGCTCTTATTCCTGTGCGCAAACAAGTACTTACTTAAGATGGGCCGGCTTGGCGACCACGATGCTCTCATGGTATTTCTTCACGATTGCGGGCAGCCCTCTCGCTCTTTCAGCGGCTGGCCATCCGAAGGAAATCATGAACGTCAGCTGCACGTCTTGCTCGGCCAAATACGCGATCCCGGATGAGAAGGTCCGCGGCAAGAAGGTGAAGATCACCTGCAAGCACTGCGGCACGGGGATCATCGTGGACGGCACCAAGATCGACGCGCAGGGTGAGGTCGCACCGCCACCCGCCGCCGCACCCGCGCCCGTCGCCGCACCCGCGCCGGTCGCCGCGCCCGATCCAGTTGCGCCTGCACCTGCAGCACCGGTGGCAGCCGTCGCCAAGCCGGTGCCGGCGGCGGCAGAACCGAGCTTCGACATCGCTCACCCGGACGATCGCCAAGAAACCCTGCCGCTCGGGGCCCTGGCGGACAAGTACGTCGCCGGCACGGTGACGGACGAAGCCTTCATTTGGCGCGAGGGTATGCCAGACTGGAAGGCGCCGCTGGACATCCCCGAGCTCGCCGCGGCCATCGCCGCGCGCGGCGGCAGAAAGCCAAAGACAGCCGCGGTCGCTCTCGGC
>JAQSWN010000369.1 GCA_029266615.1 Polyangiaceae bacterium
GAGCTCGTCGCCGACCAGGATTGGTGTGGGGTCGGCGACGAGCTGAAGGGTGGGGGCGAGCTTCGCCAAATCGCGGAGCAAGCGGGTGCGCGCGCGTGAATCGAATGCGGTCGGCTCGTTCTGCGCGAAAATCGGTGATGCAAAAGTGATGCGTAGCGTGCAGCGGCCACGTCCGCGTGGCTCGCAAGCAGCGCGAAGCTCGAAGTCTCGGGTGCGTGCGGCGTGCGTCAGCAGGGAAGCGAGCGCGCGGCCGTACAGCTCGGTCTTGTGAAAGAGCGCGAAGGGGCCGGACACCTCGAGGGTCACGGGGCCGCCGTCGGCCGACGCGCGAGCGACACAGATCAATCCCAGCTGCCTCGCTCGTCGGACTAGCGCGTGACCGGGCTCGGACGAGGTCACGCTGAGCGAATGCGCGCGTTTCAAGTGCCCGTAGACCAGCTCTTGATTGACTCGCAAAGCGAGCCGAGCTGCCGTGAGATCGCTCGGTATTCTTCCAACGCGGCGCTCGCCGGCCAGGTCCGAAAACAGCAGCCGCGCGAGCTCGGTCGAATCGACTCCGAGCTCCCGCGCGACGCGTGCCATCATCTCCACCCGCTCCATGGGACGACCCGCCGCGCTGCGAAACAGCTGCGCCCGTACCTCGCGTGGCGCCGGCTCGCGACCGGGCGGCTCAGGCAGCAGGCGCAGCAGCAGCTGCACGGCGCCGCGCAGCTTGGATTGGGGTGCCGATACGGCAAGCGGCTCCGCGAGGCGCTCGCGAAGCTCGAGCAGCGTGCGCCCGGTGTGGCGCCCGCACTCTGCGAGCAGCTCGGTCAGCCAACGCTCGTCCGCGTCTGTCAGGTAGTCCAGCACTAGCTCTGCGCCGGGCGCGATTGAGCTAAGCCGAGAGGCGGTCTGTGGCTCCAAGGCCCCTCCTCCTTGCGGCGGCTCGCCACACTTCGCTGGTGTGGGGGGTCACCAGCTCGTAGACCAAGGCCCGTTTTCCCGGCACGGGTCGCAGGAGTCGTCCTACGCGCTGCACGTGCTCGCGCTCGCCCAGCGTACTGCCGACGATGATCGCGACATCTGCGTCCGGCACGTCGATGCCTTCGTTCAATACGCGCGCGCTGACCAGCGCCTTCAGGTCCCCGCGTCGGAACGCCGCCAGCGCTTGCTCGCGCTCGGGCCGCGTGATGTCGCAAGTGATGGGCATGATCAAGTATCTTCGTGCGATCGCGTAGGCGGCCGCGTTGTCGGCCGTGAACACGAGCACCCGGCTGTTCCGATGCTTCTCCAGGAGCGCGCCGACCGCGCGCGCCTTCGCACGGGTGAAGCCGAGTAGCCGCCGGTTGCGTCGCCAGCCGGCGAGCGCGGCGCGTCCCTCCGCGGTCTGCGTCGCGAACGTGACCAGCTCGTGCCAAGTGCCGCCCGGCACGACGCGCCGAAAGGCGCGGTTCTGCTCGGCGAATAACCCATGGTCGCGCTCGTAACGTTCTCGCTCGGCGCGGTCGAGCGCGAGCGGCAGCACCACGAGCTCGAAATCCGCCAAGTAGCTTCCCGTCAGCTCCGCGACGCCAATCTGGTACGTCACGGGCCCCAGGAGCTGCGCGAGCCGCGAAAGCGCGAACCCCTCCGGGGGCGTCGCGGTCAAGCCCAAGCGCCGCGGCGCGAGGCACATTTCGAGCGCTTCATCGCGCACGCCTCCGCCGAAGTGGTGCACCTCGTCCACGATCAACAGATCGAAGCGGTTGCCCAGACCGGGCATGAGCCGGTACGCGCTCTCGAACGTCGACACGGTGATCGCCTCTACCCTTCGCTGACCGTCCCCCAAGCATCCGATCGGACCCGGGTACGCCGCTCGCAGCTCCGAGCCCCATTGTTCGAGCAGCGCGCGCGTTGGCACCAAGCAAAGCGCACGGCCGCCGGAGCTGGCCATAGCCGCCATCGCCACCCGCGTCTTGCCGCTGCCGGTCGGCATAACCACCAAGCCGCGCGCGTTATTCAGCTCCCAGGCGAGCAGGGCCGCGCGCTGGTAGCTTCGGAGCGGAACTTCATGCCACGCCGCGGGTGCGGTCGCGCCTCCCGGGCGCGTTTCGTCGCGGAACGGCAGCCGCCGGTCGAGCAGCGCCTCCACCAACTCCCCATAGCGACAAGCGGGGGCGCGCAGCAGCTCCACCCGCGGGTCCCAGATCACGCCCGGCAGAAAATCCCAACGCTCCGGCGGCTCCGTCACGATGAGGGTGCCATGATCGAAGAGCAACCGCATGGCCCCCCATCGGCCGCGGCGCACGCCGGTTGCTGGCTTTGTCGCGGTCGCTCCGTTCATTCGAAGCGGCGGGCTCAGCGGAAACGTTCGCTCAAAAAAAGGGCCCCTCTGTAGACTCGGATCGCAGTCGCAGAAGCGACTGAATTTCGTCAACGATTTCGAGAGTAGAGCGCCTCCGCGCCGATAAGTCGCAGCGGTGACTATCTCCGGACGGACGGGCTGCGACTGTCACCGCTGCGACTAAGTCATGATGTGCATTCGGAGCCCCGAAACCATTCAGCAAATTTAGTCCGATCGGTGACATCGTCCCGAGTCTCGAACACCCCCTCTTTTTTGGAAATGATCGACCACGCTCGCGACTGAAAGGACGCGGCCAGACGGTAGAGGTGGTCTAGGGCGAGTTCGCGATGGCAGCTCGCGTCGAAGGGGCCAGCGCGGCCGCCGAGGCGCACGTCAGTGCAACAAGCCGGTATACGAAGCGAAGAGGTAGACGATGGGAGAGACGACGATGAGCGCATCGATGCGATCCAGCATGCCGCCGTGGCCGGGGACGATACCGCCAGAGTCTTTGATGCCGGTCGAGCGCTTGAGGAGGGACTCGACCAAGTCCCCGAGCTGGCCGATGGCGCCGGCGAAGAGAGCGAGCGGGATGGCGTGCGACAGCGGCAGCGCCGGGAGGTAAACGAGGCTGGCGAGGATGCCGCCGACGCTGGCGCCGACGAGCGCGCCGACGAAGCCAGCGCGTGTCTTTTTGGGGCTGACGGCTTCGTAGAGCTTGGTCTTGCCGAGGAAGCGACCGAAGAAGTAGCCGCCGGTGTCTGCCAACCACGAGAACGTGAGGCACATGAAGACGAGCCTCCCGCCGTGGTCGTCCCCGCCGTCTCGACGGAGCAGAGCGAGAGTGGCGAGCAGCGAGCCGACGTAAAACGGACCGGCGACGCCTGCGAGCGTGCGAAGCGCGGCGCTTTGCATGTCTCCGAGGCGCCAGAGCGGCATGAGCAGGCCGATGAGCGTGACGGCGGCCATGACCGTGAGGAGCGCGCGCGGATCCGCCGAGAACAGGTAGGTGCCCGCACAGGCGCCGACCGTGGTGAGCGTCGCGATGGTGCGCGCGACGACGTCCCCGGGGTGGGTCATGCGGAACAGCTCGTCGCCGGCGATCGCGGAGGCGACCAACACCAGCGCGAAGAAGCCCCAAGCCGGGCCCACGAAAAGCAAAGCCAGGAGCGGTGGAACCACCACGGCTGCGGTCAGGAGGCGAATGGCGAGGTTGCTCTTCACGCGCGGCAGGGACGTATCAAGGGGACCCGGATTGCACAAGTATTTCCAAAATTCCGCGGAACGGTGGGGGCCGAGCGCGCCTCCTTCCGGGCTTGCGCTCACCGCCGCCCGAAGGTACTCGGGTGAGGTCGTGCCGCTGACTTTCGCCCGCGCGCTGCACAATCCCAGGTCTTTCTTGAAAAGTCGCGCTGGGCTCATCGCGCTCGCGCTCGGTTTGGGCGGCGCCTCGCACTGCGCGCCGCCGCGTCCACCCGAAAAGTCGCTGGTGGGGCTTTCTGCCGCTCTGGGTCGCGCGAGCGGCGGGGTGGTGGACGACCGGGACCTCGCTTGGGAAGACAGCCCTGGGTTCTGGACCGAGACCTTCCTGGGTCGTCACCTCCTGTACTTATCGCGCCCGAGCACGGGAGCTCCGCGCGACCTGTACCGCGCCCGCGTCCGCGTCACGCGCGGGGGCCAGATCATCGAAGTGCGCGACGTGCGGAATCTCACCGATACCCCTCAGGGTGACGACGTCGGGCTCGAGACGCGGGGGCAGCGCGCCAGCTTCGCGACCCTCGCCTACGGTAAGATCCAAGGCATCTCGGTGCTGGAGCTGCCCGGTATTCGCAGCTCGGACCGCCCGGAGTCTTTGCTGGACCGCGCGATGCTGGCGCTCACGTCGCTTCAACAAACGGGCTCGCTGCGCGGCATTGGCCGCACCGACATCGTGCTCGACGTGCCGGCGGACCACGCTCGCCTCTCGCTGGAGCCCGAGAAGCTGAGCGTGGATTTCGGTGAGGCGCACGGAGGGTTCGACTTCGACGTGACGTCGCGCAAGCTGTCCGCCAAGGGGGGCGGGGAGGTGGCCACGGCGCGCGCCATTCCGCAGGTCTACGGAAACAAGCCGCTCGTGCATTGGCTGGTGGACACCGTACGGGCCGAGGTCGGACCCGCGCCCATCGCGTGGCTGGAGA
>JAQSWN010000161.1 GCA_029266615.1 Polyangiaceae bacterium
GCGCTACATGGATCCCAAGGGACGCTACGAGCAGTTCCGCTGCGCGGAGTACGCCCCGAGCGAGTGCTTATCCAAGGAGCGGCGTCACCTGCGCTTCTGCATCGACCGCACCGAGTTCGCGGAGCCAGGGGAGACGCTGCCGGCCAACCACCGTAGCTTCACGCACGGGGAGAAGGCGTGCGCCGCCCAGGGCAAGCGTATGTGCCGTGAGAGCGAGTGGAACTTCGCTTGCGAGGGCGAAGAGATGCGCCCGTACCCGTACGGCTTCGCGCGGGACTCGAGCGCGTGCAATGCAGACCGCTTCGACGTCGTGAGCCCCGAGGGGAAGCTGCGCGACCTGCGCGCGCCCGGCGGCTCTTTTTCACGGTGCAAGAGCCCGTTTGGCGTCATGGACATGGCCGGCAACTTGGAAGAGTTCGTGGCGATGGACGTCTCGGGCCCGGCCACGCCCGCGATGAAGGGCGCCTATTGGCAGCCCAGCCGAAACTTCTGTCGCGCCGCGCAGACCGCGCACGACCGCTACTACAATGGAACCGAGACCGGCTTTCGGTGCTGCAGCGACGCACCCGACTCGCCGTAACCACTCGTTCGTCGAAAGTTGACTAGTCGGAGTCGCGCTCCGTAACTATGTTACGGAAATGCGTGCTGTCCCCAAGTCTTTGCGCTTAACGAACCAAGCGCGCTTGGTGGAACAGCTCTTGCGGCGGGGCGTCTCCACCCGAGCCGAGCTGGCCAAGGCCGGCGGGATGAGCCAGCCCACTGCCGGCAAAATCATCGACGAATTGGCGACGGCCGGCGTGGTGGAAGAACTGACGGGCGTCAACGAGGTGAACCGCGGGCGCCCCACCGTGGGTCGCCCCGGCAAGCAGCTGCGCCTTTCGCAGAGCCCGGCGCGGCTGGTCATCGTGGAAATCGGGGTAGAGCGGACACGGCTGTCCGCGGTTCCGGCGGCGCTGCCCGAGGACGAGCGCTGGGACGTCGAGTTTCGCACGCCGGGCAGCGAGGCCACGTGGCGGCAGCGGCTGCGCCAGCACGCCGCGTCACTGTCCATCCGTCGCCCGTGGGGCGTGATGGTGAGCGTGCCGGGCTTGGTGGATGAAACGAACGGCAAGATTCTGCTCTGCCCGAACCTTCATTGGTGTGAGCGAGCGGACCTGGTCGGCGCGTTCCACGAGCTGTTCCGCGCGCCCGTGCGGTTGATTCAAGAGAACCGCGCGCTGGCACTGGCGGAGGTGGGGACCCGCGCGAGCGCAAGCGACTTCTTGCTCGTGGATTTCGGGGACGGCGTGGGCGGCTCGATCGTCGTCAATCAGCGGCCGCAAGAGGGCAGCGTACCGGCCGCGGGCGAGATCGGTCACACGCCGATCTCGGGGAATATGCGGCAATGCGGCTGCGGCAACCGCGGCTGCTTGGAGACGCTCGTCGCCGAGCCCTGGCTGGTGCGGAGCCTCGCGGAAGCCACCGGCGAGCAAGAGGTAACGTTTGCGGACGTTTGCCGGGCCGCGCTCGGTCCGGAGCTTCCCCAATTCCTGATGACCGCGCTGGAAGCCGCCGCCGGTTGCATCGCAGGGATCCTGAACGTGTGCGGGTTGAAGCGCGTCGTGCTCACCGGCCACATCCGAGAGCTGGGCCCGCGCGCAACCGACCACCTGGTCGCGGCGATACGCCGTTCTTCGATGTGGAGTCGCTTCGACAGCGTGGAGGTGGAGCTAGCTCAGCGGCGCCGGGCGAGGGGCCTCACGATCGCCGGCATTCAGCGCGTGATCATGCCTACGGATTGGG
Organism: Polyangiaceae bacterium; assembly: GCA_029266615.1. Classification (GTDB taxonomy): domain Bacteria; phylum Myxococcota_A; class Polyangia; order Polyangiales; family Polyangiaceae; genus PMG-095. The sequence goes on from JAQSWN010000161.1 coordinate 1,783, forward strand.
CGGACAAATAGACGCGCGCTAAGCTTGCCCCATGACCCGCGCCAAGGTCGTGCTGCTCGGAGCTTCTGGTTTTGCGGGAGCCGAGCTGCTCCGGCGCCTCCTTCGTCATCCTCACGCGGAGGTGATTCGGGTTGGAGCCAAAGATCACGTCGGCCAGAACGTGGCCGCCGCGCACCCCAACCTGGAGGGCGCGACGTCGCTGGTGTTTCAAGACTTGCCAGCGGCGGAAGCCATCGCCGGCGCGGACATCGTGATGATGGGCTTGCCGGTGACGGCGAGCTTGGAGGTCGTCGCCGCCGCCGAGCAGAGCGGCGCCCGCATCATCGACATGTCCGGTGCCTTCCGCGTGCCCGACGCGACCGAGTTCGAGCGCTACTACGGCTCTTCGCATCCGCGGCCGGAGCTGCTTGGCCAATTCGTGTACGGCTTACCGGAGCTGAATCGCGCCCAGATCCGGCGTGCGCGTTGGGTGGCGTCGCCGGGCTGCTTCGCGACGACGATTGAGCTCGCGCTTTTGCCATTGGCGGAAGCGGGTGTTTTGGAAGGCAGCGTCGAGGTCGTTGGCATCACCGGTTCGAGCGGGGCGGGTGCGGTACCAACCGTGACGACTCACCACCCGGTGCGCGCCGGCAATTTGCGCACCTACAAGCCACTCGAACACCCGCACACGCCGGAGATCATGGCCGCGCTCGCGGCCGCCGGGGGGCGGCTCCGCAGCTTGAGCTTCGTGCCGGTTTCCGCGCCGCTCTCGCGAGGAATCTTCGCGACCAGCTTCGTACGGGTCCCGGCCGCGATCGGCGAACAGGAGCTTTGGGGCCTCTACGAAGCGCGCTACGGGAAGGAGCCGTTCGTGCGCGTGCCGCGTGGGCGCCTGCCGGAGGTCGTCGCCGTGAGCGGCTCGCCGCGCGCCGAGGTGGGGCTCGCGGTGGGGCCGCCCGAGGGCGAGACACGGCTCGTCACCGTGTTTTCGGCGTTAGACAACTTGATCAAGGGTGGGGCCGGGCAGGCGGTGCAGAACCTGAACCTGATGCTGGGCGTGGACGAAACGACGACGCTCGACGATTTCGGTCAGTTTCCTTGAGACAGCGCCAATGGCTTGCCGTCGTTCGGGAGCGTGAGCTCCCGGCTGAGTAGCGGCTGGCCTGGCGAAAGCACGTCCACGCGCGCCCTCCGTGGGCGCGACGGCGCAAGCTCGCTCGGCGCCGTCAGGCTGAGCCGCTCCAGCAGCTGTTGGGGTGCCTCGCTCGAATGAGTTCGGAACAAGTACAGCCCCAGACTCGGAGACGCGACGTCCGGCTCGCGTCGACTTTTGTCGTCGCGAGCGAGCCGCACTTGGAGCTCCGGCATGCCCGCGTCGGCGCGCACCAACACGACCGTGCCGGAATCCGCCTGCGACAGCTCGCCCATCACCCGCCGGAGCGGCGTCGCTTCCTCGGGGGAGGGCCGCCGAGGATCGGCGAGCGCGGCTTCGGCAGAAATCCGGCCCAACTCACGCGCCAGCTCCCCGAGCTCGCCGCTACCGCCCCGTCCGCCGCTCTGCGCTACCCGGAGCAGCAGCCGTTCGGCGATGTCGACGCGACCCGCGCCGACGTGGGCTAGCGCGGATCGGAGCGTCGCGCGGGCATCGCCCGGTACCAACGCTTCGAGCGCCGCGTAGGCCTCGGTCGCGTCGTCGAACCAGCCCTCGCTACGCAGCCGGTCGCCGAGCAAGCCGCGCACCCAGGGGTCGTTCGGCGCGCGCTCCGAAAGCTCGCCGAAGCTGCGCCGCGCCTCCGCATCCGCGCCGACCCGGTGCAAAGCCGAGGCCGCATCGAGCAGCAGTTGGGCGTCCGCGAAGGGATCTGCGCGCAGTTGGCGAGCCAGCTCGCTCACCTCGGCCGGGCGATTGAGCGCCTCCAGTAGCGCGAGCTGACGGCGTCGGAGCCGTGAATCGTGGGGCGCGAGCTCCAGGAACCGTCGCACGACGTTCAGCCGGTCCGTATCGCTCCGCGCAGCTTGGTAGCGCTCCTCGAACAGCGCGCCCGGGTAGCGCTCACTGCCGAGCAGCGCGCGACGGACACGAGTCAGCTCCTCCGGACCGCGCACGCGGCGCACCGCTTCGCGCCGCAGCAGCGCCGCCGCGTCGGGCTCGCCCAGGAGCGCGAGCCGCGACGCGAGCTCTACTCGCAGCGCGCCGTCCGTCACGGAGTCCAGCAGCAGCTCGAGCAGGGCGCGCCGATCCGTCCAGGTGGCGAGCTCGCACTGGCGCTTGGCGTCGACGTAGACGCTCGCTGGGTCTCCCTGAGTGAGGCGCGTCCACCACGCCCCCCGCCGTAGCGGCATCGGCAAGCGCGAGACGTCGGAGCAACGCCGGGCCCCGAGCGATTTCGGTGCTGGCGGCAGTTGAACCAGCCGCGCGACTTTCACGCGGCCGGTCGCTCCGCTCGGAAAACGGAGGCCCTCGATCACGAGCGCCACGCAGCGGTTGAGCGCCGCGTCGTTCGAGGCCGCGGAGTCGCCCTTGACGACCACGTCGTGGGGCAGCCCGTCACCGTCAATCGTGAACGCAACTTCCAGCGCTCCGCTCAGCTCCGGGCGAAGCGCCGCGCGCGAATCGCGACAGGCGCGCACCGAAAGCGCGGCCCCGTCGAGCAGGCGCCCCGCGGCTTGCTCGAGCGCTTCCGGCAACGATGCGGCGCTGGCACTCTCGTCGTCGAAGGCCGCAATTGTACCGCTCAGATCTCCCGCCGTCGCCAAAACCGGGCCGATGAGGCTTGCGCCGGACGGCGCCAGATCCAAAACGCGTGTTTGCAGTGCGCGCGCAATGTATTCGCCCGAGCCGCCGACGCGGAGCGCGGTCCACGGCGTGACCAGGCCCGCGCGCAGCGCGACGTCCGTCGCCGCTTCTCGGCCCTTGCCAGCGAGGACAATATCCTCGACGCGCTCGCTCGCCCAGCGACGACGCAGCTCCTCCGCGTCGTCAGCGCGCAGCAGGTCGACGGCGCGCTGCTCTTCGTGCACTCCCCGCGCGTCGCGGTAACGGAGCGTGACTGTTTTCGGGGGCTCGCCTCGGATCCGGCCCACCGCCGTCAGCGTTTCGCCCGCGGCGATGGCGCGCGCCGTTCGGGGATAAACTTGATCCACCTCGGGCCCCAGATCGACCTCCACCGCGGCCAGGGCGGGGCGCAGCGCGTCCGACATCAGCTCTACGGCAACGCGCGCCGCGTCTTCCGTATCCGCGACCTCGTAGAGAGGCCCTACACCGCGCGTCAACGCCGACAGCAAGCGGCGATTGGCGAGCGGCCCCATCGCCACCGCGCCGAGTCGGGGAGAGCCCGACGCGCGTCGGGAAAGGCGCGCCGCGATGGCTTCCGGGGTGGAGTCACCGAGCGTCGGCCAACCGTCGCCGACATAAACGACCAACCCCGCAGGCGCATCGGCGGGCAGCAGATCGGCCGCCGCTTCGAGCGCGCGCCCCACGTCCGTCGCACCTCCCGTCGAGAGCTGTGCGAGGGCCGCCGAGGTCGCTTTGCGGCGCGCGTCGTCCACTGGGCCGAGCCGTTGCGGGCCGACCGGTCGTGCGCCCTGATCCGCGGACACCACGACCACGGAGTCGCGCGCGCCGAGACCAGCGAGCAAGCCCTCCACGACCGCGCGCTCTGCGTCCAGCAACGCCGGCTCGATGCTACCCGAGGTATCGACGACGATCGCGAGGGTGACGCCGTCCTTGGCGTCGGCAGGCGGCAACTCCGCGCGGAACAAGACGGCGCGCCCCGCATCGGGATCCTTCGAATCCGGCGGCGCTACATAAAGCCTTGCGCGATTTTGGCCACGGCGCGACTCGACGTCCACGACCAGATCTGCGGAAGGGCGAAAGTCCGAGCGGTGGACGGTGACCACCCCGCGCTCGCTCACTGCGCCGTACCCCGCCGCTACTGCGGTGGGCGCTGACGCGCTCGCGTCGATACGCGCTACGAAGTCGCCGATCAGCGGCGCTTCGCCTTCGCCTACGAGCGGGTATCGGTACTGCACCAGTTGGCCTTCTCCCTGGCGACGTGGTGAGAGCCACTCGACGTATCGAACCTGGACCTTCAGCTCTTCCCCCGACGCGATGCTCGGAAGGGTGGCGCGGAGCCAACCGTCACCGGCCCACTCGAGCACACCGCCCACCGACGTCAGCTCTTCTTCAGCACGCGACGCGAGCGCGATTTGCCCTTCTTGGCGCGAGCCGTTGCGCTCCACCGCGAAGCCGGCGACGAGCGCTCCCGGCGGCAGCGCGATGCGAAAGTCCCCGCTCACGGCGCTGCTGCCCGCGTTGAAGAACACCGTGTCACAGCTCGTGTGCGCAAGCTCCCGATCGATGCGCGCGTTGACGGTGTGGGAACGGATCGTGAGCGGGGAGCCCGCGCTCCCGGCCGGCTCGCTGCCTCCTTCGACGCTTCCCCAAAGCTCGCCCACGGAGCGCCGCACGGCGCCTCGCGCCGCCCACGGGCGAGCGAGACCGTGCGTCCAGTCGTCATAGGCGCGCTCGGGCGCGACCTGCACCACGCCGGAGACGACGCGCGCCGTCTGCCCCGCCGTCACGGTCTGCTCCTTGCCTCCCGACGCTTGAACGGTAAGCTCGCTATCGACGGAAAAGGCGCTGGTTTTCTCGCCGCGCCGCTCGAGACCCACGCTGCCGCCCGAAGGCAGTGCGCTGAGCTCGCCGAGCTCGATTCGCGGGTGCGCGCCGCTCGGGGCCGTGACGTAGGCTCGGCCTTCCTCGAGCCGGAAACCCTTGGGAGTGACGACGAGCACGGTGCGGCGGTCCAGCACCACGCTCGTGCCGTCGTCCAACCGGAGCCGGGCGCGTCCATCGGCGTCCGTCGTTACCTTGTCGCCCAGCGCCAGGCGCCGCAGCCACTGAACGCGCTCCGTGCCGACGGTAACGCCAGCGTGAACGGGCTTGAGATCGCCGAGCGTGGCGACAGCCGTGCCCTGCTCTCGGTGAAAAGCCCGACCAAGGAGCACGAGCCCGGCCGCGACCACGAACAACAGGGCGACGATAGGGAGGGGGCCAGCGGTCACCCACCGGCTTTCAACGCGTTTTTCAGCCACCGCGCACCTCCTTGCCCACCAGCATGAAGCGCTGGGTCGGAGGGCCGCCGCGCGCGAATACGACGCGTTTTCTTACGATGGTCTCGCCCTCGCCGAGCTCATCGAACACGACCGTCAGCTCCGCGCTCGCGCCGAGCCGAGCCGCGTGGGCCACGTCTGCTGGTTCGAGCCGGACCTCGATGAACGCGTCCGGTCGCGCCGGCACGATCGCCTGCACCACGCCGAGCGTTACGTCCCCATCCGGCGCCGGCATCGCGGTGCCGAGGGCATTACTCCATAGGGACGGGTGAAGCTCGGGGTGCGACCACGTCAGGCTCACGCGCGCGCCGCGCGCTGGCTCCGGCGGTAGGCCGGCGCCGGACAGCACGCGGGTGGCGCGGGCTTGCAGCGCAGCGAGCTCTTCAGCGCGGTTTCCTTGGATGGCAGCCGAGCGAGCCCAAGCCAGGTGCGTGGCGGCCAACGCGCGCGCGGTCGCGGCGGGGCCCGAGCTGCCGTCCGGCGGACCGCTGGCGCCGCCTTTTTCCGCCCACTTCAGCGCCTCTTCCAGAAGGCCCTGGCCTTCGGCGGCACGAGCGCGCAGGAGCAGCACTTGCGAGTCGTCCGGCGTGAGCCGGGCGAGGGTCTCGTACTGCCGCGCCGCGTCCGCGTAGAAGCGATGGGAGAGCAGCAGGTCGCCGAGACGCCGCCGCGCTACCGGGTCTTCGGGCGCAAACTCGACGATCTCACCGAAGGCGCGGCGGCCTTCCGCCTGCAGGCTCGACTTCTCTTCCGCGGCCGTCACACGCTCCGCCAGGCGCAAATACAGCTCGCCCACGGCCGTGCGCACGCTCGCGTCCGCGTCGGCACGCTGCCGGAGCGCTCGCGCCAAGTCACGCGCGGCGGGGAGATCGGCGGCGTCCTCGTAGGCGTAGAGCAGCTCGAGCGAGAGCACCAGATCGTCTGGGAATTGCACCACGAGCGCGCGCAGCTGCTTGGCTCGCGCGGCCGCGTCGGGGGCGGCGGCGATGAGCTTGGCCAGGATCTGGGGATCCACGTTCTCCAGGCCGAGGGCGCCATGCAGCTCCCGCATCTCCTCGGGCGTGCGGATCCGCGCCAGTATTCCGCGATACAACGTGTCCGCGGCGCCGAGCTCGCGCGTCATGGCCCGATCCAGGGTCACCTTGCTAGTGATGCCCGGCATCGCGTCCAGCATCAAACCGAGGACGCGCGCCCGTTCGCGGTACGTCGGTGCTTCGCAGGCTCCGAGCGCGCTGCGATACACCTGCGCAACGGCGCCCGGGTTGCCGCTGACTTTGCTCAGGCGCTCACGCCACAGCCCCACGCGCTCTTCGAGCGGGGCCGAGGCCGCCGCGCTGCAGCCGAGGAGCTGGCGCGGCAAGTCGCCGATGAACACGTTGACGTGAAGGGGCGTGCGCGGCGATGGGGCAGGGGTGGGTGGATCCGGCGAGACCGGCCCGGGCTGGAACAGGATGGGTTGAATCACGGTGACGACGCCGCCCTCCGGCTGCGGAAAGCTCAAGCCATTGAAAGCGCTCGTGACGCAGCTAATCATGGCCGCATCCCGCAGATCCGAGCCGCCATTGCCGACGTCCGACACGCTGCCGTCCGACCCGATGCGAAAACGCGTGCTGATGCGGCCTTCCAGCTTGGGATTCGCGCGCAGCCCAGTTTCGTAGCAGAGCCGGAAGCGACCGAAGCCTTGGCGCACGATGCGCGCGATCACTTCCGGGGGGAGCCGACCCGTGACAGTGGCCGCGCCCATTCTCAGCTTCGGTGCCGCTGCCGCGTGACTTCCGCCAAGGCGTCCCTGGCCGCTGCCGAAGCCCTGCCCGCTTCCCAGCGTTCCGATTCCGCCGAGACCGACCCCATCTCCCTTGCCGCCACCGCCTGCGCCGAGGCCGCTCAAGCCGAGGCCGCCGCTGGCGCTCGACGCATCCGACAGGGGGGCTCCCGGATCAGCTAAGGCGTGCCGTGGCGAGGACGCGGGTTTCGCCGGCGCAGCTACCTTGCTGGCTTCCAGCGCGGACTCGGCCGCGGGCGCTGCGGTCGGAGCCGGCTCGGGCGCAAGCTCCATCGGCTGAGGAGGTGGCGGAGCCGCCGATGCGGCAGCCGCCATCGGTGCCGGAGGAGCAGACGACTTCGAGCCAAAGAGTGAGCCGATGAAGCCTTCGTCGCTACTGCCGCGTTTGGCGGCGGGGTTGCCCATGCTGCCTTCTTCGCCTTTGGCTCGCGTCCCCGTGCCGCCTTCCTTGTTGTCGGCGACGCTGACGGCCTGCGACTGCACGTCATAGGCGGCGCGCTCCTGCGTCGGCTCGGCTCGACCACCGCCGAGCACCTGTCGCTTCGCCGCGTCGCTTCGCGCTTCGAGCTCCGCGCGTTCGGGCGGTGACATCTCGTTCTTGGTCGGCACGTAGAACGACGTGACAGGCGTGATGATGCCGTTCTTCATGCCCAGGTCGACGAGCGACGCGCGGCCTTCGCCATCTTCCAACATCTGAGAGAGGCGTGCGCCCGCCCAGCGCCGTCCGATATCTCCCTGGTCGTCGAAGGGCACGACCTCGAGCTTGGCTTCGGCCTTGCCGGCGGGTCCGGACGTTTTCAGCGACTCCGGCTCCTTGCCGGAGCTGAGCCGCCCAACGACCCAGAGCGTCTCGCCCGAGACGAGCGCGCTGACTTGGCTTGGATACACGCGCTCGACGCTGGGTCCCAAGTCCACCTTCGTACCAAGCCAAACGGGCCGCTCCGTGTCCTCCAGTACGCGCAGCGCGGCGCGCGCGGCGCCGTAGCCGTCCGTGACGCGCTCGGCGAAGGCACCACTGGAGAGGCCCGCCAGAATGTCCATCCGCGCGTCGTCGCCCACCCCCAGCCCGAACACGCGCACCGGCGCGGGCAACTTGCTCAGGCGCTCGCGCAGGGACGCCAGGCTCAGCTCTCCCACCGTGGGGGCCGCGTCACCGATGTACACGACCGCGCCGCGGCGGCCCGTCTGAAGCTCGCGCGCGGCCGCGCTGAGCATCGCACCCAGGTCGGTGGCGCCGCCGCGCGCGACGGAAGAGAGCGCGTCCTGAACGCGCAGGCGGCGCGCTTCGTCGACGGCCGCGAGCTTGTCCCATCCCGGTACGACCGGTCGGAGACCGTCGTCGCCCGCGAGCACCACCGCGCGATCTTTGTCGGTCAGGTGCGAGAGCAACGCAGTCGTCGCGGCCCGGGCCATCGACAACGTTGCCGCATCCGTCGCCGCGGAGGCGTCGATCACGACGACCAGATCGAGGCCTCCACTCGGCAACTTCGCGTCATTCGGTCGCACCGGGACGAGCAAGTAGTCGGCTTCGCCTCGCGCTTTGGCGGCCGCCGCTGACCGCGCTTCCGGCGCGAGCGCCTCCAAATCCACGACATGGCGCGCGCGGTAAGCGCGGGGAGGGGGCGCGCCCTCGTCGAACAGCTCGAGCGACAGATCCGCGCGTGGCACGAAGTCGTGAGCGCGCACCACGATCGTTTCGCCATTCTTGACGCCCGCCATGCCGACGCGCGCGTCCCGAGCGCTCGCGCGCGACAAGTCGAAGGTGACTTTCAGCTCTTCCACGTGCGGCAGGCTGTTCTCGGACCCGTCCGCGGCCATGGGGTACGTGTAGAGCCGTCGCTCGCCCTTCTCGCCGGTGCGATCGAGCCACTCGGCATAACGCACCACCACGCGCCGCGTCTCTCCCGGCCCAATCGGGTAGAGCCGCGCCTTGTAGACCCCGGGTGCGTCCCACTCGAGTAGCGCGGGATCCTCCGTGCTGCCTTGATACACGTTGGCCTGGTACTGCGCGGCGGCGGCGGCCTTCTCTTTGACGCGACCCCAAACCACCACGCCGTCACGATCCACGCCGAATCGTTGAAGGATGGCGCGCTCGGGCGTGCGAAAGCCGTATAGGCCTTCCACGGTTTCCGAGGTCGGGTTGAAGAACGATTGGTCCACCTCCGTGAGCGCGAAGTCCCCTTCGACGCGAACCCGCACCTCCATGCGCTGGATAGAGAGCGGAGAACGCGGTGCGCCTTGCTCCCCTGCGCGACGTGCCCCGACCGTTCCGACCCCGAACGGAGCCGGCGCGGCGACGCGGTCCGTCGTGGCGAGGCCTCCCGTCCAGTCGTCCCAACCGAGCACCGGCGTCACCTTCGTCGCCCCGTCTTTTTCGAGCAAAAGCTGCTCACCGGCGCGCGCGCGCCCGCTCGCCGACCGCACCTCGCCGGAGAGCACGTAGGCGCGCGGCGCGCCCTCTGCCGGCACGGTCAGGCTGGCGCGAACGGCCGCGAGGGTGAGACTGCCGGCGGGGGTGACGAGCTCGCTCGTAGAGCCGGGCGGCGTGTCCACGAAGACTCGCCCTTCCTCGACGACCAAAGACCGGGCGCGAAGCGTGAGTCGCGCCGGGCCCCGCACCAAAAGCGTTGCGCCACCATCGCGCCGCAGCCAAGCGAGCCCACCCGCTTCCACGCGCACGCGCGCGCCGTCCGCGAGCCGCTCCTTGGGGTAGGTGTCACGCTCACCTTCACCCGGAGGAGTGATCCGAACCGGGTTGCGGACGGCGCGAAGCTCCGCCCACGTCAAAAATCGGGGTTCGAGCCGTTCGTCTTTCTTGGCACAGCCAGACAGAACCGCGATGCAGACGAGCACCATGATGGCGAGCGGAAGCACGCGAAAACCCATGGATCCCCTGATGTTGATCATGCTGGCTCGACCTTGGACGCTTCAAGACGTCGGAAGTTTCCCGACACGCGCTCGATTTCGAGTCGCCTACACACACTCCGCGGCAACCCCATGACCAAAGCTTTCCGGAGGCCGAGAATCAAGCGCGGTCGTGCTTCGGTAGACAATTGGCCCGACTTGACACCCCAAGTACGGTCTTTCATAGGTGTGGATCGATGAAATCTTCACTTGGCCTTGGCCTGCTCGGCCTCGCCGTCCTCTCCATCGCGTGCGGAGGCACGAGCGACGCCGTGTTCGACGACAGCCAGGTGCCAGGTAGCGGGGCCCAGAGCGGAAGCGCAAACAACGGCGGAAGCGCAAACAACGGCGGAAGCGCGAACAACGGCGGAAGCGCAAACAACGGCGGAAGCGCACCGGAAGCGGGCACGAACGCGGGCGGCACCGAGGCGGGCGGCATGTCCGGCGCTTCCGGAAGCGGCGACGGCGGAGAAGCGGGCGACGGCCCTGGTCCCGTCACTCCAACCGCCGTATTCGTGGCGAAGATCGGCGCGGACTCCGCCGAGTGCGGCCTCGTCGCGGAGCAACCTTGCCAGACGATCTCACAGGGCGTGAACCGCGCCGTGGAGGCGGCAAGAGCAACCGTGCATGTGCAGGCGGGCGACTACGCGGAGGTGCTCGTGCTCAAGGCCGGCGTTCGTGTGCTCGGCGGCTTCGACGATGCTTGGAAGAGCGGCGACCTCAGTCAAGAAGAGCACCGCGTGGTCGTGCAAGGCGGCAGAGAGGCGACATCCCAAGAGTACGTGGCGGTGTGGGCGCACGACCTAAAGGACGCGGCCGCGTTGCAGAACTTGGTGGTGGTCGGTCCACTGGCACAAGGCCGGAAAGCAGGCACGAAGAACGGCCGCTCGAGCTATGCCGTGCACGCGGTCAACGCCAAACTATCGCTCGAGAACGTAGAGATCCAAGCCGGCAGCGGTGCGCCGGGGGCCGCCGGTGACGACGGTCAAGACGCGGTGAGCGTGGTCGCGACGGACGGCATGAACGGCGGCGTCGGCGGGGACGGCGCGCCGAACAGCATTCAAATCGACTGTGACGACGAGACGACGAGCCAGGGAGGCCTAGCAGGGCTGAACGTGTGCGCCGATAGCCCCTCGGTCGTGGACACGAGCGGCGGGAAGGGCGGGTTCGGCGGTGCGCGCGACACCCGGTGCAACGCGGGGCCGGGCATGAGCTACGTCGCGCAGCCGGGCGGAGACGGCGCGGACGCGGCCGGCGCCGCGGTGGGCGACGCTTCGAGAGGTGGCGCGCGGGGCAGCGGCGGAGGACCCGTGACGGCCAACCCCAACGCCTGCGGCGCGACCGGATCCGGAACGAGCGGCGCGGTGGCGAACGGCGCGGGAGGCAAGGCCGCGAGCGGCGGGAAGCTCGAGAGCGGTTTCTGGTACGGATTGCCGGGCGGCGACGGCGCGACGGGCCAGAACGGGACCGGCGGTGGCGGTGGCGGCGGCAGCGGCGCGTGCGACGCCCTGAACAAGGCGACGGATTCGCGCGGGGCCGGCGGCGGCGGCGGTGGAGCGGGCGGATGCGCCGCAAGAAGCGGCGGAGCGGGCGGCGGAGCGGGCGGCGGGAGCTTCGGCCTCTTCGCGCTCGCCTCGACGCTAGAAGTCCAAGGCGTGAGCGTCGTACGCGGCGCCGCGGGCGAGGGCGGGAACGGCGGCCGAGGCGGCCAAGGACAATCGGGCGGATTGGGCCGCGACGGCGGTCTCCATCCGGGTACCGCGACGCCCGGTCAAGGCGGCAACGGCGCGCACGGCGGACACTCGGGCGGGGGCGCCGGCGGCGTCGGTGGGTCGAGCTACGCGGCGTTGCTCGGTGAAGGAAGCGCTCTGAATGGCGCGCTTGCCGTCTCCGGCGGCGCGGTCGGTAAGGGCGGAGTCGGCGGAGTCTCGGCTCCGAACGCCGCCGAGGGCGAGGTGGACGGCAACGACGGCGAAGCCGGCCCAGACGGCGCGCTTGGCGACAAGCTCGATATCTGAGCGAGCGTGAAGCTCAGTCCGGGCGACCGCTGAGCTGAATCGGCAGCCACAGCGCGCGCATCTTCGAGCTTGCGCCGTTCCGCGAGTAACCGGCGAGGCCGTAGAACAGGTTCCACCAATGGCCGTTCTTCGTCTCCCCGTACGAAAACGCGGGGAAGATGTGCACTTCCCATTCGTGGCCGGTGCTGCTCTTCGTTTCCTCGTGGTAGTAAACGTTACCGACGAGCTGCGAGATGCTCTTCCGATCGCTGAAGCGCCAGAACAGGGGGAACGCCACCGTCGCGCGCGACGCAGGATCCGCAAAGTCCCAGAAGAACGGCGCGACGACCGTGTGCGTGGATTGGGCGTCGCGGCCGATGTAAACGAGGGGGTGAATGTTCGTGGACCAGCCGCGAAGGTCGTGCTTGTGGTTGAAGAGCGGCGTGATCCACGTGCTCTTGCTGATCCCAAAGCGCTCGAACTTGCCGTAAAACGGGAAGAAGGCCCAGCTCGACTCGCGCGGGCTCGTGCGCTTGTAGAAGAACGGGAAGAGCAGCTTCTGATCTAGGCCGATGTCTGGGTCGCGAAACGCCCAGTACAAGGGCGTGACCATGTCCAGCTCGGTGCGGCCGCGGTACCGCGCGTAGCCCCACGTGGCGAAGGTCGACTCGCCTTGCTCACCGCGCCGCGCGAGGAACAACGGGTTGGCGAGCAGCCACTCCTTGTCCTTGTAGCCGTAATGAAAGAGCGGGAACACGGTGGTGTGGCGCTCGTTCTTACCCCACACGCTGTAATACAGCGGGAGCAAGTGGAGCATCTCGCGTGTCTGCGTGTGCTCTCGGTAGTAGGGGCCCCACACGTTGAACCAGGAAAGATCCCGGTCGTTGTAGCGGTAGTAGTGGAGGAGGGGGGGGACGATCTCGTACTTGCGCTCGGAGTTTTGACCGTAAAAATAGAGCGGGGCGAGCCCCATGTCCAAGGTCTCGGCCGTGCGGGCGTCGCAGCTGGAGGAGCCCTCCCAAGTGCAGAAGAGCGGTCCGACGATGTTCAGGCCGCTGCGACCGTCGGTCTTCGTGTACGTGAGGAGCGGCGGGATGATGGTGTAACCGCCGGGGCCGTGCTTTCCGGTGAAGTACAGCGGCGCGAGCCAATTGTCGCGGCCGTCGGCGGTGGAGCGATTGACGAGCGGGCCAACGATGGTGGTGCGGGTCTTCGCGCGCAGGTCGCGCAAATTCCAGACGAGCGGGAAGAGCACGTCGTCCGCACGCTCCGCGCTGCGGCGGTTGTAATAGAGGCCACCGTACAAGGACGCGCGGTCGACCTTGAGCGCGTCCGTGCGGGAAGGCTGCTTACGCTCCGCCCACACCGGGAACGCGAGCTTGAAGGTGTAGTCGCCGCTCCGCTCCGAGTAGTAGGGGCCGTAGAAGCGCCGGTCGAAGCGCGGATTTTGGCCGCGCTCTTCCAGCTCCGGGCTCATGTCCGTGCCAATCCGGGAGTAGACGGACTTCTTGATCGCGAGGGGATCCTGCGGGAGGGACGGCTCGTTGCCGGGCGCGCTGACGGAGTCGTCCGCGCCCGAGGCTGCGTGCGTCTCCGGCGTTCCGGGTGGAGCTTTGGGCGCCGCCTTCTTCTGTTGCTGCCGAGCGCCGCCGCCCGGCGACGGGCCGAAGCCCGGCGTGAGCCCGGGGCCGTAAGGATCCTGAGCGAACGCGCTTTCGGTGAGGCAGAGCGAAGCGGCGACGCTGGCGATGGCAAAGAGCCGATGCTTTTGCTTCAACGCGCGGCCTCGTTCACTTTCGGAGCGCTGGCGAGCAGCTCCGCCACCGCGCGCACGACGTCTCCGCGCGCGCAAAGCACCTGGGTGTGCGACGCCAAATCCTTGAGCTGCAGCTGACCGCTCTCCACTTCCGCATCGCCGATTACCAAACAAGCGCGCGCGCCGAGCGAGTCCGCGCGGCGCAGCATGCTCTTCATGGACCCACCGCGTCCGTCCAAGTCCGTTCCGACGCCGGCCGTGCGCAGCTCCCGAGCGACGCTCAGCGCGGCCTTGAGACCGGCGGCGCCGAGCGGCGCCACAAAGCAGCGCGGCGCCTTTTCGGGCGCGGGAAGGGGCGAGGCCAGCAGTAGTCGTTCGAGACCAATCGCGAACCCGACCGCGGGCAGCTTCGGGCCGCCCAGCTCGTGCACCATGCCGTCGTAGCGACCGCCGCCGAGCAGCGTGTTCTGCGAGCCGAGCTCACCCTGATTGCTCACGAGCTCGAACAAGGTGCGCGTGTAGTAGTCCAGCCCGCGCACCAAGCTCGGGGTCACGACGTACTTCGTGCCGAGCGCGTCGAGCGCGGCCAAAAAGCCTTCCCAGTGCGTGCGATCTTCGGGCTCCAGACAATCCAAAATCGACGGAGCGTCCGCGACGGCCTCGCGGTCGCGAGGGTCCTTCGAGTCCAAGATGCGCAGCGGGTTGTCGAGTAGGCGCTTCTGGGCATGCTCGCTCAGCGCGTCCTTCTTGGGCGTAAGGTGGGCGAGCAACGCGTCTCGGTACTTCTGGCGCGTCCCGGGGCCGCCGATCGAATTGACCCGAACCTCGACGTCGGAAATGCCGACGTCCTTCAACAAACCCACGAGCATGTCGACGATCTCGGCGTCCACTACGGGCCCGGCGTCCCCGTAGACTTCGCAGCCGGCCTGGTGAAATTGACGCAAACGGCCGCGCTGCGGTCGCTCCGCGCGGAACATGGCCCCGACGTAGTACCAGCGCGTGACCGGCTCTTTGGCGTGCACCGAGCCGTTGAGGAAGGCGCGCGCAACGCCCGGCGTGCCTTCGGGGCGGAGCGTGTAGGATTCCGTCTCGCGCGTGAGCGTGAACATCTGCTTTTCGACGATTTCACTCGTCTCACCGGTCGAACGAACGAACAGCTCGGTTGGCTCGAGCACGGGGGTCCGCACCTCGGAGAAACCGTGCAGCTCCACCACGCGACGAAAAGCAGCCTCGACCAATGCGAAGCGCCGGGCTTCGTCGGGGAGGATGTCGTTCATCCCCTTGATGGCGCGAAATTCCATGAGTTTTCGGAGAGGTGGCAGGGCCCTTGCGGCCGGGTTTGCCGAAACGGCCCCGGGCTTATGCTCGGGGCTGGCGATTGGGTCAAGCTCGGCGCCAAAGGTGCTAAAGAGCAGCCCGTGCGCGCGGCCGCTATCGACCTGGGAGCCGTTCGAGTTGGGCTGGCGGTGGCCGATGATCTCGGCCTGCTGGGGGGGGGGGGGGGGGGGGGGGGGGGGGGGGGGGG
>JAQSWN010000008.1 GCA_029266615.1 Polyangiaceae bacterium
CCTTCGGAGTGATACGAGGCAGCGCGTCAGAATGCCCCGATTCGATGAGGCTGGCACTTCGCAGCCTCATCGAATCCGCGCATGACGGGGCTTAAGTTTCGGTGGAGGCGCCCGTGAGGATTTCCTTGCGGGCTCGATCCACGCGCGCCATACATGGGCGCGGTTGGTTGCCTCCTTGCGGAGAGCTCGCGCCACCGCATCGCTTGCCTTCTAACGCGTGAAACGCGCGTCTAGCTTACTCAGCCCGCTTTCGCGACGCGCCAACACGGGCGTCTCCTGAGCCTGCGACGCGCTTCACGAGCCACTTCGGTCTCGTCGGCACCACTCGCTCCCATCCGAAGGGTCTCGCTATCTAGATGCTCCCGGTTCGTCGATTTTTCAGCCTCGTTGCGTCACGGCTCGCCGCCCCACTGCTCGCATCGCTACTCAGCGTCGGGAGCCTCTCCGCTTGCGGCGGCCCCCTCGATGCGCCAGAGCTCGTTCCTGCCGACGAAGACGCACTCGCCGTCTCCGAGAGCGAGCTCGCGCTTAGTGCTTCGTCGTGCGAGGGGCGCACGTGCTTCGGTCACGGCACTTGCGTGATGACGGGCGGCAAGGCCGCTTGCGTGTGCGAGGCGGGCTACTACGCCGCCGGCCTCAGCTGCTTACCGGGAGCGACGGATCCCGGGAGGCGCTACGTGCCTGCCGGTTACCGATTGATCTTCAGCGACGAGTTCACGGACGGCAAGCTGGATACCACCAAGTGGAGCACGCGCGCGCCGTGGAACGTGCAGTGGTACGAGGACTCCAACCAATTACAGGCTTTCATTCCTCGAGCCGTCACGTTGAGCGGCGGCGTGGCGCAGCTCACGGCGGACCGCTCGCAAGGCGACACCGCCGGTCAGCCGTACTCTTCGGGCAGCATCACCACGCACCGGACCTTCACGTACGGCTACATCGAGGCGCGCGTGAAGGTCCCGGCTGGAAAGGGCTTTTGGCCCGCATTCTGGCTGACGAGCTCGACGCGCTGGCCGCCCGAGTGGGACATCTTCGAGATCGTGAATGGCGTCAATCACGGCTACCCCCATCCCGCGCCGGGCGGAAAGGTAACCTTCATCGGCGGAGCCGCAGGCGAGGACGCTAGATACACCGTGCCCAATCAATACGGCGTCAACCACGTCTACGGCTTCAAATGGACTCCGACGAACCTCGTTTGGCACGTGGACGGCGTGATCACCGAGCACTACGCGGCCAACGCGGCGTCGGGCGTAGGCGACGCCTTCTGGGTCAATCTGTCCCTGACCGTGGGCGGGGACTGGCCCGGAGCTCCCGACGCCAGCACGCCGTTTCCGTCTACGATGAGCATCGACTACCTCCGGGTTTACCAGCCCGGTTGAGCCAGGCCAGAAGTCGCCATCCTTGATGTACGGGTGGCTCCAACGCTGATCGTGTAGCCCGGAATGGCCTTCATGAGTCGCGGCCGTCATGTCAACGGCGCTGCGCCCCGCTTTTCGCAAAGCGCATTGCTGACGATCGGCGAGCAAGTTTGCCCGATGCATGCTTGCCCCGGCGCTCGCGAGCTGCGTCTCCGGCACGCGACTTGCTGCTCATCCGGGCCTATTTCGTATTCACCGGGAGATCCAAATCATGAGCAATCCCAACGACCGCAATCGCTATGGCCATCAACGCGGTGACCGCACCCGCAGCCCGGGCTGGAACCGCGAGCGGGACGAGGATCCGAACGAAGACCGCAACATGTGGCGGGCTGGCGACGAGGACGGGGGCTGGGCTCGGGGGCGGCATCCTCAAGAAAACGATTGGGCGCACAACAACGGTGGCGCGAATCGCTTCGAGCGGGGCAACGAGCAACGCTACCCGGACGCCGCCTATGGCTTGAGCGAAGGGCCACCTCGTCGCGGATACGGCACTGAAATTTTCGGCGAGAGCGGGCTGGGCGAGCCGAACCCCGGCCAACGCTTTCGGGCCGCGAATTCTGGGCGCGGCGATTACGAAGCCGGTGACTACGAACGCAGCGACTACAATCGCGGCATCTACGGCGGCGGCCGGCCCGCGTACGACTCGAGCCGGGACTACGCTCACGGCTTTGGACCGAACCACGGCTTCGGTTACGGGCGCGGCAGCGCGAGCGATCAGGGTCGAGACCCTGGAAGGGGCGGCGGATACGGCTCCTACGCGGGCGGCTACCAAGGCTCCACGGGGGCGCGGGGCGGCGTAAGCTCCTACAGCCCGACGGGGCTCGACCGTGACCGGCTCGGTGCGCGTGGTAACCTCGGCTACGGACGAGAGCTCGGCGGCTACGCGGGGCGCGGTCCCAAGGGTTACAAGCGCACGGACGAGCGCATTCGAGAGGACGTCTGCGAGCGCCTGAGCCAAGACGACGAAGTGGACGCGAGCGAGATCAGCGTGCGGGTGGAGGGCGGCGAGGTCACCCTCGAAGGGAGCGTGGAGACGCGCCGGCAGAAGCACCGCGCGGAAGAGCTGGCGTCGGAAGTGCTGGGCGTCGACGACGTACACAACAGCGTCCGCGTACGAAAGAGCATGCTGACGGAGCTGAAAGACAAGGTGACCGGCGACGAGCAACCCACCGGCGGTCACGCTGGAAGCGGCACGAAGACGACGGCAGGCTCCGGCATCGCTCGCAGCATCGATCACAATCGTCACTGAACGGGCGCTCCCCGCCCCAAGCACGGGTGGTAAGGCCGCGACTCTCGCGTGAGCTCGCGGCCTTACCGCGTTCTGGCGCCGTCACTTCCGGCGGTGATACCGTGGTCCGATGGGTCGTTGGTCAGCTTGGGTGGTCGTGTCCCTCGGTTGGGCTCTCGCGTGCGGCGGGCGGTTGGAGCGGGGAGACGACGGCGACGAAAGCCTCGGCGGCAGTCGCACCGCACAAGGCGGCGCGCCCACTGGACAAGGCGGTTCGGTTCAGGCCCAGTCAGGTAGTGCGAGTCGCGCGGGCAGCCCCAGCGCCGGCGGCGTCGGCACGGCTGGTACGTTGGGGGTCGGCGGAGCCACGGGCGCGGGAGGAGTTGGTACGGGCGGCGGCTGTGCGTGCGACCCGATCGCTTGCCCCCCCGGGTACATATCGGTGCCGAGCCCGAGCGGCTGCTGCACCGAGTGCCAAATCGACTACCAGAGCTGCGAGCTGCAGCGAGAGAACTACACGTATTATCGCAAGGCCGTGCTCTTCAAGTACGCGCCGTACGAGTGTAAGACGAGCTCCGACTGCACTAACTATTACGACAAGAACGAATGTCAGTTGTACTCGTGTGGCGAGGTACTCGATGCCGCGTCGTGGGCCGCGGTAGATGCAGAGCTCAACGCGTTCGCACGCATGAACTGTAACCCCGCGTGCCCTCCGCCTCCCGTTCCGCCTTGTGTGCCACCCCCCATTCCGACGTGCTTCAAAGGTACGTGCGAGTAGCCGCCCCGCCGCCGTTCGCGATGGCTTTATTCTCGCGAGCTGGAAAAAAGCCTATACGATTCGCCCCGCGAGGCCCTCCCGAAGACGTACAGTCACGCCGGAGGAACGTGGAACAAGCAAAGAAGAAGGGGCTACCGACTTGGGCCGTGGTGCTGATCGTGCTCGGCGCCTTCGCAGTGGTGGGACTTCCAATCTTGTCGGCTCTCGCCATCTACGGTGTGCGCAAATACATGCGAGCCGCCAAATCGGCAGAGGCCACCGCAGCTTTAGGAAGCTTCAGCAGCGGGATGGTAGGTTGTGGTGAAAAGCAGGGCGCGCTTCCGCCCAGCACCGCCGCGGTCCCGGCGTCCCTGGCTGCGGTTTCAGGTATGAAGTACCAGTCTGCCCCCAACGACTGGGCAGACGTTGGCTTCACCTGCGCCGGCTTCTCCCTGGCGACGCCGCAATACTTTCAGTATCAATGGGTGCAAGAATCCGAGTCGAAAGGTGCGCTCCGTGCCCAAGCGGATCTGGACGGAGACGGCGCTCCCGAAGAGTTCTTCGAGGCTACGGTGACGTGCGCGGGCGGCCGTTGCACCACCACCGCGCCGACCAATACCGGATCACCCTAGTCGCCCCGGCAAGATCGACACGCTGGGTCCTCGCGACAGTAGCGAGTTGCCCCATCCCTGCGCGAGGCGCTCCCATCTGCGGAGCCGTCTGCTAGTTCAAGGCGCGATGGTCCAGGCGACGCTGCCCGCTGCTGCCCAGGTACCCACGACCCCGCCGTCGCTCGGACGCTCCGTGGGGGCGCGCTTACTGCAGGCGGTGCGCGACGTCGTACGGTCGGAAATTGGTCCGAAGTTCCGCTTGATGTTCGGGGGCATCATCCTGCTGCTCATCGCGATCAGCGGGCTCAACGTGCTCAGCAGCTATGTCGGTCGCGACTTGATGACATCCATCGAGCAGCGCGACAGGTCTGCGTTCTTCACGACGGCGCTAATTTGGCTCGGTGTGTTCGCCGGTTTGACGGCCGCAGCCGTGACCCTGCGCTTCATCGAAGAACGACTGGCGCTCTTGTGGCGCGAGTGGCTCACCCAGGGCCTGGTAAGGGAGTACCTGGCGGGCGGCGTCTACTTGCGGCTCCGCGAGCGCGGGGAGCTCGGCAATCCAGATCAGCGAATTACGGACGACGCGCGCGCCTTCACCGCCACCAGCCTTTCCTTCGTGCTCATGCTCTTGAACGCGCTCCTCGCCATCGTCGCGTTTTCGGGGGTGATGTGGTCAATCAGCCCGCTGCTCTTCTTCGCGGCGGTCGGGTACGCCTTGCTCGGCTCAGCGCTTACCATCGTGTTCGGGCGCCCCTTGGTGCGCTTGAACTACGATCAGTCGGATCGTGAAGCGAGCTTTCGCAGCGAGCTCGTTCACCTCGGCGAGAACGCCGAATCCGTCGCCCTCCTGCGGCTGGAAGGACGCCTGCAGGGCCGCCTGCGTCGGCGCTTGACGGCGGTGGTCGGGAACATGCGGCGCATCGTCGCGGTGAACCGGAACCTCGGATTTTTTACCACCGGCTACAACTACGGCATTCAGCTCGTTCCGCCGCTCATCGTCGGGCCCCTGTTCATGCACGGCAAGGTGGAGTTCGGCGTCATCACGCAGTCGGCGATGGGGTTCGCCCACATCCTCGGCGCCTTCTCGCTGATCGTGACCCAGTTCCAGTCGCTGTCCTCGTACGCGGCGGTGGTGGCGCGGCTCGGAAGCTTCGGTGCGGCCATGGAGCGGTACGGCGCGCCGCCCCGCCTTCCGAGCGAGACCAACGAGGGCCCGGAGCGGCTCGTGTACGAAGACGTGACCCTGCTCGCTCGCGGCGGGGAGGAACGGCTCGTTTCCCACCTCACGGTGACGGTGCTCGCCGGTACTCGCCTCCTCGTTATCGGCACGGACGAGGCGCGCCGGGCGCTGTTCCGCGCAACCGCGCTGGGGCGCGATACCCCCGCGGGGCGCATCGTGCGGCCCCGCACCGACCGCATCCTGTTCATGCCCGAGCGGCCCTACGTGCCGCCGGGCACACTCCGCGAGCTGATCGTGCGCGGCGGGCAGGAGGAAACGAGCGATGACCGCGTCCTCGGCGTGCTCCGCGACTTGGGTCTGGAGCAGGCGGTGAAGCGCCTCGGAGGGCTGGACGTAGAAGGAGATTTCAACCACGTCCTCTCGCTCGGCGAGCAGCAACTCGTAGCCGTCGCGCGCGCCTTGCTCGCCTCGCCCGCGTTCGTCGTGCTTCAGAATCCGGGAACGAGCTTGGCGCCAGAGCAACTGGCACGCGCGCTCGCGTTGCTCTCGGAGGCGCAAGTCACGTATATCGCCTTCGGAGGGAGTAGCGCGCCGACGGGCGCGTACGACGCGGTGCTCGAGCTGCATGCGGACGGCACCTGGAGCTTTCGTCGCTCCTGACTTCGAGAGAGTCGGAGCCGGGCCGTCGCGAAGCCGCGCGGCCTGCTGCCTCTTGGCGTCCGTGTCCGCCGCGCCCCGATTCCGTTCACCGTCGTAAAAAATTGATCTCGAATTGTCGATGGCGCGAGTCGATTACCGATGACGATTCCGCATCTTTACCGCTGGTCCCCGTCGTCAGCGCAACAGTGAATCGGTAAGCTTCGGCGAGCCATGAGTCCTACCTCCGACCGGGAGGCGCGCACGCTGGACGAGCTGCTCAAGCTCCGGGCCGCGCGCATGCCCGACGCCCCCATCGCCGCGTACCCCGCGCTGTTTTCGGCAATCGGGAACGGAGCGCGCCCGAGCGCGTCGTCGCGCTCTTAGCGACGAGCGACCTGGACTACTTGGTTGCGCAGTTCGCCCTCGGTCGCCTGGGCTTCACGGTGCTGCTCCTTTCCCCGCGCCTCAGCCCCGCCGCCGTCTCAAACCTACTGCAGCAAACCCGCTGTCAGGACCTCGTTCATTCGGAAGCGCTCCTCGTTAAGGCCCAGGCGGTCGCGACGCTTCACGGCCCGCTCCGAGCGGCCGCGCTGTTCACGGACTACCGGAGCGGCCCCGTCCCCGAGCTGGCCATCGATCTGGACTTGGACTTCGAGACCCACACCAGTTGTAACATCCTGCACTCGTCGGGCTCGACCGGCTTCCCCAAGCCGATTCGCAACGTGCACGAGAGCTTCATCTACAATGCGAAGAACCACTTCGACATGCGCGGCTTCATCACGCTGCCGCTCTATCACAACCACGGCATGTCGTCGTTCTACCGCGCGCTCTACGCGGGCAAAGTGCTCTACATCTACGAACCGAACGTGCCGCTGAGCGAGCGAAAGCTCACGGCCGTGCTTCGACACTTGGGAAGCGAGCTTCAAATCTTCTACGGCGTCCCCTACGCGCTCAAGCTCCTTGCCACTGCGCAAGGCATCGAGCTGTTGAAACGCTTCGAGATCGTCATGTTCGGCGGCTCCGCGTGCCCGGACGCTCTGGGCGAGTTACTCGTGAACCGCGGCGTCAGTTTGGTCTCGCATTACGGCGCGACCGAAGTCGGCCAGCTGATGACGAGCTTCCGCGAGGCGGGCGACAAAGAGTGGAACTGGCTTCGTCCCCCGGCGGCGCTCCTTCCCTACTTGCAATGGCGCCCACGAGGGGACGCACTCGAGGCCGTCATCGCCGACGGCTGGAAGAGCAAAGTCACCTCCAACCAACCGGACGGCAGCTATGCGACGCGAGACCTGTTCGTGCGGCACCCCACGAAGAACGATCGCTTCAAATACGTGGGGCGGCTGGACGATTGGCTCGTGCTGGTCAACGGCGAAAAGCTGAACCCCGTGCAGTTCGAGCAAACCGTTCAGTCGGATCCTCGCGTGGCGGAAGCGGTCGTCTTCGGCGCCGGACAGCCCGCGGCGGGGCTCATGATCGTGCCGACTCGAGACCACGAGGCGCTGAGCGAAGACGAATTCTTAGAGCTGGTGCGACCGACAATCGACGCCGCGAACGCGCAGGCGGAGGCACACGCTCAGATCGCCCCTGAGCACATTCGCGTGCTCGCGCCGGACGCCATCGTCGACTGCCCCAAGACCGACAAGGGCACCGTCATCCGCGCGGCATTCTACAAGAAATTCGAGCCGCTCATCCACGCCGTGTACGAGGACGCGCAGGCCACGAGCGGAGGCTCGCACGAGCTCGCAGAAGGCGAGATGCGGCCTTGGCTCCGCAACCTCCTCTTGGAGGTCACCAAAGCGACCCCGGTGGACGCGGTGCGCTTCACGGACGATACGGATTTTTTCACGCTGGGGCTCGACTCGTTGGGCGCCTACCGTGTGTTCTCGCGCATC
This sequence comes from Polyangiaceae bacterium, assembly GCA_029266615.1. Taxonomy (GTDB): domain Bacteria; phylum Myxococcota_A; class Polyangia; order Polyangiales; family Polyangiaceae; genus PMG-095. The sequence goes on from JAQSWN010000008.1 coordinate 7,720, forward strand.
GTGAAGGCTTTGGATCTGGGCGGGAGAGCCGCGGAGGTACCGGGCAACGTTTGCTTCGAGTATCCGAATCTTCGCGCTCTCGGTTCGTATCTGTCCGCGCTCGGCCGCGGAGAAACCTACCGCAAGGGCTCGGAGCTCGAGGAGATGCAGGCCCTGATCGACGCCTACGGCACGTTCGCTGCGCGTCCGGTCGAGAGCGCTGGCGCGCCGCGCGTGGTGCTGCTCACGGGGGCGACCGGCTCACTAGGAGCGCACCTCTTGCACCAGTTGCTGCAGGTGCCCGGCGTCGAGAAGGTCTATTGTTTGAACCGCGGCTCGAACCCGCAGGCGCGCACCCGCGAGTCGCTGGAGCTACGCGGCCTCGACGCGACGCTCGAGCGCGTCGAGTCCTTCAGCGCGGACCTGACACGCCCCGACTTCGGCGTCGATCCGGAGCTGCTGCGAGGCGTGAACCTGGTCATTCACAATGCGTGGAGCGTCAACTTCAACCTGGGCGTCGCCTCGTTCGACGGTCAGGTCCAAGGCCTGCGCCATTTGCTGGATTTCGGCTTCGAGGTGGGCGCGCGCTGCTTCTTCGTATCGTCCGTCTCGGCCGCGGCGCGGTCGGCGCCGGTCGTCCCCGAGCAGCACCTGAATCGCCTCACGGACGCGCAAGAGATGGGTTACGCCCGCTCCAAGCTCGTGGGGGAGCGTCTCTGTCAGCGCGCACACGAGGCAGGGCTGGACGCGCGCGTGCTGCGCGTCGGTCAAATCGTGGGCGACACACGGCGCGGGCAGTGGAACGCTACCGAGGCAATCCCGCTGATAATCCGCTCGGCGGTCAGCATCGGTGCGCTCCCCGCATTGAACGACAAGCTGACATGGATGCCGATCGACTTGGTCGCGCAAACCGTCGTCGACATCTGCCAAACCTCGGAGCGCCACGACGTTTACCACGTGGTGAACCCGCGCGCACTCGATTGGTCCGCCGAGCTGCTGCCCATGCTGGCGAGTGCCGGGCTGAAGTTCGAGGCCGTCAGCCCTCGAACGTGGCTCGAGCGGCTCGCCCACGGCAACCCGGATCCCGCCGTGAACCCAACCATCAAGCTGCTCGACTTCTTCAAGGCGAAGTACACGAAGCCGCGGACGGGGCCCGGCGTCTTCTACGAGACTTGCGTGACCGAACGCGTGAGTGACACGCTTCGCGCCGTCAGCGCTCCGGATGCGGACTTGGTGCGAAAGATGGTCGAGTATTGGACTACGGAAGCGTGGAAGTAGGCTGAGGCTCACTTTCCAGCGCCACCGCTCCGGACCAGCTGCGCCTCGCCTGCGAAACGTGCGCCAAATCCGGGAGCCACGTGCGCCGACAGGGCGAAAGCCCTCGAAAACACGATCGCGGGCGCGCCGCCTGTTGCACTTTTCGCAAATCAAAGTGCCGATAATATCACTTATCGCAACATTGGCCGGGCTCGCCGAGCGAGCTATCCTGCGTGTCCGTGGATGCTCTCGTCGCATCCGAACCCGAGGAAGAGGCCCCCATGTCACGTCAGAACTATTTCAACACTCTCTCGATGGCGCAGAAGCTGGAGCAGCTCGGCCAGTGCCGCTTCATGGATCGCAACGAGTTCAACGGCGTGGAGCGGCTGAAGGGCAAGAAGGTCGTCATCGTCGGCTGTGGCGCCCAGGGCTTGAACCAGGGCCTCAACATGCGCGACTCGGGCTTGGACGTCAGCTACGCCCTGCGCGCGGACGCGATCGAGCAGAAGCGCGCCAGCTTCACGAACGCGACGAGCAACGGCTTCAAGGTGGGGACCTACGAGCAGCTCGTCCCCACCGCAGATTTGGTCTGTAACCTCGCTCCCGACAAGCAGCACGCGGACGTGGTGACCAAGGTGATGCCGCTGATGAAGAAGGGCGCCTGCCTCGCCTACAGCCACGGCTTCAACATCGTGGAAGAAGGTCAGGACATCCGAAAAGACATCACGGTGGTGATGGTCGCCCCGAAGTGCCCCGGCACCGAGGTCCGCGAGGAGTACAAGCGCGGCTTCGGCGTACCGACGCTCATCGCGGTGCACAAGGAGAACGACCCGAATCGCGACGGCCTCGAGATCGCCAAGGCCTACGCCGCGGCCACGGGCGGGGATCGCGCGGGCGTGCTCGAGTCCAGCTTCGTCGCGGAGGTGAAGAGCGACTTGATGGGCGAACAGACGATTTTGTGCGGCATGCTGCAGACGGGCAGCATCCTCTGTTTCGACCGCATGGTCGCCGAAGGTATCGACCGCGGCTACGCCAGCAAGCTGGTGCAGTTCGGCTGGGAAACGATCACGGAGGCTCTGAAGCAAGGCGGCATCACCTTGATGATGGATCGCCTGAGCAACCCCGCGAAGATCAAGGCGTTCGACCTGGCCGAGGAGCTGCGCGGCCTGATGCGCCCCCTGTTCAGGAAGCACCAGGACGACATCATCACCGGCGTGTTCAGCACGACCATGATGAAGGACTGGGACGCAGGGGACGTAAACCTACTCGGCTGGCGCGCGGCCACGAACGACACCGCCTTCGAGCAGACGCCCGCTGGGGAGCAGAAGATCAGCGAGCAGGAGTACTTCGACCACGCGGTGCTGATGGTCGCGATGGTGAAGGCCGGCGTGGAGCTGGCGTTCGAGTGCATGGTGGAAGTGGGTATGAAGCCGGAGAGCGCGTACTATGAGTCGCTGCACGAGACGCCCCTCATCGCGAACCTCATCTCGCGCAAGAAGCTGTACGAGATGAACAAGGTGATCAGCGACACGGCCGAGTACGGCTGCTACCTGTTCAGCCACGCCGCGGTGCCGCTGCTCAAGGAGTTCATGAGCAAGCAAAAGACGGACGTCATCGGCAAGCCGTTCGCGCCGGGCAGCCAGCAGGTGGACAACCGCCGCCTGCTGACCGTCAACCAAGCCATCGAGGGCCACCCGGTGGAGAAGATTGGCGGCACCCTGCGCGGCTACATGACGGCCATGAAGCAAATCGCCGTCGGCGGCTGAGCGTCACGCGATAGATGGGCGCCGCGTTCGACGTCGCTTCCGGGCCGGGACTCACGGTAGTCACCGGCCCGAATGGTGCGGGAAAGTCGAGCGCGGCGCGCGCCCTTGCCGAACGGGTGCCGGGGGCGGTGCTGCTCTCGGCCGAGACGCAGCAAGCCTTCTACGAAGCGGAGCTGGCCGCGGACGACAGCAACTTCCAAGAAGCCGTCGACCCCGGCACGAGCGTGCGCGAGCTCCTCGGTGAGCAGGCGCGCGAGCAGCCACTCTTCACCGCGTTTCGCCTCGAGCCCTTGTGGGAGCGCGGCTACCGCTCGTTGTCGACCGGCGAGGGCCGCAAGGTGTTGCTCCTGCGAGCGGTGCTGAGCGCGCCAGCCCTGCTCGTGTTGGACGACCCGTTCGACGGCTTGGATCGCGAGGCTTGCGCGGAGCTTTCCCGCGCCATCGTTCAGGTGGCGGAGAGCTTGGCCGTAGTCGTGGTGTCGCAGGAGCTGCCATTTCCCGAGGCGGTTCGAGAGGTGCTGGTTTTCGAGCGGCAACAGCTCGCGTTTCGCGGCTCCGTCGAGGCCTTTCGGGCTCGTCAGGCCAAGCCGAAAAGAGGCACGGCGCCCCCCGTCGAGCTCGGGAGCTACTACGAGCCACTGGCTTCGAGCGTCTTGCTCGTGGACCTGAGGGACGGTCACGTGAGCTACGGGGGAAAGCCCGTGTTCCAGGGCTTGAGCTTCCGGGTCTCCTCGGGCCAGCACACGCTGATCGAAGGACCCAACGGGTCCGGCAAATCCACCCTCCTGGACCTGTTCACCGGCGATCATCCGCAAGCCTACAGCAACGACCTGCACCTATTCGGTCGACGTCGCGGCACCGGCGAAACGGTGTGGGATATCAAGAAGAACATCGGCGCCGTCTCCTCACGCTTACACCGCGACTATCGGGTCGGCGGGAGCGTGGAGGAGGTGCTTTTGAGCGGCCTTTACGACAGCATTGGTGTGTACCAGCGGCCGGAGCCCAGCCACCACGCGCGAGCTTTAGCCTGGCTTTCGTGGCTGGACCTCGGCCTGGACCCGAGCGCGGCGTTTCGTGAGCTCTCGTTCGGGCAGCAAAGGCTGGTGCTCATCGCGCGCGCGGCCATCAAGCTGCCGCCCCTCCTCGTGCTGGACGAGCCGACCGCGGGTTTGGATGCGGACAACCGCGACCGCGCGCTCCAGCTGGTGGAGTCGCTGTGCACGCAGCACAAGAGCACCGTGCTGATGGTAACGCACCGCGCCGACGAACGCGCGTTCTGGCAAGAGCGCATTGGCGGAGCGATCCTTTCGCTCGGCTAGCGCCGCGGGAGTGTTCGACTCGCAGTGAGGCACACCCCACGTCCGGGGAGCGAATCGACACCTAAGAACCGCTCCCGGTGACACTCGATATCGCTCGTCGGGTACGCACGGCACACTTTCACGAGAAATTGACAACCCCACCGCGCGCCCGCAGCACAAGAAAGCTAACTTACCTGGAACCAGTTACACATTTTTGAAACTCTTGCGGTGCATCGCCTCGGCACCTGTCACAATGCCCGGCGATGGCCGCGTCCGCTCGCTCTATTCAGCTGGGTCCTGCAAAGTTGGTAACGTTGGCACTCGCGCTCTCGGTAGCGTGTGCGGCCGCAGAAGAGCCGGAGGACGACGGACCGCGCAACCCAGGCAGCGCCGGTAGCAGCGTGCTTCCAGGCGGCGGCGTCGGTGGGTCTGGGGGCGCCTCAGCCACCGGCACGGCCGGCAAGCCCCCCACCGGCGCGGGCGGTACGTCCGTGACCGGCACCGCCGGCACCGGCGCAACGACCAGCGTCGGCGGCACGCCTAGCGGCGCGGCCGGCACACCCGCTGGTACCGCTGGCACGCCCGCTGGTACGGCCGGCACGGCGGCGGGAACTTGCCCGCAGTACACCGGCACTTTGGCCACGGACAGCCTCATCTTCTCCGGCGGCTTCGGCAAGTCGACGATGGGCATGTGGAGTGGCTACGGCTACACGTACAAGTACGGCACGGCGACCATCACGCCAGGGATGGGCAACAGCTGTTTCGCGGGAGCCAAGTTCTGCGCCAACGGCACCGTGCCCGCGAGTGACACGTCCGGCGCCGGACTGGGCTGGAACATCGCGCAAATGCAGGGAGCGATGACCATGGCCAAGGTGCCGGTCGCGACGCCCGTGAAGATCAGCTTCGCCGGAATCACCGAGGGCATGCGCGTGCAGCTCTCGGCATCCGCGACGGTTTCTTACTGCTACACGCTGACGGCCGCGGAAGTGACGGCAAAGACCGCCACCATCGCGCCTGCGAGCTTCAAGACCGAGTGCTGGGGCACGGCCGGGCTGGCGTACGACGGCGTCGTGCCGATCGAAGCCATTCAAATCGCGGTGCCGGGCTCTACCGCCGGTGCCGCCAAGACGTTCGACATCTGCGTCACGGACATCGAGCCGGGCTGATCGCCCGACGTCCGAGGCTGCGGAGCGCGAGCAAAGCGCCGACGAGCGAAAACGCTATGGCCCCGCCGCGCGAGTCGGGGCCATAGCTGAGCGCGATCGCACAGCCCGCTTGCGGGGCAGAGGCCCCTTCGGAGGACGGGTCCGCGTCCATTTTGGCGGGCTCTGGCAGGGAAGGCTCGCTCGTTTCTTCGTCTCCTCGCGAGCAAGCGCGCTCGTCCGCCACTTCCTTGCGGACGTCCCAGCCGGTCTCGCCGCCGCTCTGGCACTGTGCGCCCACGCTGGTGTCCGGCGCGCAGGCGAGCGGTCCCTGCACTTGGCATAAGGCAAACACGGACCGAAAGGAATGACCGTCGTCGTCCGAGACGCCGACCGAAAAACCGTCGATCGCTTCGTGAGCTGCCGCGTAGAGCCGCCCCGCCGCGCTCCAAGCGAGCGCGTGCACGGAGTGATCCCAAACGCGACGAATGACCGCGTTGGGCGCGGCGGACTCCGCGTCCTGCAACACCCAGATGCCGTCGGCATGGCCGCCGAGCGCGAGCTTCGTCCCGTCGCTCGACAGAGCCCACGAGGAGAGATCCCCGGCCGCTTCCAGCAAGGTCGAGAACGTCTGGCCGCTGTCTACGGAAAGAAGCGCGCGGTCGGGGCGCGTGGTGAGACCTTCCACCTGAGCGGAGTCCAAGACGATGAAGACGCGCGCTGTTTCCGCGTCGCCATAGGCGCCCACGACGCGGGGGGCGACGTCCGGCTCGGTCGTTAGCAGGGCGGGCTCCCAACTCTCGCCCGCGTCCGTGGAGCGCCACAACTCGGCCCCGGATAGCCCGGAGGTACCCACGAACAGCGCGCCTTCGTTGGAAACCGCAAAGCTCTTGGCTTGCGCGTCCGGCGCGAATGGTGGGCCGAGCGCTTGCCAACGGAAGCCGTCCGAAGATTGCCAGAGTTGGTTGACGAATGCGTGTTCGACGCTGCGCGCTTCCAAGGCCAGCACGGTCCCTTCGACACTCGCCGCGGTGCGCACGTCCGCGACGAATGGCTGCTCGCTCGGCAGCCACGCGCTGAAGCCGCAGCCGTCCGTCGACGACGTGATGCCGCCGAATCCGGTCGACAACACGAGCGTCCCACCCGGCAATAGCGCGCCTGGATACACCTCTTCATCTTCGTAACCGACGCCGGCCTCGCACATCCAGCTCCATGTCGCACCTGCGTCTCTCGTGACGAAATAGCCGCCACGGCGCGTACCGATCACGAGGTGAGACGGATCGTCCTCGCGTAATAAGAGCGTGCGCGGCTCCGGCAAGAGCGGCGCGTGCCCCGCCTGCGCGGGCCTTGAAAACAGCGCCAAAACAGCGCTCAAACCCGCGATCAAGCCAACGAGATTCCGCGCGCCACGCGCCGTGCTCCGCGTCATGAAAGAGGTTAGTGCACTAGACGCGAGTTGGCGGCTCACGGTCTCAGTCGATTCTCAATTAGGTGCAGCGCTTCCATGTTGCCACGGCGCATGCGAAGTTTTTGCTGAGCACATAAAGCGCACTCTGGTGCTGCGCGCGCTTGGTGGAGCCAACGCTCGCATGCTACTCAATCGTCGCGGGGGCTTTCGAGCGCGTGTCGTTCGATCGCACAGCTGTCTCGTTTCAATCGTCACTAGCGCCGGGAGAGCGAGTGACTTCGCTCAGGAGTATTCATGCGCAATGTTCGTTCTGTTTGGTCCTCCATGTTCGTTCTCGCGGCGTGCTCTGCGACTTGCCTCAGCGGCTGCTCGGATTCGGCAGACGTCGCCGACACGCCCAGCGATGCCGAAGGCCAGACCCTGCAAGGCACGCTGCGGCGCGTGGTCATCTCGGACCCCGAGCACGGCACATCGCGCTTCGACTATTTCTTGGAGTTGGCGGACGGGCGCTGGCTGCGTTTAGCGCTCCCCGCCGCTCCCAATTTTGAGCCCAATTCAGAGGTTTTGGTGCGGGGCGAGCCGGGCGAGAGCGCCTTCACGGCTGCGTCCGTCGAGCTTCGTGCCGGTGCGGTCGAAGACTTTGGCGTTCAGCAGGCGCCGCTCATCGGGCCGAGCCCGAAGCGAGTGGCGGTGGTGCTGTTCAACTTCGCCAACAACACCTCTCAACCGATCGACGCGGCCCGGGCCAAGGAGCTGGTGTTCACCGGCGCGTCGTCCAGCAACGCCTACTTCAAGGAAGTGTCGTACGGCATTCGTTCCTTGGTCGGCGCCGCGGACGCGACGGGCGACGTGTTCGGTTGGTACACCATCGACGCGGCGCCGAGCACCGAGTGTGCCTACTCGGAATGGGGCACCGCCGCCCGCACCAAGGCCCAAGCCGCTGGCGTCAACCTCGGCAACTACGACTACGTCGTGCACTACTTTCCGAAAACCTCGTCGTGTCAGTTCTCGGGCGTGGGGCAGCTCCCCGGCAAGTACAACTGGATCAACGCGAGCGGCTCGCAGACCATCGCGCACGAGCTCGGACACAACTTCGGCGTGCACCACGCGAGCTCTTACCGCTGCGCGAATGGCAGTACGCCAGTGGCAATCGGCGGCACCTGCACCGCCAACGAGTACGGAGACCCGTTCGACGTCATGGGCAGCGGGTACCGGCATCTAAGCGGGTATCACAAGGAAAAACTCGGATTTTTGGAGCCGTCCAATATCCAGACCGTCTCCGCCACCGGGACCTTCGACCTGGCTCCGATCGAGCAAAAGGTGACTTCCGTGCAGGTGCTGCGCTTCCCCATCGCGGGAACGTCCGACGTCTACTACGTGGAGTACCGGCAACCTTTCGGCTTCGACGGATTCCGCACCACGGACCCGGTCGTCAACGGTGTGCTCATCCGCCGCATCACGCTGCCGACGCGCGGGGTGCTCCAAACCAAGCTCGTCGACAACGTGCCCACCACCACGAGCTTCACCGACGCCGCGCTCGGGGTGGGCAAAACCTTCACGGACACCGCGGCCAAGGTTTCGTTCACACTCACGGCCCGCACGGCGACCTCCGCGACCGTTCAGGTCACGTTCGACGGCCCCCCGCCCACCACGCCGACCACTTGCGCCGCCGGAGAGAACGAGCTGAACGGCCACTGCTACTTTCTGACCACGAGCGCGCAAACGTTCACCGCCGCCAGGTCCGCCTGCGCGGCGCGCGGCAGTGGCTGGGGTCTCGCGTCCGTGGAGTCCGCAGCCGAAAATAGCTTCCTCAGCTCGCTCACCGGCACCACCGAATACTGGCTGAGCGGTACGGACAGCGCGGTGGAAGGGACCTTCGTTTGGGCGAGCGGCGCTTCGTTCTGGAGCGGAGGCCCTACCGGCTCCGCGGTGCCCGGCGCCTACGTGAGCTGGGTGAGCGGCGAGCCAAACAACACCGGGGACTGCATGCGCATCACCGCCGGTGGACCGTGGCGTGACGCTTCTTGCACGTCGAGCTACCGCGCCATCTGCGAAAAGTAGGCCGGGCCGGCGGAGGTGCCGAGCGCGCGTCCTTGTGCGCTCGGCTTCGCGGTGCTAGCGTCGCGACTTCCTGGATTCACTGCCGCGCGTTCCTGGTGGAACGGCGCACCGCGCAGGATGGCCGCGGCGCCCCCCAGGGCGACCTGCGCGTCCTGCCCCTGCGTGACCGCATGAATCCAAGAGCATCCGCCCGATGAGAGACTCGAACCCGCCGCGAGCACGCGACGAGGCTGGCGAGGCAGAACGGCGTGAAGCCTTGCTGCGCGATCAACCGCTGGTCATTGGCGCAGAGTGGGCGAGCGCGGTCTGCGGAGAAGCGCTGCAATCGCGTGGCAGTATCGACGGCGGTTGGCCGGGTACGGTGCCGGAAGCGCGTGGCCGCGTTTCGCATGCATTGGGGTTACAGCTGAGCGCGCGGCGCTGGCCCGCGCTCACGCCTTCGGAGCTCGCGGCTGCCGCTTCCGCGGCTTACAGTCACGCTCGCCGTGCCTGGCAAGTGGCCAGTAAGCAGAGGCGGCCCACGTTGCCGTCATCCTCCGCTGCGGACGCCCGAAAAGCCTGAATGCTAGAAGCGCACAAGCCCACCCCGGTCTACAAGGTGGCAAAGCAGTACCAGAGCGACGGGGAGCGAGTTTACGAGCTCGACTGCGCCGGCGTTCGGCTGGAGATTCGCGTTTCCTCGCGTAGCGCGGGAGCCGGGCAGAGAAATTGGCATGTCTCCGCGCAGCCAGGCGGCGTTTCGGACGCCACCGTTCTGTCCGAGTCTGGCGCCACGAAGAGCGAGGCGCTCACGAAAGTCGGCGCGCAGTGGTCGGAGCAAGACCCCGCCTACGCGCTCCCGGCGCTGGATTGGACTGCGGTCGCCCAAGCGCTCGTCGCCGTCCGCGGCATTTAGTCGCGACTCGCGCTCAGAAGCCGGCTTCTATGCCGACGCTCGGTAACACCACGGGACCTGCGGTGCGCTCTCGGCAGACTTGGCCGCAATCCAAGCGCACCACCTCTCGCGTCGAGGTTGCGTTGAGGACCTCGGCCACGACGTCCAAGTAGGCGCGCTGACCGATGAGGAAGCGCTTCTCGGCGCGCAAATCGAGCCGGAAAAATGGCGTACCACGACGCGAGTCCTCGAAATGAGGAGAGCCTTGCAAATTGAGCTCGGGGATACCGGTGTAGAAGACGCTGCGCGCGCCGAGGCGGATACGGCTCGGCAGCTCGTAGCTGAGACCCGCTTGCAAGACGTGGGTGCGGTCGAACCCAGAAGGCGACCGAGTCCGCGCGAGTGAGACGCTGGAGCGCGAGAGAGTGTACGAGATGAAGCCGCCCAGACGCTTGGACAGCGGGCGCGAGAGCGTCGCTTCCAACCCCACCGCGGAAATGGTCGAGCGGCGGTCGATGCTGGTGCGGTCGAGGGTGAAGTCCCGCCCCGCGCCGATCGGATCTAGGGCGTTGAAATACCCGGACCGAAATATCGTGACGCCGGCGGTAATTTCTTGCGGCAGCTTGTAGCGCACGCCAGAGCTCGCCAAGAGCGCCCACTGCAGCCCTCCGCTCAGGTCCGCCACTTGCGCGCCCGGAACCTGCGCGGCGAAGTTCGGCCGTTGGTGCTGCAAGCCGAGCGAGTGCTCGAAACGCAGCCGGGGCCCAACCTGGAAGGTGGCGGAAACGCGCGGATCGACACCGACCGCCTGCACGCCACGCGACGAGTACACGTCTGCGCGGACGCTCGGGGTGATGGCGATACCCGCGGTTGGTGCCAGCTCCAGCACGACGTACCCGCCCGAAACGGCGTCCGTGCGCGACGGGAAGAGCGCCGAGTAGTCGGGATAATCCAAGCGCCGCGGGCTCGTTTCCAAGCTGAAGCGGTCCACGCGCCCGTCCACGCCCGCGTGCAAAATGACTTGTGATGAGTAGCGTCGGTCGAGCTCCGCGCGCAGCCGCAGCGACTGATCCATCACGACGCTCGAGGCCTCGCTCACTCCCGCCGAGCGATCGTGACCGCCCGTGAGCGCGAGCCGGAAGCGGCCTTGCGCGCCGAGCCTGCGGTCCCAGCGCAGATCCACGCGGTGAAAGTTGATGGCGGCGCCGCTCTTGGTCGAGACTTGCGGCGTGCGAAACAGGTCGTACGCGCCGAAAGCGAGCACGCCCAGCGTATCGTTCTTGCTGACCGCGACCCGCGCCTGCCCTTGGTAGTCCCAGTAGCGTAGCTCCGCGTCACTCAGCAAGGAGAGCACGAGGCCTGCGTACGAGTAGCGCATGGCCGCGCGCACCGCGGTCGGCGGACACTCGCGGGTGCTGCCCACCTCGCAGCTCCGCAGCGTAGCGCCGCTTTCGGCGTAGAATCCGGCGTCAATGGCGCGGACGGTCGCGCTCGCGTGCGGCTCGGCCGAAAACGGACTGGCCGCCACCGCGATGATCGGCCCAGCGTAGCGACCAAGGGACGCGGGCGCCGCGCCCGGGTAGAAATCGACGCGATCGATGAAGCTCGGATGGACGACGGAGGGGCCGAAGAACGCGTGATAGAGGATCGGCAGCTCGATGCCGTCGAAGAAGAAGCCCACGTTGGCGGGCGGCGCGCCGCGAATGAAGAAAGTGGGCAACCCCGACACGATGGGCACGACGCCGGGCTGCGCTTCGATAGCGCGGAGCGGATCGCCGAAGGCGCCCGGCATGAGACGCGCATCCTCTTGCCGGATCGAGACGGAGCCGGGTCGCTGTCGCTCCCCCAACACCGTCACCTCCACGGGACTGCTCGTGTACTCACGTTGGCGAACGCCCGGTGGCCCGCGGAACGGCTCGGGCCGTGGCGTGGGTACCGGCTCCGCGCTCGCTTCGGGCTCGGTTACTGGCGGCGTGAAGGTGAGCGCAATGCGGATGCGAGCCGCCACGGGGCGGCCGTCGCGCAACGCAGGCTCGAAACGAAACGCCCTCGCCTGGGTGAGCGCCGCGCTTCCGAGCGCCTCGTCCCCGGAAACCAGCTGCGAGTCCACGACCTGGCCCGCCGCGTCCACCGTGAGCTCCAGCACGACGCTGCCGCTCCCGGTCGCGCCTTCCGGATAGGAAATTTCGGTCGAAATTGCCTTAGGTGGCACGATCTGCGGCACCGCCCCTCCGGCGGGTTGCGCCAGCAACGCGCTTGGCGCAAATAGCGTGAGGGCTAGGAGCGCGTGACAGAGTCGAGCACCTATCGTTGGCCGAAAGCGGTGCTGCTGCTGCCCGCGCTGCTGGGCTGCGACATCGTCCAGGGGTTTCAAGATGCGGGCGACACTCTCTTCCCCGAGCAAGGCACGCACCTTTCCACGCCCGCGCTGCGACTGGTGCGTGGCGGGTACAGAAGCCTGGCCCTCGCCGCCGGACGAGAGCTGAGTGTTCTGGCTCGCTCCACCGAGAGCGACACGTCGCTGTTCGTCATGCGTTTTGCGAACCCGAACCCATGCGAGATCCCAGAAGTGGGCCGCTACCTAGCCAGCCGGAACCCAAACCGTGCCGAAGCCGGAATAGCTTACTTTCACGAGGACGTCGCGCAAGGGACGCTGCACTTCGCGGACACGTCCTGCAATACTTTCGACTTCGAGGTCGAGGACGCCCGGTTACCGGTCGGCGAAACCGAGACCACCATCGTCGTCTGGGCGGGGGGGGACTTGTTCGAGGTTAAGCCGGAAAGTAGCGAGCGTACCGAACTGGCGTCGGGGGTAACGAATGTCATTACGCGGGCTTTTTCCGGCCGTACGCTCGTCCTGACCGAGGGCCGGCTCGAGGTCTTCGATGCCGAGTGGAAGAGCCAGGGAAGCTTCGGTGACGGCGTCGGCACGGTGCTCAAGACCAGCACCGGCGCGCTTTACCTAGACTCGGCGGGACTGCATCGTCTCTCCGCCGGCCCCAACAACGAGACCACGCGCGACGAACTGCTGGAGCCGGACGCCTGTAGCCTCGGGCTCCGCGGCGACTGGGCCACCTTCTACGCTCCCTGCGCCGACGCGCGCCTCGTCGCCCTCCACGAGCCCACCGGCAAGCTTTATGACCTGCCTTTCGCGGCAGACTCGTTCAACATCCGGCTCATTCCCGCGGGTGCGGGAGGCGGCACGAATCCGCTCGAAGATCCGTTCTGGTTCCTTTTCCTGAGGAACGACGAGACGTCTGCCAACGCGCTCGTCTTGCGCAACCCAGACGGTGACGAGCGCATCATCGCTCCGAACGCCGTGCTCGGTTACTCGGACTTCGATGCCGCGGCCGCGACTCCGTACGGTCACGCACTCGTCAACGTCGAAGAGGACCGCACCGGCGACTACGTCTACTTCGACGCGGACGGCGCCGAGCGCACGCTCGCTCGCGGCGTCTACACGCGCGGCGACCGCCTGCTCGCCGACTGGAACGGGACCACTGGCAGCCTCGCGAGCGTCTCCGGCGACCGGCTGGAAATCCTCGCGCACGGCGTGCCAGGCAGCAGCTTCGAGTTCACCGACTCGAAGGGAGCCTGGACCGTGCTCTTCCACGATTGGGAAGGCGACAGCGGCCGGCTCTCCCGCATGAACACGACGCTCGACGCTCTCGCCCAGACGCCGCTCGACGCCCCCTTCACCGTCCCCACCCTGGAAGAAGTCGCGCCCCGCGTCGGCCCCTTCACGACGGTCGCGCTCGGCGCGCTCTTGCCAGGCACCAGTTTCCTCGCGAATTACGACGCAAAAACCGGGACCGGCCGCCTCACGTACGAAAACGCCGAGCTGCGCTTCCAGGCCGTCGTGGACCAGGGCGTCTCCGATTACCTCGTCACCGCCGACTACTTGCTCTACACGATTCCGCGCGGGCCCGACCAAGGCATTTGGCTCGCGACCGGTAAGTGACGGCGGCAACGCGGCGCGGAGGAATCCGAGCGCGCGCGGTTTACCCCAACGTCCTCGCTGCTCGCTCGGCGCTTCCGAGCCGAGAGCGGAACCGCCCCCAACCTGGCTTGACGGGCCGGCCCGAAGGTTTGATAACGGTAGGACGGTGGCGCCTCGCACGAGTCAGGCCGCGCTCACGGCGCGTCAATTCCAAGCGGTGGCCAAGGCTTTGGCGGATCCCCGACGCATGGCCCTCTTGGAATCGATTGGCAGCGAGCGCGAGTACTCGTGCCAAAAGCTCTGCTCAGAGGCGGGCGTCACGAAAGGCACCGTCTCGCACCACGTTCGGGAGCTCCTTCGCGCAGGCTTGATCGAAGAACGCAAAGAAGGGCAGTACGCATTTTACGAGGTGCGGCGAGAGGTGCTGGCTGCCTACGCCGCGGAGCTCATGCGTCGCGTCGCCCGCGTTGGTTGAGTCGCGTGCTTTAGCTTTGCGCTCAGTCGACCGCATTAGCTGCTGATTCTTTTGCCGACGGGACTTGCGGTGGAGGTAGGAGGCTCTATTCAGTTTGACGGTTATCAAACTGTCATACGGCAGTAGCGAGGTTGGCGATGAGCTCCAAATCTGTTTCGACCCTGCGCCGCGGCGTGGCGGGATTCGTGTTGGTCGGTGTGGTGCTCGGCACCGGAGCGGTGTTGGCAGGATGGAAACAGGGCGCCAATCGGGACGCCGCAGCCGCTGCCGCCAACCAGCCGGAACCGGTCGAGCGCGTCGCGCTCGCAAACGCGCAAGCCACCGAGCACCACGCAACGACCACCGCGATCGGTACGGTGCTCGCGCTCCGCTCAATCACCCTGAAGAACGAAGTGGCCGGCTCGGTGGCGCGCGCCTCGCTCAAATCCGGTGAAATCGTTGAAGCTGGCACGGTGCTGGTCGCGCTGGATACGTCGGTGGAGCTGGCGGAGCTGCGCGCCTTGGAGGCGCAAGCGCGCCTCGCCGAAACGATGGCCCAGCGTCGGGTGGAGCTGCTCAAAGCAGGCGCTACGACTCAGGACGAAGTCGACCAGGTGAGCGCGCAGCGGGACGTCGCCCACGCTCAGAGTGCGCGCTTGCGCGCGCTGATCGCGAAGAAGACCCTGCGAGCTCCATTCCGCGCGCGCGTGGGGCTCGCGGACGTCCACCCCGGACAGTACCTGAACGTAGGCGTGGAGCTCACGACGTTACAAGGCGTCGCCGACGCGGTGCACGTGGACTTCTCGGTCGCGCAGAGCGTGGCCGCCGGTATCCAATTAGGCTCGAGCGTCGAGGTCCGAACGAGCCAAGGCCAAACGTTGACGGCGAAGGTCGTAGCGGTGGACGCGCGAGTGGACCCCACGACGCGCAGCGCCCTCGTGCGAGCGCGGCTGGAGGGTGCCGACCGCGGGCCCGCGCCGGGCGCCTCGGTGCGAGTGCTGCTGAGCGTAGGAGAGTCCGGCAAAGCGGTGGTGATTCCGGTGAGCGCGCTCCGCAAAGGTCCTGAGGGTGACCACGTGTGGGTCGTCACACCGGACGCCAGCGGGGCGCTCCGCGCGCACGAGCGCAAGGTAGAAAGCGGCCCCGCATTGGGGGAGACGGTGATCGTGCTTTCGGGAGTGCAGGAGGGCGAGCAGCTCGCCGCGTCCGGCTCATTCAAGCTGCGTGAGGGCGTAAAAGTGCAGGCCGAACCTGCCCCCGCGGACCGAGCCAAGTAGACGCCGGCGTTTAGGACCAAGTCATGCGCTCCTTCACAGACGTATTCATCAAACATCCGGTGCTGGCGCTCGTCGTCAACCTCATCATCGTGCTGGTCGGCTTGCGCGCGCTGAGTGGCCTACCGGTGCAGCAATACCCGCAGATTGAGAGCTCGTCGGTGCTCATCACGACCGTCTACACCGGCGCGAGTGCGGAGACGGTGCGCGGCTTTCTGACGACCCCCATCGAGCGCGCCGTTTCGGCCATCAGCGGCGTGGACCATTTGGAGTCCACGAGTCGCGCGGGGGTCAGCACGATCACGGTGCGGCTCAAGCTCAATCACAGCAGCACGGCCGCGCTGGCCGAGGTGACAGCGCGGCTCCAGCAAGTGCGCTCGGAGCTTCCGGCGGAGGCCCAGCCCCCGGTGGTGGAGGTTCAGCGCGCGGATCGACCGTACGCGTCGTTCTATCTGAGCTTTACGAGTAGCAAACGCAGCGGGCCCGAGATCACGGATTGGCTCCTGCGCTCGCTCCAGCCCCAGCTCGCCACCCTGCCCGGTGTTCAGCGGGTCACGTTCGAAGGTGGACAGCAGCTCGCGATGCGCGTGTGGATCGATCCTGATCGCCTCGCCGCGCTCGGCCTGGCCCCGGGAGACGTGTACGCCGCGCTGCAGCGCAACAACTACTTGGCCGCGGTCGGCCGCACCAAAAACGAAATGGTGCAGGTCAATCTACTCGCCAACACGGACCTGCGTTCCGCCGCGGAGTTCAAAGACCTCATCGTCTCGGAGCGCAACGGGGCGATCGTACGCTTGACGGACGTGGCCAAGGTGGAGCTCGGCGCCGAAGAAGCGGACATGGTCGCCAAGCACAGCAAAAAAGAGGCCGTGTACCTCGGGGTATGGCCGCTCATCGGCGAAAACGAGATCGACGTGGCGCATCGCCTCCGCGAGGAGATGACCCGAATCAAAACCACGCTGCCGCCAGACGTTGACATGCAGATGGCCTACGACGGCACCGTCTTCATGGAGGACGCGCTCGAAGAGATCACGAAGACCCTGACGGAGACGATCATCATCGTCGGCGCGGTCGTCTTCTTGTTTCTCGGTTCGCTCCGCACCGCGCTGGTGCCGTTGGTGGCAATGC
Source organism: Polyangiaceae bacterium (assembly GCA_029266615.1). Taxonomy (GTDB): domain Bacteria; phylum Myxococcota_A; class Polyangia; order Polyangiales; family Polyangiaceae; genus PMG-095. Next base: position 24,301 of record JAQSWN010000008.1, read on the forward strand.
CGATCTCGCTCGTGGGCGCCGCGATCGTGATGTACCTCGCCGGATTCAGCCTCAATTTGCTGACGATTCTGGCGATCGTGCTCGCGGTCGGGTTGGTGGTGGACGACGCCATCGTCGTCGTAGAAAACGTCGAGCGGCACGTTCACGAAGGAAAAACACGCAAGCAGGCCGCGCTCATCGCCGCGCGTGAGCTGGTCGGCCCCATCTTGGCCATGACCATCACGCTCGTGGCGGTCTACGCGCCCATCGGCTTCCAAGGCGGCCTCACCGGCGAGCTATTCCTGGAGTTTGCCATCACCCTGGCCGCCGCGGTCGTGGTGTCGGGCGTCGTGGCCGTGACGTTGTCACCCGTCATGAGCGCGTTCGCCGTGAAAGAGCACGGCCAAGAGGGGCGTCTCACCCGCCTCGTGAACCGCGGATTCGACGTCGTGAAGCGCGTCTACGCGCGCCTATTGGATGGCGCACTGTCCATTCGATACGCCATCGTCGTCGCGTCCGCGCTCGTCACGCTCGCGGCGTGGCCGCTCTACGAGAATTCTCGGCGCGAGCTCGCCCCGGTCGAGGATCAAAGTCACATCAGCTTCTTCATGCAGGCGTCGCCGGATTCGTCGCTGCCGGCAGCGAACCGCGCCTCGCTAGACGTGGTGAAAGCCGTCGAAGGCTTCCCCGAAGCCCGGTTCATGTGGTCTTTGACCGCGAACTGGGGCGCCTTCGGGGGCATGGTGACAAAGAACTGGAAGGAGCGCACCCGCTCCACCGAGCAGATGTATGGCGAGGTCTACGGGGCCGTCTCGCAGATCCCGGGCTTGCAGGTGTTTCCACGCCTGGACCCGCCCCTCCCCACGCCCGGCCAGTACGACGTGGAGCTGGTGCTCGCCAGCGATGCGCCGCCCAAAGACTTCCTCTCGGCCATCGCGCCCGTGGTCGGCGCGGGCTGGCAGAGCGGCAAGTTCCTGTATGTGGACACGGACCTCAAGATCGATTTGCCAGAGGCGCGCGTCATCATCGACCGGGAGCAAGTGGCGGATCTGGGGCTGGATCTCGCCGGCGTAGGTCAGTCGCTCGGCACCCTCCTCGGGGGCGGCTACGTCAACCGCTTCAACTACTTCGATCGTAGCTACAAGGTCATCCCGCAAATCGGCGACGCGGGTCGTGCCACCCTCGCCCCCCTCTTGGACCTCAAGGTCAAAACCCCCAGCGGCGAGCTCGTGCCCGTCTCCACCTTCACGAACATCGAGACGTCGGTGGCGCCCCGCGCGCTCACTCGTTTTCAGCAACGCAACGCGGTGCGCGTGTTCGGAGGCGTAAAACCCGGCGTCACGAAGGAGGAAGGCCTCTCGGTGCTGGAAGCGGCGGCCGCAAAGGTACCGAGCGTGCGGCAAGACTACGCGGGGGAGTCACGCCAGATTCGCCGAGAGGGCTCCGCCCTCACCACCACGCTCGGCTTCGCCGTCATCCTCATCTACTTGGTGCTCGCGGCGCAGTTCAAGAGCTTCCGCGATCCGCTGATCGTGCTGCTCGGCTCCGTTCCGCTCGCCATCTCCGGCGCGCTGGTGTTCAGCTTTCTGGACCTCACGACGCTCAACATCTACTCACAGGTGGGCCTCATCACCTTGGTCGGCCTCATCGCCAAAAATGGCATCCTCATCGTACAGTTTGCCAATACCCTCCAAGAGCAGGGGTTGAAGAAGCTGGAGGCGTTGCGGGAAGCCTCCCTGACGCGCCTCCGCCCGGTGTTGATGACCTCCGTGGCGACCGTGTTCGGCCATCTCCCGCTCGTGTTCGTCTCCGGCCCTGGCTCGGAAGCGCGCAACAGCATCGGCATCGTGCTGGTCACCGGCATGACCATCGGCACCTTGTTCACGCTCTTCGTCGTGCCCGCCTTCTACTCCCTCATCGCCGCGCAGCATGAGCCAGAGGCAGCGGAAGAAGAGGCGCCTACCGCGGCGCTGGCGGCTCAGCACTGACACCCTAAGCCATCGCCGCGTTCTCCACTGAGAACAATCGTGACACCATCGAGCCGTGACTGACTCGCTGTTCGATGATCTTCCTTCTTTGCTGTGCTTCGCGCGGGTGGTCGAGACGGGCTCGTTCACCCGCGCCGCGGAGCGCCTGGGACTCGCCAAGTCGGTCGTCAGCAAGCGCGTAGCGCTACTCGAGGAACGCGTCGGCGAGCCGCTCCTCCTGCGCACGACCCGGCAAGTAACGGTCACGAGCGCTGGGTCGCGGATTTATCCGCACGCTCGGTCCATGACCGAGCACGCCGTGCGGGCGACCGAGGGCGCTACGAGCACGCAAGGAACGCTTCGCGTCAGCGCGCCGGTAACGCTCTCCCAGATGTGGCTGGCAGAGCCACTGCGCGACTTCCTTGCTCGGCGACCGGAGACGCGGGTCGAGCTGCTCCTGAACGACCGGCTCGTCGACCTCGTCGAGGAGCGGGTCGACCTCGCGCTGCGCATCACCAAACTCAAGGATTCGAATCTCCTCGCGCGGCGCCTAGCCAGCACCGCCATCGACATCTGCGGCTCGCCCACGTACTTGGCCGAGCACGGTCGTCCCGAGCGCCCGGAGGACTTGGCGCGTCACAACTGCTTGCGGTACGCGTTGCTTCGCGCGGACCATGAATGGCGCCTCTATCGCGCCGGGCGCCGCCTCGACCTCGGCGTCCAAGGCAACCTGGAGACGACCAACGGCACGATGTTGCGCGAGGCCGCTATCGCTGGTCTTGGCCTCGCGATCTTGCCCCGGTTCATGACCGTACCTGCGGTGAGCTCCGGGCAGTTGGAGCGGGTCCTAGAAGACTTTGCGCCGCCGCCCATCGGCATCTACGCGGTACGGGCGGGCCGCCGCAGCCCCTCGCCGCTCCTTGCGGAGCTCACCGAAGCGCTGGCGCAGGCATTTCGCCGGCAGCCCTGGGCGGTAAAAACTCGCTAGTGCAGCGCATGTGAGATAGCAGCAACTTTGGGAAGCGGCGCTGCGCTAGGCGGACGCGACGCGGACGCGGGGTCTGGGGCGAAGCCCCACGAGAAAGACACTAGGGCGGCGCATGCCGCGCAGCGGACAATCGCGCAGCGATTGTTGACCGCAGGTCACACGCGCGGCATTAGCAATTGTTCTCCTGAGAGAACGATCCGTTTCGCTCGGAGCCGCTTCCGACCCTGCGCCGAGCTTCGCATGCTTGGTCGCATGAAAGCGCTCCCAACCCTGCTTGCCACGCTCGATCGAGCGGCGGCTTCGCGAACCCACCTTGCGCCCTTGGTCCTCAGGCTAGGCCTCGGCGCCGTATTCCTCGCCCACTCCTACGCGAAGCTCTTCGTGTTCACCCTTCCCGGCACCATCGCCTTCTTCCAAGCGAACGGACTCCCGGGTTGGACGGTGTACCCGGTACTGGCAGCCGAGTTGACCGGGGGGCTCTGCTTGATGTTCGGAGTGTGGGTACGCCTCGCCGCTTTGGCCCTAGTACCCGTCATGCTCGGCGCTCTCGTCCCCCACGCCTCTAACGGTTGGATGTTCAGCAATCCGGGCGGGGGCTGGGAATACGTGGCCTTGCTCATCGTCGCGCTCGTCGCCCAGCTCCTCCTCGGGCCCGGGCGCGCGAAGGCGTGAGATGAGCCATCGCAGTTCAGGACTTCAGCTGCGCTCGTCCAGCCAGCTCAGTATGTCCGACATCACCTCTTCTTTGCCGAGGTCGTTCAGTGGGTCGTGGAAGCGCCCTCCGGCGGTCGCGAGTGGCTGGGACTCAGCGGCGATGAAGCGGCTCGGCGTTCATTGCCGCGAGGACTTGCGGAAGATCATCGACCTCGGCCTGGACGAGGACTTGACGCCCATCACCTTGGTGCATCCGGGCTATTGGGACGACCCTTCTTCTCACCCGGGTCGAGGGGACGCCACCGCGGGCGCCAGCCCAGCCATCCCCCCAAGCTGAGCGTGGTGCGGCGCTGCGCTTGGAAGATTCGAGCCTTTGAACAGAGGCCGTTCCAAACCCCGTGAGAGCGTCCGTTCACGGAGGCCGCCGAATCTGGAACCGGTCACACAACCCCCGGAAAAGTGAAGCCCCGACGCACGATCAATCGCCTCGTGAGGCATGGATTGTGGTCGATCGATCGCCGAAGCCGTGACAAGGATGGATGGCCGTGCACCATCTAAAATTCCTCCGGGTTCGGGCCTCGGGTGTGATCTTGGGTTTGATCGCCGCTGCGTGCAGCGCCGGCGGCGGAGGAGATCCTGCCGGGGCCGGCGGCTCCGGAGCGGCGGCGGGCGCGGGCACCCAAGCCGGCAGCTCGCCCGTTTTTGGTGGAAGCGGTCCCATCCTCGGCACCGGCGGTAGCGAGATGCAGGCGCCGCCCAACTGCGGCAATGGGGAGCTCACCGACGACGAGGCGTGCGACGACGGCAACAAGAGCTCGGGGGATGGCTGTAGCCAGACGTGCCTGGAAGTGGAGCGGGGTTTCAGCTGCGCCAGTCCGGGCAAGCCGTGCCGCGAGATCGCGCGTTGTGGAGACGGCGTCGTCGCTGCCAGCGAGCGCTGTGACGACGGAAACACCACCGCCGGCGACGGCTGCTCGGAGCGCTGCAAGATAGAGCTCGGGAAGAAGTGCGACGGCTCCCCCAGCGTTTGCACCGACGCGCAATGCGGAAACTCCATGGTGGAGGGCGCAGAGAGCTGTGACGACGGCAACAACACGCCGTTCGACGGCTGCTCCTCGCTGTGCTTGCGCGAGCCGAACTGCCAAGGGCAATCCTGCACGTCCGAGTGCGGTGACGGTTTGGTCATCAACGAGGGCTGCGACGACGGCAACACTTTGGACGGCGACGGCTGCTCGGCAACCTGCACCGTCGAGAACGGCTTTACCTGCAAGCAGGAGCCGCAATGCGAAAAAATAAACGGGCAGTGCGTGCTGCGCGTCCCGGCCATCTTCCGTGACTTCGGGGAGAGCCACCCGGATTTCGGCGGCGGCGAAACGTGTGGCATCAAGGAGGGCGCGGCGCTCGTTGAGGGTATCGCCTCCGCCATGCTCGACGCAGAAGGTCGCCCCGTGCTCGGCACCGCGCCGGCTTCGGCGTGCATTCAGTCTGCTCAGACTTTCGGCACGTGGTTCCGCGATGGCGCGGGCGTGGAGCGCGTCGTCGGCAGTGTCGCGCTGTTCGATAACGGCAGCGGTGGCTACGTCAACCGCTTCGGCGCGAACGGCGAGAAGCTGGTCGTGTACGTCGCCCCCGCAACCGGCATGGGCAACGAGCAACAGGTCGAGGGCGCGACGAGCCAGGAAACGTGCCGGCCCGGCTGTGCGACTCGCACCCGGAGCTCGCTGCAGTGCGACAACCAATGCCGTCCGGATCACGACGCGCTCGCTGACAGCACGAGGCAGCTCACCCAACGCGAGCAGGAGCTCGCGCAGCGGCAGGAGCAGCTCGCTCTCGCCCAGGCGCAAGCGACCCCAGACGCGGCTGCCATCGCCGCGCTCGAGGCTCAGATCGCCGCTATCGACGTGTTGATCCTCGACCTGGAGGCGGAGATCGTGACGCTGACCGCCGCCGCCGAGGCGTGCGACACCCAATGCCAGACTCAGTTCGACGGCTTGGTGGACGCCTGCGTGGCCGACTGCAAACCGTGCAGCAGCAACCCGGCGCGCTTTTGCACCGGCGGCCAGGCGCGAGAGTTCGACGGCACGCCCGTGTTCTTCCCGGTGGACAGCGTGATGGGACCGACCCGCGACGAAGGCGTGGCTCGCCTCCCCGCTCAGTACGGTTACAACGGGTGGCCGAACGAGACCGCCTTCTTCCCCGGCGCCCCCAAGCACAACTTCTACTTCACCAGTGAGGTCCAGTACTGGTTCCGCTACGAGGCGACCACCGACGCCCGCCTCGACTTCACGGGCGACGACGACGTTTGGGTCTTCATCAACGGCCACCTCGCCGTCGACCTCGGCGGCATCCACGTCCCGATGGACGGCTCGGTCACCATCAACGCCGCCTCCGCCACCCGCTTCGGCCTGACCCCCGGCAACGTCTACAAGATCGCCGTCTTCCAAGCCGAGCGAAAGAAGGACGGCTCCTCGTTCCGTCTCACCCTTTCCGGCTTCGAAGCCGCACCCAGCGACTGCACCGCCGTGTGCGGAGACGGCATCCTGAGCTTCGGCGAAGAGTGCGACGACGGCGTCAACGACGGCGGCTACGGCGAGTGCGACGCCGCCTGCAAGCTCGGCGCCTATTGCGGGGACGGCGTGGTTCAACCCGAAGAGCAATGTGACAACGGGCCCGGCAGCACTGCCGAGTGCGCGGGTTGCCGCAAGCTCAAGCCGCCCGCCTGAGTCAGCACCTCGAGACGGGGGGCCCGTTTCACGGGCGAAGTCGCGCCCCAGTTGACTCTTGGGCTCGATTCTTGCGTCTTGTCGGGCGTGCCCAACGAAGCTGCCCCTGGTGAACAGTATCCGCTCATTCCCGCCGGTCCCAAGGAGGACGTGGCGCTGGATGCGGCCGGCCTGACGGATGTTGGTCAGGAGCGCGACAAGAACGAAGATGCCTACCTGATCGGCACCCTCCACCGCTCGCTCGTCGTGCATCACGCCTCGGCGAGCGCCGAAGGCTGGTTTGCGGGCGAGCCTGCCGGCACTCTCTTGCTGGTCGCGGACGGCATGGGCGGACAGGGCGGCGGCGACATCGCAAGCCGCACCGCCGTCAACGCCGTCAGCAGCTACCTGTTGAATGCGCTGCCTTGGGCCAAGCCGGCGGTGGGGAGAACCGAACAGCGCGACTCTTTGACGGGCGTGCGCGCCGGGCTGTCTTCCGCCGTGCTGACGGGCGACGCGAGTGTCAAAACGGTTGGGGCAAGGACGGGAACGCCGCACATGGGCACCACGCTGACGGCAGCGCTCGTGTTGTGGCCGGTAGCCTACGTCGCGCACGTCGGCGACACGCGGTGTTACCTGCTCCGGAACGGCAAGCTGCAGCGCTTGACGACAGACCACAACTTGGCCGGAAAGCTGGCCGACGACGACGCTCGCCGGCACGACGAGGCGCTGCAGAGCATCCTCTGGAACACCCTGGGCGCGAGCGACGAGCTGCCCCGTCCAGAGCTGTCCAAGCTAGACCTAGCGCTGGGAGACACGTTGCTTCTCTGCTCTGACGGGCTCAACAAGCACGTGACCGACCAGCAGCTGCAAGCGGTGATCGAAAGCGGCGACAACAGCCGCGTGTGCTGCGCCAAGCTCGTGCAAATGGCGCTGGACGGTGGAGGCACCGACAACGTGACCGCGCTCGTCGCTCGCATTACGCCGCGCTGAGGCGGACGTGCTCATGGCTCCGCCGCGTCCCGCGCTCGGGGCGCTAGGTACTCGCCGACGTACCGGCGTCGCCAAAAAAGGCCGGTTCGCCTTCGTTCACCGGGGGTGGAGAGCTCGTAGGCGTAAAAGCTTGCCCGAACGAAGCGCGGCGGCTCGTTGGGGAAGGGATTGCGACGGAGCAGCGCGAGCATGCTCTCGTCGTTTCGCAGCAGCGTTTGCACGAAGCGCGTAAACCAGAGCGGTTGACCCCGACTCAGCAGACGTGACGGCGTGATCATCACCCGCAGGGGGAGAAACCACATCAGCCAATCGAGCCGCAGGTGGTACGGTGCCCACTGCGGCGGACGGCGCTTGGGATCGCCGGGCTTGGCCTTGAATTCGTATTCGCGCCACTCGGCAGCGTCCGGCGACGTATCCAGCGTGCCTTCGACGACCACTTCGTGACGCACGCGCGTAACCGAGCCGAATGCGCCGTAGCTGCCGACGAGGTGAAGAGGATTGTACGATTGGTTCATCGACTGATCCTTCGACAGCAGATTCAGCACCGGCCGGATGCTGAGCAGCACGGTGGCCGTGCCGACCGCATACAGCAGCCAATCGAACGTGGCGGGGCGGGGCGCCAAAGCCGACACTGGCACGGGAAGAATGAGCGCGAGGACGTCGTCGCTGAAGGCGCTGAAACCGAGCACGACCGTAAGCCAGTTGAGCCAGGCGTAGTTGCCGCTCACGATGAGGACGAGCTGATGAACGATGAGCAATAGTCCAGCCGCGGCCGAGAGCCACTTAGGGCCGAACAAACCGAACGGCACGACGAGCTGTACGAAGTGACTGAACGCCACGCTCGCGCGATGTAAGACTTTAGGGCCATGGTGGAAGTAGAGGCTGAGCGGGTTGGGCAGGGGCTGCGTTTCGTGGTGGTAGTAGAGGCAGGTGAGGTCACGCCAGCACGAATCCCCGCGTAGCTTGATCAGCCCCGCGCCGAGCTCGACTCGAAACAGCATCCAGCGCAGCGCCAGGATGGGCACGTAAGACGGAGCGTGCCCGCTTGGCCCGAGAAAAGCCGCGAAGAATCCCGCTTCCAGCAGCATCGATTCCCAGCCGAAGCCATAGAACGTCTGTCCCACGTTCACGATCGAAAGGTACAGCACGTACAGGAGCAGCCAGATGCCGAGCGAGAGCCAGACGGAGCCAGAATCTGCGAAGCCGCTGACGACGAGAGCCGAGAGCAGCACGCCGAAAGCGGCCACCACCGTGGCGAGGCGATCCGAAAAGTGAAGGTGGAACAGGCTGGGCGCCTCGCGAAAGGTGACGCGCGCCAAAAAGTCCGGCACCGGTAAGAGCCCGCGCTCGCCCAAGAGCGGGCGGAACTGATTGAGCGCATTCCAGAACGCCAATAGATAGATGGCGCCCAACCCGCGCTGAAGCAGCAGTCGGGTGAGCACGGTCTCGCCCAACCAGGCCGAGGCGATCACGAGCTCAGCAAACCTCGGAGCTCACTCGCGTCGCCCGGTCGGACGGTGCGCCCGACCTCTTGCCCGTCACGTATCACGATCAACGTCGGCCAAAGCTTGACTCGGAAAGAGCGACCCAGCGGCCGCCCCTTGCCGTCTTCGACGCGGAGGTGTCGCAGCTGAGCTGCAGCGCGCACGAAATCATCGATCCACGGGCGAGCCGCCTGGCAGATCGGACACCAACTTGCGCCGAACTCGAGCAGCGTCGTCCCAGAGAGAGCATCCACCTCAGCGCGGGTTGGCTCGGCCATGATTCGTCAACCATAGCGCCTGATAGGGACCGTAGCCGCCGTAGCGCACGGTCGCGCGCGGCCGCGCAAACGCCCGTCTACCGCACCACCTCTCGGGTCTGCCGGATGCGTCAGACAGTGCGACAGCATGCTACAGACGGAGGGTCGGCCGCGCCGTCTACCTAAGCCCTACTCGCACGGAGGTCGCCCGACGAGCCTCGAGCCGGTCGTCGTCGACTACTGGGTCGAAAAGCAGACGCTCCACGGCTAGGGTTCGCGGGTCTCTATGCAGAAGCCCGCAAGCCTTGTCGCGCTACCCGAAAACTTGCTCGCGTTCGCGGAGGAGCGCGTGCGAGCGGGTGAGTATGCGAACCTCGCCGAAGTGACCGAGGACGCATTCCGTCTGCTGCTTCAGCGCCACGAGCGTCGGCAGATGCTGCGCGCGGAGCTCGCCGACGTGCTGCAGCAGATGGACGAAAACACGGACGTCATAGGTACGGAGTAGGTGGAAGGGCGCCGACATCGACAGCGATAGCGGAATCACCATCGGAAGGGGGCCCAGCCGAGAGCTGCGACGCCGCAAGAAAATAGGTACCGGCGTAGCATCGTAGGCACGCGTGACCCGGCCTAGGCTAAGCTCTGGAGCTTGGCTCGTCGCGGGGACGGGCCGACCGCGGAGGAAGACCCATCGAGGAGCTAAAAGCCCTGAGTAGCAGCGCCCCCCAGCCTGCCAGCAACGACAGTGACCACGAGATTCTGCGCGTGTTTGCCGATCACGGCTTACCCTTGTGCTCGACGCTGCGAGACATGCTGAACGAGCATTTCTCGCACCGCACGGAGCGGCGGGGAGCCGGCTTCACCCAAGCGACTCGGCATCTGGCCACGTACGTGAACCGCGCCTGGCGCAAGCAGGAGATCACGGACGTAAGAGTTTTCGACGGTCGACTCAAGGAGCCGCCCCCGCGCGCCGAGCTGGAGCGGTTGCTCGGAAAGCTCGACCGGGAAGAGAGCCGGCTGCTCGTCAGCATCATGCTGGACGTGGTCTGTCCGTTGGACGATGCAGCCCTCCCGAGCGAGTTGTCCCGGCTGACGATCTGGCCGGAGGACGACCTCAAGATTGGCACTTGTTCGCTTGCGGAGAAGTACTTCTTGGAGCTCGCGGCGGCATTCGTGCGCGGCAAGGGGCAGGTCAACGTGCTCGTTTCCGACAGCGGGGAGCCAATCCTGCTCGAGAAGATGAATCTCGGCGACAATCATTCCTGCATCAGCGTCGCGCCGGTGGTGCTCAACCACGTCCGGCTCCCACCGGGCAGCCTATTTGGCGTGCGCTACGACGAGGCGATCGCGCTGCGCAAGAACCGAGGCGCGCCCGGACACGTCATCCCCGTCCGAGCGTGCTCTGGTTTTCGCTTTCTGAGGCTCAGCACCCTTTCGGTGGCGCCCCTCCACCGGGCGCGCGCCTTCACCGCGCATTTCCAAGCGCAGTTGGACGTCGGGCTGTTTGCCCCACGCGAAGCCACTGTCGAGCAACTGCGTCAATTGGCGCTGGACCAGCTCTGAATGACAGGTCCGACTCGTCTCCACGCTTTCTACTCCACCGAGATGGTGTCGGACTCGGGGCGCGAGTTCTCGCCGAGCGATCACAAGCCGCGAGACGTCGCCGAGGCGCTGACGCGGGCGGATTGGCCCGTCGATCTCGTCGCTCCCGAGCCGAGCACCCTGGACGACTTGTGCCGGGTGCACGATCCGAGCTTCGTCGTGGACGTGCTCGAGCTACGCCGGGCGAGCGGCTTCGGCACGACGTCGCCTTCGGTGGCTCGCTCCCTGCCCTACACGTGCGGCTCTTTCTATTGCGCCGCCGTCACCGCGCTTCGAGAGGGCATCAGCGCTTCGCTCTCCTCTGGCTTCCACCACGCAGGCCCGAAAGGCGCGCGCGGCTTCTGCACTTTCAACGGGCTCATGGTGGCCACGACTCGTCTGCTGAGGACGAGCCAAGCCCGAAAGGTGGCGATCATCGACTGCGATTACCACTATGGAGACGGCACTCAGGCCATCGTCGACGCGCTTTCGCTTCAAGACCAGGTCCTACACGTGACCTTCGGGCTCACGTATAAGCGACCCGAGCAAGCGGGGGAGTACTTGGAGAAGATGCGCGGGCTCCGTGAGAGCCTGGCCGCGTTCGCTCCAGATCTGATTTTGTACCAAGCGGGCGCCGACACACACATCGACGACCCACTGGGAGGCCTCCTCACGACCGAGCAAATGCGCGAGCGCGATCACATCATGTTCTCGGTGGCGCGCGAGCTCGGCATCCCCCTCGCGTGGAACCTCGCTGGCGGCTACCAAGTCGAGCCGGACGGAACGATTCCCAAGGTCGTGCAGCTTCATCTGAACACCTTCGAAGAAGCGTTGAAAATCTGGCGGCTCATCTGAGCGCGACCGCCTTCGCGCCGTGAATGTTACTCCGTGCCCTGGCGCGGAAGGTCGTACATCCGTTGTCGGCGAACGCGAGCGTCGCCCCCAACAACGAGAATCACGACGATGAGCAGAAAGATGATCGCGGCACTGCAAGTGTCGCTGGACGGCTACACGCAGGGCTCGGACCGCGGCGGCGAGGAGTGGGTAGACTCATGGGCGGACGCGCTCGGGCTCGTGCCGGACGTCGACGCCTTCGTTCAGGGCGCAGGAATGTATCCCGGTTACGGTGAGTACTGGGCCGCTATCCACGCGGCGCCCGACGCCGTAGCGCCCTTTTCGACGCGGCTGCCTTACGCGCGAGAAGTAGCGTACGCAGAGGCGGCGGAGAGGACGCCGCACTTCGTCCTCTCCCGGTCGCTCGAGGGAGTTTCGTGGCCGCCCAGTGCGCGCGTCATCCGCGATCTCGAGCCGCTGCGCGCGCTGAAAGAGCAGCCGGGCAAAAACATCTACGTCGTGGGGGGCCCAACGTTGGTCACGGGTCTCTTGAACGAAGGCCTCCTGGACGAGCTGAAGCTCATCGTGCACCCGCTGCTACTCGGCGGGGGGAGAGCCCTGTTCGCGGGCGTGAGCCAGCCCCGAAAGCTGGAGCTGCTCACGGCCCTGCCCGGCGACGCCGGCCGGGTGATCGTCACCTACCGCTGCTAGTGGGTCCTTTTGACGCAGATATCGACCGCTTTCGGACGGGAATAACGCCGCGTTCGCTTTCGAAGCGGACGGCGCTAGGCTCGTTCTGGGGCGTGACTCGTTCGTCCCCCCACTAAAGGAACGGCAAGATGCAAAGCGGATACGGGCAAGACATTTTCTCGGCGCGCAAGACGGTCGATACCCGCGCGCGCTTCATCAGCCGAACGTACAACCATCTGTTCGGCGCCATCATCGCCTTCGCGGCGATCGAGTTCGCGTTCTTCGCCACGGGGCTCGCGATACCAATCGCGCAGGCCATGCTCTCGGTGAGCTGGCTGTTCGTTCTGGGTGGCTTCATGCTCGCGGGTTGGATCGCCAGCCGTGCCGCTCAGACCGCGCAGTCGCTGCCGGCGCAGTACGCGGCGCTCGCCGGTTACGTGGTGATCGAGTCGCTCATCTTCCTGCCGCTGCTCGTGATCGCGAACCAGGCAGCGCCGGGCGCCATCTCCAGCGCGGGCCTGGTCACCATTTTGGGCTTCGCGGCGCTCACCGGCATCGCCTTCTACACGCGCAAGGACTTCTCCTTCTTGCGTAGTGCGCTGATGTGGGGCGGCGTGGGCGCGATGTTGCTCGTGATCGCCGGCGTCATCTTCGGCTTCCAGCTCGGCGTGTTCTTCTCGGTCGCGATGGTCGTGTTCGCGGGCGCGGCCATTCTTTACGACACGTCGAACGTGGTTCACCACTTCCCCGAAGACCGCTACGTAGCGGCGTCGCTGCAGTTGTTCTCCTCCGTCACGCTGATGTTCTGGTACGTGCTGCGCATCTTCATGTCGCGCCGCTGAGTCGTGTACGGGCGCTCGCGGGGCTCTTTGCGGAGCCTCGCGGGCCGATCCTCAGGTGGGGATCTCGGGTGTCATGAGCTCCAACGGCAGCCACTCGGACAAGATGCCGGCAAGGCGTGCGCGGCCCGCCTCCGGGCACGCCTGGAGAAAGGCGTCGACCACACCCGCCGGGGTCTCCGGCGCGGCTCCGAGCCCGCTGTCACCGTCGAGGCAAGCGACGGCGTCGCGCAGCAAGCTACCGCCCTGCGCGTCCCGCTCGTAGAGGCGAGCGGCCAAGCGCCAGCCCATACGGTGCGTGCCGACGCCTTCTAGCGCCAGGCTCGCCCACTCGCTGGCGGAGGCGGGCGGCGGCTGCCGCAAGTCGCGCTGCGCCCCGCCGCTGCCGACCACGGCGTCGCCCCCGAGCGCTGCAGCGAAATAGTCCGCGATGCCTTCCTCGATGGCGTCCACGAGACGCTGCGCGATCGCGCCTTTCGGCCGCGCGCCCGCGAGCCGCACGTGAGCCAGCTCGTGCAGCCAAACCGCCTGGCTCGCGGCCTCCCCCGCGCTCCCCACGACGAGCGAGCCCGAAGTACGCAGGTAGGCGAGCTGCGCCACGGGCGGGACAGTGGCGCCATAACGAGGCTCCACGTCAACGACGACGAGCGACGGCCGCAGCTCGTTCGGGATGGCAGAGAGCGCCCGGCTTGCACGTTTTGAAACCTCCGCCGCCAGGCGGCCCGACTTCACCACGCGCCCCGCTTCGAGCCGCCCGTCCGCCAGCAGCCGCGAGCCTTCACGGAGGGAAAACAGGGGCGAAGCCCGAACGACCGTCGTTCGATCTTGCAACAATGAAGCACCCACACCGAGCGCAGCGCCCGCGGCCGCGAGCAATGCCCAAGACCAGGCGCGCTTCATGGGCGAATCTCCAAGAGTGCTTGCGTACCACGGTCGCGGTTCTGGCGCGCGCAGGCCGGTCCACGACCCTGCAGATTGCGCCCAAGATGCTGGCCTGCCATGAGTCGCGCGCCGTGCGCGAGACGCTGTAGGTCGCGGTGGTCCCCGTGTAGTAAGTCGCGGGGGTGATACCTGGGCGATAACTTCCCGTTACGAGCGGCCCGTACGCTCTGTAACGATGAGACGAGTCACCAGCCGAGGGATGGTTCAGGTTCGGGGCGTCACTTATCGGGTGGAGCGGCTCGAGCCGCATTACTACGCGGTCGTGCGCGTGCTCGACGACACGTCCGTAGGCACGTTCTGGACCTTGCCCGTGCTTCGAATCACCCCCGAGGGTTGCGACATTGGCCTCTTCGCCGAGGTCGCGCGAGCAGCTTTGCGCTTTGCGCGCACCAGCGGCGTCATGGCCGCAGTCCCGCCTCCACCCGCGTCGGAGTCGCTGGTGACCGCGGAGGTCGCGTCGGGCGGCATGCAGCACTCTGCCCTCGCCTGAAAGCACCGAGCTCGGGGAGCGGGCGGATCTCTGGCTACGGGCGCCGCCCCCTGTCTTCAACGGCTGAGCTACTGCGAAATGACCTCACGCATGCTGATAGGACGGCGCCCGAGCAGCTACTGTAGGGCGCCGTCGACGGCGACGCCGCTCGACGCGTAGAAGCCATTGCGTAGCGATGTACGCTTCCTGCTCGAGCGGACGCACGACGAGTCCCTGCCGCTGCCTGTTCCCGAGGCGGTGGGGGAACCCAGCCGCTGGAACACGCTCCGCGCTCTGCGCGTCATTCGCTGGGCCTCGGCGGAGAACAGCGCTCGGAGCTAGAGCCCGGACGCGAAGAGCCGCCAGGAAGCCATCACCCTCCCTTGCTCAGCACGATGTGCATCGCTAGGTCGGAGCTCCGGTGCTCGGTGGTCTGGTACCCGAGACGCACTGCGTCGATGCCGCTCAAGAGGTGCTCACCTTGGCCCAAAAGCGCCGGCGAAAACGCGAGGTGGAGCTCGTCGATGAGGGAGGCGGCTAGGTATTGACGAATGACCGAGACGCCGCCGCCAATTCGAATGTCCTTGCCGTTGGCGGCCTCCTTCGCGAGCTCGAGCGCGACGTGAATGCCTTCCGTGACGAAGTAGAATGTCGTCCCGCCTTTCATGGTGATGGGCGCGCGAGCGTGGTGCGTCAGCACGAAAACCGGCACGTGGTAAGGCGGGTCGTCCCCCCACCAGCCTTTCCACGCGTCGTCTTCCCACGGGCCGCGCACGGGGCCGAACATGTTGCGACCCATGATCCAGGCGCCCAAGTTCTCGAAGCTGCGCGCTGCGAAGTCTTCGTCCACCCCTTCGCGTCCGCCGTCGTCTAGCGCGCCTTGCACCATGCGGCGGAATGTCTTCGTTCCTTGGAACCAGCGGTGGAGCGCCATCCCGCCCCGTCCGAGCGGATGGGTCAAGGATTGATCCGAACCGGCGCCATAACCATCCAACGAGATACTGAAAGCGTTGACTCGAAGCTTCGACATGAGTGCTCCTTCAGGGAGGCGACGAACGAGTCGAGTCAGTATCGACAAAGAATGTGCGATGGAGCCATGGTGCTCGCGGGTCGCCGGGCCGGTCCCGCGCCCTCTTCGTCCTCAGACCCATCCGCAGGCGCGCGCTCCGAAGCCCAAGAGGAGTGACGAGGCGTTGGCGAACGTCGACGCGTGCAGCGCCCGCCGGGCGTGACCCGCACCTAGGAAGAGGACGTAGATCAGGGCTTCCAGGCCGAACGCCCAGGCTTCGCTGACGAGCAGGGTTGCAAGCGGCGGAAAGCCGAGCCCCGCGCCCAC
The DNA here is from genome assembly GCA_029266615.1 of Polyangiaceae bacterium. GTDB lineage: Bacteria > Myxococcota_A > Polyangia > Polyangiales > Polyangiaceae > PMG-095. Next base: position 40,013 of record JAQSWN010000008.1, read on the forward strand.
TTCCGGAAAGATGAGCCACACCGCCGGATGCGACGCCATATTGGCCACGGCGATGAGCGAAGCGCGCCGGAGCGCCGGAGCGTACGGCCGCAAGACGTAACCGGCAGCTGCCTGCTCGATGACCAGCGTGAGCACGAAAGCCCGAAACCAATGAAGAACGAGCAGCATTACTAAGCCAACCTCAGCCGAGCAAGCCAGCAAAGCGAGAGAGCGCCTAGTTCCAGGTAAGCGTGGAACGACGCGAGGGACAGGTAGACGGCCTGCGTGCGTAGAGGCGCGAGCACTCCGCACACTGGCACCGTCACCACGAGCAAGGTCGAGAGCGCCCCACCAGCGAGTCCCAGGTCGGAGCGCAAGGCACGGAAGCTCATGCGAAAGCTCAAGATCCCCTCGCCGCGCGTCACCTCTTGAGGGATGGCGTGCAGCCAAACCGCATAATGTAGTGACTGCAAGAACGCGAAGGCGGCCACGACACCGAGCGCGAGCGGGAGGGAGCGCGCGAACGGCGCGAGCTGGTCGACCACCGCCAACGAGTGCAGGCCGAAGCTTTGCACGATGCCGTGCTGCAAGCCGAGGCCGGCGAGCGGTGTGAGCAGCAGCACGAACGTGATCGCCGCCAGCAGGAGAAAGATGGCGAGCCCGATGCGGCGAGCGGGACAGAACGCGAACGCCCACACGGCTACCGCGAGCGCGTTGTGCCCGTGCGAAAGAGCCATTTTCAAGTAGCTCGGGTGAAACCACGCTGCCGCTCCGAACGCGGTCAACAGCACGCTCATCGCTATCAAGCGGGGGTCCCGAAGCCGTTGCGCACCAAGCAGTGCGCATCCCCCCACCCAGAACACGGCTAGCGGCAGCTCGTAACGCGAAAGCGACACCGCAAATGTCAGCTCCGCCAAGCGCACGCCAAGCAAAACCACGCAGCCGCCCAGGAGCCAGCGCCGCGCCGGCGCCGCAAAGCGAGGCCGAAGCACTAAGTAGCGAATATCGGCAAGCAAGTGCGGCACCCCGAGCAGCAGCGGCCCCAAAACGAGCAGCAGCGTGGGCGCGAAGACCGAGAGCACGAATGCGACGGCGGCGTGGGCCAAAAGCAGCGCCGGGATGCGGCGGCGCTTGGCTAGCAATAGCGGACGCAGCGGCTCGAACCGTAGCGCACGCACGAACAAGGCGGTGCGTGCGCGGTCCAACGGCTCGAGCCACGCCTCGGCGGAACCTTTTGCGCTCACTCCGCCTCAGCTCAAAACGAACGACGACGACGCATTGCAGCCGCCAACCCCAGCGCTACAGATGCCGCGACCAAACCGGACCCGCTAGCGCCCGGCACCGCTACGGAGCAACCATCGTCCGTCGCTTTCGACTGAGTGTCGTTCCGCGCGCCGCTCGCGCTCGTCGTGCCGCCGCTGCTGCTGCTACCCGAACCGCCGCTAGCACTCCCGACGCCGGCCGAGGAACCAGCGCCACCGGGCGAGCTGCCGCTCGACGCGCCGCCGGCCCCGCCCCTATCGCTCGGCTGGCCGCCTTCGCCGCGACTGCTCGCGATGCAGCGAAAGCAGGGGTAGGTCATGGGCCCGTCGGCCGTCTGCCGCGTGCACATCGTTTGCGTGCAGAGGCCGGGCACCAGTCGTTCTTCTACCAATGCGTTGTCGCACTCCTCACCCACGTTGGCGGCCGAGCACTGGTTTTCGGGCGGAATGTCTGCCCGAGCCGGTAGGCTCAGCGTGACGGAAGCCAGCACGGTTAGGGCGGAGAAGATTCTGAAAAAGCTCATGTTCACCTCGCCCGGCCTTGGCCGCGCCGAGCTGGCCTCGTGAAAAAGAAATGAGATATCGCGACGTGTGCGATTTCTTCACGAATCGCCCCCGCGCCGGCCAACGCCCGGAGCATGCATTGCTGCGTTCCTCACGCTGACCTACCGTTCTCGAAGGAATGCGCTTCGCTCGGCTCAGTCTGATGCTGCTCGCGGGGGGAGCCTTCAGTCAGCGCGCCCACGCGGAAACCGCGCGGTTCGACTTTCTCGGGCCGGACTGCACCGACAGCGCGCCGTTGCTCGAGAGCCGCCTCGAGGAGCTCGTGGAGCCGCACGAACGCGCCCGCCTCGGAGGCCGCGTGGCCGTGACGCGCAGCGCCGACCGCTACGAGATCGAGATGAGTATCGGTCTGGACGGTCGCTCGTTGGGGACGCGACGCTTCGAAGCGAGCAGCTGTGCTCGCGCCGCGGAGACAGCCGCGGTCGCCGCCTCCCTCGCCGTTTTCGCAGAGGACGGCGAGCCGCGAGGCGCGGCCGAGAGCGGCATTGAGCCGACTGTCTGGACGCAGCGCCCGGATCCGAAGCCGGATTTCGTCCGACCGGGCCCGGCCCCGCAGCTAAATCGAGCAGGGCCATCGGTCGAGGGGCGGCTCGGCGCGTTCGTCACCTTGGATGTCGGCGCCCTGCCTCAGCCTGTGTTGGGGGTCGCGCTCACCCTCGAGCTCGGCGTCGGCCAGCGCTGGTCGTTCGCCTTGCTGGGCGGCGCCACCACCGAGCAACGCCGAGGGCTACGCGAGCCGCAAGGCGTGCTGCTCTCGGCAATGAGCGCCGCCGGCCGTGCTTGTGGTGCTCCCTGGCTCGGCGCTCGGCACCGGCTAGACCTGTGCGCGGGCGCGCAGCTCTTTCGAGCGCGTGGGCGCGGGGAAGGCTTCGACTCGAACCGCGCCGCGTCCTTGATGTGGGTCGCTCCCCTGCTGGGCGCGAGATTCACGCTGAGCACGGGCTTCATCGAATGGCGCGCGGAGGTCGATGGTTCCGTGCCACTGGCGCGGCGCCGCTTCCTGGTCGATGGAGACGAGGTATCGCGCGCGGCCGCGCTCGTCGCCACCGTGCGGATCGGAGCGCTCTTGAGGTTTCGATGACCCCGCTCGCCGAAATTTTCACGGAGGGCGCGCGCGACGGCCAACTCTCGTTCGAGCAAGTTTACGAGGATTTCTTCGCTTTCGTGTACCGCAACGCGCGCCGCTTGGGCGTGCCTGCAAGCGCGGCGGACGACGTGGTTCAAGAGGTGTTCGTGGTGCTTTACCGCAAGCTTCCGACGTACGACGGTCGCGCGACCCTGCAGAGCTGGGTCTACGGCATCCTGGCGTACACCGTGCGCGACTACCGGCGCGCATTCCGACGAAAGCAAGGGCCGCTCGTAGCAGTGGAGGGCGAGGAACAGCTTCAGCCGGCGCCAAGTACTTCCAGCCCCGAGCGGCGCGCAGAGCACGTCCAGGACGTAGCGCTCTTGATGCGACTCCTGCAAGAGCTTCCGGACGCACAGCGTGAGCTCATCGTGCTGGCAGACCTGGAGCAGTTGAGCATTCCGGAAATTTGCGAGTGCGTCGGCGGAAACAGCAACACGGTGTACTCGCGCCTTCGCGTGGCGCGCGAAGCGCTCAAGGCCAAGCTGGCTCGTCACCTTCTCGCCTCGCGGAGACCAAATACATGACGACCCCCGAAATCGACCAAGAGCTCGAGCGGCTGTTCTCCGCTACACGCGACGCGACTCAACCGGACGCGGCGGCACGGGAGCGCGTTCGTACTGCTTTGACACCGAGGCTGGCTGGCAGTGGGGGCGGCGGCACGGCCTGGAGTCATCGGGCGGGGGCGGTGGCTGGGGTGACGCTGCTCGTAGCGGGTGCGGCAGTTCTTTGGCTGACCGCCGCGCCGGAGCCGCCTCTGGTCGCGTCAGCGGGCGTGAAGTCGGCGCCTGTGCGCGAGCCAACTCCGCCGATTGCGGCGCCCATCTCGGCGCCGCTCTCCGCTACCTCCACGCCGACTTTGGTCCCTTCAGCGACCAGCAGAAGGGGCAAGTCAGCTCCCATCATTTCGTCTCCCGCGGTCGACCCCGCGGAGGAGCTCGCGCTGGTCCGGCAGATGCAGCACGCGCTTCGGGCCGGCAACTTTGATCGGGCGCTCACTCTGGCGACCGAGCATGGGCGTCGATTCCCGCGTGGGTCATTGCTGGAGGAGCGGGAAGGCGTGCGCGCCATCGCTCGCTGCCGGCTTGCCGCGCCCGAAGCGCGGCCGGCGATCTTGGAAAGCTTCACGAATCACTTTGGGAGCTCCCCTTATGCGGGTCGCGCGAAAGCGGCTTGCCAGTGACGCGCGCGCTCGGCGTCCTTGTGCTCACGTTGGCCGCGTCTTGTAGCGGCAGTGATCAAACTTTAGGCGAAACGCGGCGGCCGCCACCGCTCATCGTCGAGCCCGATCCCATTGCGGCCCCTGAGCCCGACCCCGATCCCGATCCCGATCCCGATCCCGACCCTACGCCGGACCCCGAGCCCATGCCGGACCCCGATCCGGGCCCCGAGGTACCGCCCTGCGAGGATGAGCTCCTCCACCCCGCCTTTACCGGTCGGTGTCAGTTGGAAGATTTTTGCCTGCCGCACGACCTTATCAGCCTGCAGGGGTACGAATGTACGAGCGGTCGTGTCTGCTGCGATGAGCGCGTCGGATGCGGCCCGACGGGCTGCGGAACCGGCGGCACGTCGCAAGGAGGAGCCATGGCCGAGCCGGCGGCCGGCGCAGGTGCGAGCGCGGACTCGGGGGCGGGAGGAAGGCCCTGAAGCGAAGCGCGGCGCTCAGGCCCCGCGGCGAGCGGCGTCGATCTTCGCGACGTCGATCTTCCTCATCGTCATCATCGCGTCGAAGGCCCGCTTGGCTTCGGCTCCGCCCGCGATCATCGCTTCCGTGAGAGTGCGCGGGGTTATTTGCCAAGAGACGCCCCAGCGATCCTTACACCAGCCGCATTCACTCTCTTTGCCGCCGTTGTTCACGATGGCATTCCAATAGCGATCCGTCTCCGCTTGGTCGTCGGTCGCGACTTGGAAGGAGAAAGCCTCACTTTGCTTGAAGGTGGGACCGCCGTTGAGCCCCATGCAAGGAATGCCGAGCACCGTGAACTCGACGGTCAGCACGTCGCCCTGCTTGCCGCTGGGGAAGTCCCCCGGGGCGTGATGAACGGCCGTGACTTTGCTGTTCGGAAAGACCTCTGCGTAAAAGAGCGCTGCTTCCTGCGCGTCCTTATCGAACCAGAGACAGATCGTGTTTTTCGGTATCGCCATTTGCATGCTCCTCTTTCATCCGCGAGCTTTCGTTGCCGAGTGCGCGAGGCGCTTCACGGAGCGCGCGCGCTTCTCGGCCTCGGCACGGGCAGCAACTGTACCGCGACCCGTAAGCTTGAGCCCCAAGCAAGAACCCTACCCCGCTGTGCTCATGGCGACGGTCAGCTTTGGGGTATTTTTCGCCGGTGAGGCGCTGAAGCGCGGTGCGTCTTGGCGCACTGGCCTCCGTCCGCTCTTCCCCTTGCCACTGCTGTCATATGCCAGAGACGGGGGCTTGCGGCAAGCCCCTCTGCGTGCCGCACAGTCGTCGCCATGACGAACACACATGCCGTGGTGATCGCAGGGGCAGGTCCGACAGGGTTGATGCTGGCGGCGGAGCTGGGGCTGTCGGGAGTTGACGTCGCAATCGTGGAGCGACGCAACAATCAGGAGCTCGCGGGACTTCGTGCCGGCGGATTGCATGCGCGCACGCTCGAAGTGCTCGACCAGCGTGGAGTTGCAGCGCGATTCATCTCGCAAGGCAAAGTCATGCAGGTGACCGGCTTCGCCATGATCCCGCTGGATATCAGCGACTTTCCGACGCGCCACCACTACGGGCTCGCGCTCACGCAGAACCACATCGAGAGGCTGCTCGCCGACTGGGTGGAGGAGCTATCAGTTCCGATCTATCGGGGTCGAGACATCACCGGCTTCACGCAAGACGACACCGGAGTGGACGTGGCGCTCTCGGATGGCGCTTCTCTGCGCGCGCAGTACCTGGTCGGGTGTGACGGCGGTCGCAGCGCGATTCGGAAGCACGCCGGCATCGGGTTCACGGGCTGGGACGCGTCGGTCAGTTACTTGATTGCGGAGGCCGAGATGGCGAAAGAGCCGGTGCTCGGCGTGCGACCAGGCGAGCGCGGTATCAACGCGCTCGCCAAGCTCGAGGACGGAAAGCGCGTGCGCGCCGTGCTCGTCGAGGCGGAAGTCATGCGCGGCGAAGAACCAACGCTTCCAGAGTTGCGAGCGGCTCTGGTCGCCGTCTACGGCACGGATTTCGGTGTGCACGGCGTCACGTGGCTCTCTCGGTTCAGCGACATGGCGCGGCAGGCGGAGTCCTACCGAGCGGGGCGAGTCCTGCTCGCGGGCGACGCCGCACACGTGCACTCCCCAGCGGGCGGGCAAGGCCTCAACACGGGTCTACAAGACGCGGTAAACCTCGGGTGGAAGCTCGCGCAAGTCGTGCGCGGCACGTCGCCCGCGAGCTTGCTGGACACCTACCACGCGGAGCGCCACCCCGTCGCCGCGCGAGTGCTCAAAAATACGTTGGCGCAAACGGCGCTCGGCCGGGGTGATCCACGCACCCAGGCCTTGCACGAGCGCATGTCGGAGCTGTTGAAGCTGGAAGAGCCTCGCAAACAGTACGCAGGAATGATGTCCGGATTGGATATTCACTACGACCTCGGGGTGGGCCACCCCCTGCTCGGCCGACGCATGCCGGACCTCGACGTGGAGACCGACGGCGGCGTGCGTCGGGTGTCCGGGCTCTTGCATCAGGCGCGCCCCGTGCTGCTCAACCTAGGAGATCCGGACCACGTCGACATCGCGCCATGGGCCGACCGGGTTCGCTGGCTCAACGCGCGCTACGAAGGAGCTTGGGACCTACCGGTGCTCGGCGAGGTGCCTGCACCGAGCGCCGTTCTGATACGCCCGGACGGCCACGTCGCTTGGGTCGGTGAAGGCACCGACGTGGGACTTCGGCCGGCGTTGGAGAGATGGTTCGGCGCGCCTACGGTGCCGTAACCTGTGCCAACCCTCCGTCGACGGCCAGCTCCGCGCCGGTGGTGAAAGTAGCTTCGAACGCCAAGAAGAGCGCGGCGCGTGCGACCTCGTCCGGCGTGCCGTGGCGCTTCATTGGCGTGATTCGGTCGCCCACGAGGCGCAGCTCCGCCCGCTTCTCTTCCGTGATGCCCATGATGCCCAGCGACGGCGTATCGATGAAGCCGGGCGCGACGGTATTGACGCGGATCCGTCGCGGGAGCAGCTCGGCCGCGATTGCCTGGGCGAAGGCGCGCACGGCGGCCTTGCTCGCGAGGTACACGCTCATGGTGGGCGACGCGGGTGCCGCCGTCACCGTCGCGAGCGTGATGGATCCTCCCTCGTGGAGCAGAGGCGCCAGACGCTGCACTGCGAAGAACGCGCCGCGCGTGTTGATGCCGAGCTGCCGGTCGAAGCTCTCCGGCGTGACTTGGTCGAACGGCTCGAGCTCCGATACGCCCGCGAACACGAACAGGGCGTCGATCGCACCCAACCGTTCACCGACCACCCCCGCCAGTCGGTCCAGCTCGGGCAGCTCGGCGATGTCCGAGCGCTCGACCTGCGCCGTGGGCCCGAGCTCGAGCTGGGCAGCCTGCGCACGTGCGGCATGCTTGCCGGTGACGAGCACGCGAGCTCCCCCTGCCACCAGCCGCTTTGCCGTGACCAAGCCCATTCCGTGCGTCCCGCCCATCACGACCGCTTTGATTCCGACGTACCGTTGCGAGTTTTCCATGCGCAACGTCTAGCTTTACGGACTTCGACCTGGCAGTGGCGTAGATGTAGACTCATCGTCCACGCTCATGGACGATGGAAGCAACCTCAACGACTTCGCGATCTTCGTACGTGTGGTCGAGCACGGGGGCTTCGCGGCGGCGGCGCGCGCCCTGCGAGCGCCCAAGTCGACGCTCAGCAAACGGGTTGCCGAGCTCGAAGCGAGCCTGGGCGTGCGCCTGCTCGAGCGGACCTCGCGCCGCTTCGTCGTGACGGAGGCAGGAAGGGACTTCCACCGCCACGCCGCGGCGATGCTCATCGAGGCGGAAAACGCGCGGAGCGTGGTGCTCGGCAGGCTGGCAGAGCCTGCTGGCACCGTGCGGCTCACGGCGTCTCTCCCCACGGCGCAGCTCTCCCTCGCCGGTATGATCCCCGACCTCGTTCGCCGCTGGCCCAAGCTCAGGCTGCTGGTGAACGCGACCGATCGGTTCGTCGACTTGGTGCGCGACGGCTTCGACTTGGGCATTCGCGATCACTTCGCGCCCCTCGAGGATTCGGACTTGGTGCAGAGGACGCTCCAGTACCAACCGAGCGTACTGGTTGCGGCGCCTCGCTACTTGGAACGCCACGGCACGCCTGATGAGCCTACGCAGCTTGCGGCGCATGACGGTCTGCTTTCCGGCCCGCTCGACGCGCCCTGCCGTCTCACCCACGTGCGCGGGACAGCCGCAGAGCTCTCGATGCAACCCCGGCTGTTCGCCGACGAAAGATTGGTGCTGCTCGAGGCGGCGAGCGCAGGGCTAGGAATTGCGTGCCTGCCGTTCCAGCTCTGCGCGGAGCGGCTGCACGCGGGAGCGCTCGTGCGCGTGCTGCCGGATTGGACCGCCGATGGCGTCACTTCCACGCTGTTGATGCCGCCCCGCCGTGCCGAGCTGCCCGCCGTGCGTGCCGTCGCAGACTTCCTCATCGAGCGGTTTCGAGCAACGGAAACGAGCCTCACTCTCAATCCAAGCCGTAGCCGTTCGTTCTAACCGGCACCCCCAGCTCCCCGCAGGTTTCGGTTAGTAGGTCCGGCGAGAAATAGTAGATGCGGAGCCGCGCGATGCTCGCTTCGTCGACCTCGCTCCGAATCACGCAGCGAACACGCTCTCCTTCGAGGTGCCGGTACCACAGGAGGATGACGTGTTGACCGCGATGGAAGACGCTCTCGGCGCGGCCGCGAGCGCCGTCGTAGCCGTCCAGGTACTGGAGGGGTATGCCCGCCGAAAGGGGCGACAGGAGCGTGTGGTAGAGAATTCCAGAACGAGGGTCCGTCGTCGCCGCGAGGCTCAAATCCACCGCGCACCCCGGCATTTCCACCGTAACCGTCTCGAGCAGCAACGCCGTGAGCGCAGGCAGATCCGCCGCGTTGAAAGCGCGGCAGAAGGCGTCCAGCGCCGCGGGAGGGGGCACGCGTGCCTCGCTCTCCTCTGAATCAGCCAGCTTGCTGCGGCCTCGGTGCAGGGCGGCCTTCACGGCCCCGACGCTGGTACCGAGCACGGCCGCTATGTCACCGTGCTCGAGGTCGAACGCGTCCTTCAGGACCACCGCTGCACGCTCCTGCGGAGAGAGCTTCGCGATGAGTGTACCGGCCGCCTCGCGCGTGGCGCGCGCGTCCGTCGTCATCACCTGCGTCTCGGGCCGCTCGCCCAGCTCCTCGCGGGTGCGGCGACTGCGGTCGATGTACAGGTTGGTGGCGACTCGGAAGAGCCAGGCCCGCGGCGTCTCAATCTCTGGTTTTATCATGGTGCCGAGCGTCACCAATGCGCGGGCCAGCGTTTCCTGCACCAAATCCTCTGCGTCCCAGGGGCTACGCGTGAGGTGTCGGCAGTAGCGGTAAAGGTCTGGCCGTAGCGGCTCGAAGCTTTGGCTGAAGCGCCGACAAGCGTCGCGCGCGAGGGCGGCCAGGTCGTCCATGTTCCTCGACACTAGTCCACTCGCGAGCCGCAAGTGAGGTTCACGATCGCCCCCGTCGTGGCGGCGGCGCGCTCGGAGGCGAAAAAAGCTGCTGCTTCGGCGACCTGTGACAACGTGGGCAAGCGGCCGAGCAGCGTGGCGCGCTCGGCGTGCGCGGCCAGCATCGACTCGGGGGTCAGCCCATGCGCGGCCGCCGCCTCCGCGAAGACCTCACGGCTGTGTGAGCGCAAGAGCGCTTCTGGAATGGCGTCGACACGCAGACATACCGCGCGCACGCCGCTCGAGCCTAGCTCGCCGGCGAGATGTCGCGTCATCGCTTCCAGAGCTGCGCACGCGACGCCATAGCCCATGAACCCGGGACCAGGCAGCACCGAGCCGGGGGTGGAGAGGGCCAGGATGACCCCGCTCTGCTGCCGAACCATCGCTCTCGAGGCCGCCTTGGCGATGATGAAGTGAGCGCGCGCATAACCGATCAGCGGCGTCTCGAACTCGTGCAGCGATTGCTCGACGAAAGACTTCCCTTGCACGTGCTTCAAGCCAATGGCGTTGAGCACGACGTCGATGCGCTCGGCGCGCCCCAGCACCGCTTCCGCGTGCGCATCGACCGCGGCTGCCTCCAGCGCGTCGACGACCGCGATTTCCACCCTCCCCCCTGCCGCTCGGATGGCTGCGGCGGTCTCCTCGAGTCGGTCTCGCGTCCGGCCGGCAAGGAAAACCCACGCGCCCTCCCGCGCAAAGGTCAGAGCGGCGGCGGACCCAATCGCGCCACCTCCCCCGTGAACGATCGCCGTTCTGCCCGTCAATGACCCCGAGCCAGAAACACTTTTCTCCATCATGCCGGGAACGACGGACGACACGCGCCAAAGGATACGGGGCGGCGTGGGGCTGGCGCCGCTTTGGTTGCGGCAGCGGCTAACCGGAACGCGCGCGCCGGGGATGCCGGAACGAAATCGCCGGTGGGCCCTGGGGCGTCTCTCCCCGAGAGAGGCACGGGATGGGCCGATATTGGCCTCACGTTTGCTTCAGCCTCGTCCTGGCTGGCCAAAACGCCATCGCACGGGTGTCAATTTCGCAACGCATGGCGCAACCTCGAGGGGCGCCGTGTGACGATTGCGTGGCAAGCACTTTCCGCTGTGACACGAGCTAAGACGTAACGTACGAGCACGGGACTGCAACCGCCTGCGTTGCCGCCCAGGAGATGAACCAATGATTGCGCAATTGCGGACTCGGAGACTACTACTGTCGGCGCTCTGCCTGACGCCCCTGCTGGTGTCTTGCGCGAAGTCGGAGGGGACGCCGGGCAAGGGAGGGACCGGGGGCAATGAGGCCGCCTCGGCGAAGAAGGAAGCCGGCCCCATCACTCTGCAGGGCTCGGGCGCGAGCTTTCCTGCGCCGCTCTACTCTCGTTGGTTCAAAGAGTTCAGCGACAAGAACGCGGGCATCCGCGTGAACTACCAGGCGACTGGCAGCGGCGCCGGGATCAAAGCTTTCATGGCCGGTCAGACCGACTTCGGTGCCAGCGACGCGGCCATGACGGACGCGGAGATCAAGGAAGCCAAGGACAACGTCCTGCTGTTTCCGGTGACCGCCGGGTCCATCGTGCTCGCCTACAACTTGGAAGGCGTCACGGACCTCAAGCTGACGCGCGAAGCGTACGTCGGGATCTTTCAAGGCACGATCAAGACCTGGAACGATCCCAAGATCAAAGCCTCGAACCCGGACGCCAAGCTGCCGGCGAAGAACATCACGACCGTGCACCGCTCGGACGGCAGCGGCACCACCTTCGTCTTCACGCAGCACCTCGCCGCTATCAACGAAGGCTGGAAGAAGAGCCCTGGCTCCGGCACCTCTATCGAGTGGCCGAGCGGCGTCGCCGGCAAGAAGAACGACGGCGTCACCGCGCTCATCACGCAAACGCCCGGCTCTATCGGCTACATCGAGTACGGCTTCGCGATCAGCAGCAAGCAGCCGATGGCCGCGCTGGAGAACAAGGCCGGCAAGTTCGTTGCGCCCACCTTGGCGTCGGCCACCGCCGCGCTCAAAGGCGTGGCGTTGCCCGCGGACATGCGCGCTTGGGTCACGGACCCGGCCGGGGACGACGTGTACCCGATCGTGACCTATACCTGGCTCCTCACCAAGAAGAAGTACGAGGACCCAGCGAAGGGCGAAGCCATGAAGAAGCTCCTCAAGTGGTGCCTCACCGATGGTCAAAAGCTGTCCGAAAGCCTCCAGTACGTCGCGCTCCCGGAGCCGGTGGTCGAGAGCGTGAGCAAGGTCGTCGACCAGGTCCAGTGAAGTCATGAGCGAGCGTTCAGGCCAAGCCCGCGCGAATCCCGACCTGTCGGCGGCGTTCCGATCACCGATCGCGAGGGCGCCGACGAGCTTTCAAACCTCGTCGGACCGCGTGTTTCGGGTGGTCGCGCAAAGCTTCGGGATCGCGGTGGTGGTGCTTCTGGCCGGGATCGTGGTGCAGGTCATGCGCCACGCCGCGCCGGCCATGGGCGACCACGGGCTCGGATTTTTGACTCGCTCGCGCTGGGATACGAACGCGGACAACTACGGGATCTTGCCGCAAATCATGGGCACGCTCTACACGTCCGTGTTGGCGCTGATCCTCGGCGGCGTGCTCGGCGTGACGGTGGCCCTCGTGACGAGCCAGGGCTTCATCGGCAGGCGGTGGGAGCTCGCGATGAAGAACGTCATCGAGCTGCTCGCGGCAATCCCGAGCGTCGTCTACGGCCTGTGGGGCATCTTCGTGTTGATTCCGGCGGTGCGCGGGCCGTCGGCGTGGCTTCACGAGCACTTCGGCTCCCTGCCCTTCTTCTCGACCGAGCTGTCGGGCCCGGGAATTTTGCCGGCCTCGCTCGTGCTCGCGGTCATGATTTTGCCCACCATCACCGCGGTTTCGCGCGAAGCGCTAGCGGCGGTGCCAAAGCGGTTGCCGGCCGCGGCCTACGGCCTCGGCGCCACGCAGTGGGAAGTGATTTTTCGCGTCGTGCTACCGACGGCGTCGGGCGGCATCTTCGGCGCCTTGGTGCTCGGCTTCGGTCGCGCTCTCGGCGAGACGATGGCTCTGGCCATGCTGGTCGGGAACGCCAATGTCTTCGGTTGGTCGCTGTTCTCCCCCGGCAGCACGCTCGCGGCGCTGCTCGCCAACCACTTCCCGGAGGCGGGCGCAGTCGAGGTTGGCGCCCTCATGTACGCAGCGGTGGTGCTGCTCTTGATAACGCTCGCGGTCAACGCGCTCGGCTCACTCATCATGTTGCGCACGACGCGCGAGCTCAAAGGTCTGAACTGATGGCTCAATCCGCCTTAGAGACCGAGACCGAGACCGAGACCGCTTCCGTCAGCGCCGTTCACCTCTTCCGCTCGCATCGCAACCGCCGCACGGCGCTGAACACGGCGCTGACCGTGCTCGCCTTCGCGTTCAGCCTGGTGGCCATGCTGCCGCTCGTTTCCGTGCTGTACATGCTCATCGCTCGGGGCGCTCCCCTCATCAGCTTGGACCTCTTCACGGAGCTGACTCCGGGCGCGGGCTCCGTCGGGGGCGGCATCGGCAACGCGATCCTGGGTACGCTGGTCGTCGTGCTCGTGGCGACGGTGCTCAGCCTGCCGCTCGGCTTCATGGCGGCCGTTTATCTGGCGGAGTACGGCGGGGACTCCAAGCTCGCAGTCACGGTGCGGTTTTCCGGCAAGGTCCTCACGGGCATGCCGTCGATTTTGGCGGGCGTGTTCGCGTACGCGCTCGTCGTGGCCACGACCGGCTCCTTCAGCGCCCTCGCGGGCGGAGTCGCGACCGGTATCCTAATGGTGCCGGTCGTCATGCTCACCGCCGAGCAAGCCCTACGCATGGTTCCTTCCAAGATGAAGCTGGCGGCCCTCGGCATGGGCGCGAATCGTAGCCAAACCGTGCTCCAAATCGTGATTCGCACGGCTATGCCCGGCATCCTCACGGGGGTGATGCTGGCGCTCGCCCGCGCCATGGGGGAAACTGCTCCGCTCCTCTTCACCGCCCTTTTCAGTGACTATTGGTTCGAGGGCAAGCTGCTCGAGCCCATCGCATCCTTGGCGGTGCTCATTTACAATTTCTCCGGTAGCCCTTTCGAAAATCAGGTGAACTTGGCCTGGGCGGGCTCCCTGGTGCTGGTGGTGTCGGTGCTGGTGGTGAACGTCATCGCCCAGCTCCTGACGCGTCGCCAGGAAGAGCATTGAAGCGAGGACCCATGACCATCCAAGCCACGCTAGAAAATGACGACGAGCTCCCCGAAGCGAAAGCCGACAAAGTGACTGGTTCGGAGCCCGCGGCAGCCGCGACGACGGCCGCGGTTCGGGACGTGGTCGACGTTCACGTCAAGAAGCTATATTACGGCGACTTTCTCGCCGTTCGCGACACGCGTGTCGCGGTCAAGAACAACGAAATCACCGCCTTCATCGGTCCTTCGGGCTGCGGGAAGAGCACCGTCCTCCGCTGCTTGAACCGCATGAACGACTTCGTGCCGGGCTTTCGGTTGGAAGGCTCCGTCCACTACCAGAGCCAGGACATCTACGCTCCGCAGATCGATCCCGTCGCGGTGCGTCGGTCCATCGGCATGGTGTTCCAGCAGCCCAACCCGTTCGCGATGAGCATTTACAAGAACGTCGCCTTCGGGTTGAAGCTCAACGGCTACAAGGGCGACCACGCCGAGCGCATCGAGCAAGCCTTGCGTGGCGCCGCGCTCTGGGACGAGGTGAAGGACAAGCTGAACAACAGCGGGCTCAGCCTTTCCGGCGGTCAGCAGCAGCGGCTTTGCATCGCGCGCGCGATTGCCGTGGAGCCCGAGCTCCTGCTCATGGACGAGCCCTGCTCCGCCCTGGATCCCATCGCCACCCGACGCATCGAAGAGCTCATGCTGGAGCTGAAGCAGAAGTACACGATCGCGATCGTGACCCACAACCTCCAGCAGGCGCAGCGGGTCGCGGATCGCACCGCGTTCATGTACGTGGACACGAGCGCGGGCGGTCGTACCGGCTACCTCATCGAGTACCGCGCGAGCGCCGAGCTGTTCTCGGACCCCAAAGAGCAGCGGACCAAAGAGTACATTCGCGGCGAATTCAGCTGAGCCGGGCTAGGCGTCAGTCGAAGACGAACTCTTCGTACAGGAGCCGGCGCTTCAGATCCAAAAGCCGCGCGATGTCTTGAGCGAATAGCTCGGGGCGTTTGGCGTACATCAGCTGACGGCTGCGCTGCACCAAGTCCACGACCAAGTTCGTTAGGTCCTGGTGGGAGACGCGGCCTTGGCTCAACGCCTCGACATCTCCAAAAGGCCAGGCGACGGCGAGTCGCGCGCGGAGCCGGTCCTCGCTCTCGATGAGCTCCTCCCAGGGAACGTTGCGGTCCCGGTCGGTGACGGGCGCGTTGAACACCAACAAGATGAGCGACACGGCCAGAAACATGAAGTCGGTCATCTTGTCTTTGGGTGAGTGGGCCCTGCTGTAGGAATCCAGATCGATCCCCTTGAGCTGGCCTCGGCGGCTCATCATCAAGTTACCGTTCTTGAGGTCGTTGTTGGCGAAGCCAATTTGATGCACCTCTTCCAGCCACAAGAGCACGCTGGTGAGCAAGTCCAGCACCATCGCCGGCGACAGCGCTTGAGTGAACGGGGCCGAGAGGCGCTGCCGGCGCCACATTTCGCTGCCCCGCGAGTCCACCGCACGAGCGAATTCGAGCTTGGCCTCCAGCTCCGATCCGCGCGCGATGGGCGGGCGGCTCACGCTGGCGTGCTCGTGCCCGGTGACGCCCACCAAGTTGTCCAGCGTGTCGCCATCGATCAACTGAATGACGTGATACGTAAAGCGCACCCCCGGCAGCTTGCCCGTGTCGTAGATGCGGATGACGTGCGGCGAAGCGGCAAGCTGGCGCCCAACCGCCATCGCTTCCTCGGCCTCCAAGATGGCCTTCTTCTTCTTGCCGACGATGCGGTCCACCTTGAGCGCGACGCGCTCCGGAAAAGCGTTGTTGTTGTCGTTCAGCGCCTCGTAAACGCGGCCGAACTCACCCATTCCGAGCTGGCGGATCAGCGTGAAGCCCATGTCCGCAAAGGGCCCCGCCACGGTCTTCCACGCCGCTAAGTCTTCGCCGTCCACGATGCCGTAGCTGCCGAGCTCGGGCGCGGGAGTCCGCACCGCTTGCCCCTCGCGCGTGTACTTCATCGCTTTCATCGCCGGCAAAACGCCGGGCATCGCGCCCGCGAGGCTCAAGCGCAAGTAGAGCGGGTCCAAGTAGTCTCGAGCAACGATGCGCGCGTCCTCTTCGTACCGGGAATACGACTGGTGACGGAGCATGAAGCCGAGCTTGCCCAGCGACCGGAAGTACGTGTCTTTCTCGAACAGCTCCCGGACCGGGGTCCCGCTGGCTCGACTCGCGGCCTCCGCGAACGCGCTGCCCACCTCCGTCGGCCACAGGAGCCCGCGCTTCTGCTCATCGTACAGGACGTTGATCGTGATGTAGCTGAGCCGCGCGTGCAGATCGATCTTGGTCACGAAGAAGTCGCGCGGCGCTGGTGGGTAAGCGAGGCTGTGCATCACCCGCGCGACCAACGCCCAGATCGATCCCAGCCTCTCCGTAGTCGATGCGAAACGAACCCGGTCGTAGCTTTCTCGCCCCGCGAGCACTAATTGCTGCGACAGGACCAGCTTGACCGCGCCGGACTTGCCGTCCTGACTGCGTGTCTCGCGGGTGCCGTGCCCTGGAACCGTCGCGCTCACCACGAGGGTGAGGTCCGAGCGGCGGTTGGCCTCGTTCTCGAACACGAGCTCCCGAAACACCTTCAGCACATGAGGCTTCGCGGCCAGAAGCCGCGAAAGCTCTCGGAACCCGAAGCTCAGAAGCTCCGCCAGCCAACGAGACTCCTCGGTTTCGGGCGCGAACAGCAACGCCCCTAGAGACGGCTGGAGGTGGACGGCAATGCGAATATCTGGCTCGTAACGGGCTTCTGCCGAGGCGCCCAAGTAGCGGACCCACTCCGCCGCCTCCCCGCTGAACAGCGTGGAGGAGAGCTCCGTCTTGACGCTGCGCGCATGGAGCTCTTCCGCGCGCTGAGGCGGCAACGGAGCTCGCCCGAACCACGACTCGATGGCCGAGCGGAGGGCCTTACGAGCAGCTTTTCCGTCATCACCCATCAGCTTCGACCGTACCATGGTGAGCGACGCGGCTCGCGGCGCCGGCGAGGGTCTTGATCGCCCGCACGATGCGCTGCGCCGCCGCGGCCCCGAGACGACGAACGCGCGCGCTTTCTTGGCTCGTGAAACCCGCCAGTAAAAGATCGGCGATGACTCGAGAGCCCTGCAAGGTCTCGAAATCCTTCCGATATCCAGGAAAGCTGCGAGCTCGGGCCGAGGCACGTTTTCGCCGCTATGCTCTCTCGTGCCATGTCCCAGCATCACGGTTCGGTGGCTGCCGTCGCTCGGCTGCTCCGCGATATCGAAGCGTTGTTGAAGCACCCGAGCGTGACGGTCGAGCTTGGTCACCGAGGGGTCAACGCGAGCATCACGCTGCTCGCCGTCCAGGGCCTGACCGCATACGTCGAGGGAAATCGGCGGCAAGCCTTGGACGACCTCGCGACCGCAACGGAAGAGATCCGCACGCGCCTCGAGCGCGGCTGAGTCTCCCCAGCCCCGTTACACCGGCAAAGAGCGCTGGGGATCTGGAGGCCGAGCCCAACTCTTGATGGGCCGGCTGCGAAGGCCTATGACGGACCTGATGTTCGGTTCCAGCGGCTCGAGGCTTTCGGTGGGGCCGAACGCAGCGGAGCCCGCCGACTCGTCCCGCGACGCGCGCAAGCGCACCCGGGTTGCGCAAGTAGCCTTCCTGATCGGCCTGATGCTCGGCTACCGAGCCGCGTTCGGCACCCTGCACGGTTGGATCGGAAGCCCGGCGTTTCTGCTCGGTCTCGGCATCTGTCTCCTCGCCGCCGCGTGGCTGGGCTCGCGCGGCGCGCTGGTCGTCATCATCGGCGTCGCACTCATCGATCGAGAATTCGTGCTCGGGCTTCCCCCCAGCGTCGAGACGGGGCCGACCGCCGGGCTCGTCGCGCTCCTCGTCAAGCTCGTACTGGCGGGCGGGCTGGGGCTCGTCGTGGACTCACGTCGCCGCGCGATCGCGCTGAACACCGCGCTGCGTCGGGAGATGGACTTTCGGGAGCACGGGGAGCGGATGCAACGAGCGCTGGTGGCGAGCCTGGGCGAGGGCGTCGGGCTTTTCGATGCGCAGGGTCGGGTCGTGCTCGCGAATCAGGCCTTGGCGGATGCGCTGGGAGTCGAGCCCGACGAGCTCTCGACCAAGAAATTTTCGGAGCTGCTCACCGAAGAGAGCCGCCGCGCACTGGCTGGCGCGGCTCCGAACGGGGGTGAGCGCCGCTCCTACGAGGTCGTCCTCGAGCGGAATGCGGACACGCTGTTGCTCGTGACCGAGACTCGTTTCGAGCCGAGCGGCTCCCGAGACGAGCTCACGTTGCGGGTGGTGCGGGACCTCACCGAGCGGCTAGTGACCGAGCGCCGGCAACGCGACTTGGAGCGGGAGCTCCAGCGCAAGCAAGCCATGCAGAGCTTGGCGGTCATGGCGGGCGGCGTGGCGCACGACTTCAACAACCTGCTGTGCGGGGTGGTTGGAAACGCCGAGATCGCGCGCCGCAAGCTTCCCCCCGACGCTCCCCCCGACCTGGAGCGCTGTCTCGGCGAAATCCTCTCTTTTGCCGGAGAAGCGGCGCAGCTGAGCAAGCAGATGCTGGCCTACGCCGGGCGGCGGAGCCTCGCCATACAGGCGCTCGACATGAACGCGGAGCTCTCGGCCGCGCTCCGACTCCTCCACGCGACCGTCGAATCTAGGTCTCAGCTACTTCTCGAGCTCGGCGAGGGCCTTCCGGAGGTGGGCGCAGATCGCGTCCAGCTACGCCAGATCGTGACCAACCTGATTCTCAACGCCCTGGACGCAATGGAGGGGAAGCGCGGGACCCTGCGGCTACGCACCGAGACCGTACGTCTCGACGCGCCGAGCCACGAGCCGTACGGAGTCGCCCCCGGCAGCTACGTGAAGGTGACGGTCAGTGACGACGGCCGCGGCATCCACCCCGAAGCGCGAGAGCGCCTGTTCGAGCCATTTTTTTCGACCAAAGGCGCGGGCCGTGGGATGGGATTGGCCGCTGCCGCTGGCATCGTGCGAGCGCACCGGGGCTGGCTCGGCGTCGATGAAACTTCCACCGAGGGCACGCGCTTCGCGGTCCTACTGCCGGTCGCGAAGGAGTCGTTGCCGCGCCGGTCCAGCAGTCCCTCGCTCCTGATAACACCGTCTCCGGCGCGCGGCGTACTGCTCATCGACGACGAGCCGGCGGTGCGGTTGGTCACGGGGAAAATGCTGAGCGAGCTCGGGCACCGCGTCGTCACGGCGGAAAGCGGTCGACGGGGGCTGGATCTGCTCGCGCAGCAGCCGAGCGCCATCGACCTCGTAGTTCTCGACCTGACGATGCCGGAGCAGTCCGCGGAGCAAACGTTGAACCAGCTGCGCGTCGTCCGCAGCACCATCCCAGTCGTGATCACGAGCGGTTTCCAAGCCGAGGACGCGTCGACGCTGCTACAGAAGCCCAACGTCGTCGGCTTCCTGGACAAGCCGCACACCATGACGAGCCTGGAGATGCTGCTCGCCTCGCTTCCCCGGTACTCGCCGGCGTCGTGAGCGCGGTCACGTAAACATGCGCTTGACCGCGAGCGCCGACGCAAGCCACGTGCCACGCAAGGAAGCGCGCGGAGGTCGGCAACGCTCGAAGCCGCGCTCGTAACGGAGTTTGCCGTCTTCTCCGGCCCAAGGACCAGAGCCAGCTTTCAAAGCTCGGGGAGGGCGGTATGGGAGTGGTGTACCGCGCCAGCCACGCGATGCTGCGTCGCCCCACGGCGATCAAGCTGCTGGCGGTGGGCGGCGACGGCAGCCTCGCCCGATTCGAGCAAGAAGTTCATGTGCTCGCCGGTCTGAGCCATCCGAATATCGTGACGGTCCACGACTACGGTCGAACCGCCGACGGCGCCTTTTATTACGCGATGGAGCTCCTCGACGGCATGGACCTCGAAAAGCTCGTCGCCACCGATGGCCCGCAGTCTCCGGAGCGGGTCATCCACATCCTCAGGCAGGTAGCGCGGGGGCTGCACGAGGCGCACGACGTGGGGCTGGTGCATCGCGACATCAAACCAGCGAACGTGTTTCTCTGCCGACGGTGGGGCGAGCCGGACGCGGTAAAAGTGCTGGACTTCGGACTCGCCAAGAACAAGGCGGACCCGCGTACGGTGCTCTCGGCTCAGAACGTCGTGCTCGGCACACCGCTCTACATCTCCCCCGAGGCGCTGAGCGCCTCCGTCCTCGTCGACGCGCGTAGCGATATCTATTCATTGGGCGCTGTCGCCTACTACATGCTCACGGCAGAGCCGGTATTCACCGGCAACACCGTCGTCCAGATCTGTTTACAACACATGAGCGCGGCTCCCATCGCTCCGAGCGAGCGGCTGGGGCGCGCCGTGCCGGCAGATCTCGAGGCCATCGTCCTTCGATGTCTCGCGAAATCGCCTGAAGATCGCTATCCCAATGCCGCGGACCTCGCACGCGCGCTCGCCGCGTGCGCCGACGCGGACGATTGGAGCGCCGCCCGCGCGCAAGCTTGGTGGGAAGTCCGCGGTAACGTGGCCACGCCCGATGTGGACCCCGCCGGGCGCACCGTCAAAATCGATCCCGCTACCCGGCAGCCGCAGCGCGCTGGTACTAGCGGCAGCGGCGGGTGATGGCGTAGCTCTCGAAGGCCTTGCCGGCACCGTACGAGCCCATGACCACGACGGCGGCGGTCGCGCCGGCGCTAATCTTCGCTGCCGTGAGAGGAGCCTCGCTCTCGTACTCGGTGCCGTCGGTGGTGGTGACCACCACATCCAGCAGGATGGCCTTGGAACCCTTCATGATGTCGTAGTCTTCGCTGGACGTATTCTTGGCATCGAAATCCAAAAGCACCGTGTTGAAGCTCGGTGAGTCCGTGCGCTTCGTTTCGGTGAGCTCGATGGAGCTGGCCAGGCAATCGGGGTCCCCGCTGGCACCACCATTGGGGCCGGCATCCGAATCCGAGCCGCACGCCGTGCTCGCGAAGGCGGCGAGAACCAAACAAGAACTGACCCAGTGCGTCTTCATCACGATGATCCTACCTCTCGAGTGCCGCTGGAATTGGCCGACAACTCCCATGAGTAGCCTAAGCCGAACCGCCCTGTGGCGCCTCGACGAAGCTCGAACACGCGAGCAAGCCGCCGCGTTGAACGCAACTGCAACTTAGGCCTTCAGGCCGATTCACCTACATCCTGCGCGCGGTGGAGAGCCGTACTGGTCAAAAAACCGAAAGCCCCAGTCGCCGTTGCGGCACCTGGGGCTTCGATCTGTCTAACGATGCTGGGCGGGCCGGAGCCCGACCCTTACTTGAGGTCGATGGCCAAGCTGCGCAATTGCGGTGTTGCACCGCTACCGATCACGGCCGTACCGGTCGCTACCGGATAGAGTGTCGCGGCACCGGTGGCTAGATTGATGACGTAGAGGCTGGACGATGCGGAGACGGGGGCGGCCGGTAGAATCGCTGCAAGAGCGAGCCCGTTGCGACCTCCCGCGATGTCGAAGCCCGCGTCACCAGCAGCGTCGACGCCTAGGGGCCCGATCGTGGTCAACACGCCGTCGTTCGGGTTGGTGTTCCCTTGGCGAACCAAGGTGTCCGTCGCTGAATCGATGTCGAACAAGGTCGTCGCCGTCGCGCTCGCGAAGCTGTTGGTGTACGCGCTCGCCACCACCGCAGAAGTCAGCAGTGCGTCCGTAAAGACCGCACCCGCCAACTGAGGGGTAACGCCAATCGTGCGGGCCGAGGGAACGATGCGCAAGTTGGCATTGGCGTCGTCCACGACTCGGAGCAGGTCAGCCGCCGGGTTGAAGTCGACGCCGTGCAGCCCCGTGGCCAGGACGCTGAAAGGCGCGTCATCCGTAGCAGCCGCGCTGAGCACGGCCACGAGCGTCGCGGCACCGGTGGCGGTATCCAAGGTGTAGAGCCGCCCACTGCTGCCAACCGCGTAGAGCCTGCCGTCCAGCGGTCGAACGTCGATTCCCTTGACGGTCTCGCTGGGCTGGAGGCCAGAGATGGCTACGTCCGTGACGGTGTTGGGCGTGCGAGGGCTGAAGCTGACGAGGTGGTCCGTCGACGTGAGCGCGCGCACAGTCGCGGTGGGGCTGGCGACGAAAGCGAGACCGCGCAGCGCTTCGCCTCCGCCGATCGTGGCGTTGGCGACCCCCGGCGGATTCGTGCCCGCGCCCGTTTCGAGATCGATGCTGATGAGCGTCGAGGTCGTGGCCGCACCGATGGTGACGGCGGCGAGGGCCGAGCCCGCGACGCCGGTTTTGCCATCGATATCGAAGCCATTGACGGCCGTGATGTCGCCGACGCCCAGGACGCCGACCGAAGCGACGACGCCGCAATTCGGGTTACCGCTATCACCCGGGCAAGCAGCGCCCGTGGCGGCATCCGCACCCACGCGAGCCAAAGAGTCCGTCGCTGCGTCGAGCACGAACAGCGTGGTGGTGCGAGCACCGGCAAAGCTATTGGTGTACGCGGCGGCCGTCACTCCCGTGGCCGCGGCGCCGCTCAAGTCGGTGTCCGTCGTCACGCCGGCGGCCGCGTCGAGGTTGATGCGCAAATTTTGGCCCGCGTTACTGACGATGCGCAAGCGATCGGGCACGGGATTGAAGTCGATGCCAAAGTCCGTTCCGGTAAGAGCGCTGAAGGGACTGCTCGCATCCGCGACGTCCGCCGCCAGCGTACGGGCGACCACCGCGTCTGCATTGGCCGCGGTCACGGGAGCGCCCAGCGAGGTCGGCAGCGTGTAGAGCTTACCTGCGCTGGAGAGCGCATACAGCTTGCCGTCCGCGGGTCGCACGTCGATGCCGCGCACGTCTTCGCCCTCGGAAAGCCCCGCAATCGCCTGGCTCGAGCAAAGCTTGCCCGGTGCGGAGCGGTTGAAGCTGATGAGCTTATTGCTCGCGGTGACGCCCACCAGCTCGCCCAACGGTTGTGTGAGGGGGGTCGTGGACGAGGCCACGCTGATACCAACCAAGGATTCCGTGGCTTTGAGCTGGATTTCCCGCGCGTTGGTCGCGGCGCCCGTGCTCAGGCTCACGTCGTAGATGCGATCACCGGTCGCGTCACTGAGCACGGCGACAGCAGTGTTTACCAAGTTGCTCGCTGCGTCCTCGGTAGTGATGATCTCGAAGCCGTTGAGGGCTGCCTGCGCGCCCGCCCCCAGGTTGCCGACCGCAGTGAGCTTGCCGTCGTTGGGCGGGTCCTGCAGCAGCAACTTGCCCGCGCTCGGGTCGATGACGTAGAGGCGCGTGCGGCAGGCGGCAGCGAAGTTGTTCGTGTAAGCGGCCGCGCTCACCGTCGGCGCCGCAGGGTTGAGGGCGCCGTCCGTAGTCGTGTTGTCCACGACGTCTACGTTGATACGCAGGTTCTGACCGGTGTCGCTCACGACACGTAGCCGGTTCGCGACAGGGTTGAAGTCCACGCCGAACTTCGTTCCCGAGAGCGCCACATAGGCGTCAGACGTGTCGGCCGGGTCGGCCTTGAGCGTCGCTTTGAGCGTCGCAGCGCCCGTCTGAAGATTCACGGTGTACAACTTGCCAGCGTCGGAGAGCACGTAGAGAGCGCCGTCCGAGGGACGAAAGTCCATGCCGACGGGGGTCTCACTGGCTGGCACACCGCTCAGCTCGACAGCGCTGGCGACGTCGCCCGATGCGCGCTCTACGAAGAGCAAACGACTTTGGTCCGTCAGCACGTAGGTGTCGCCGACCGGCTCGCTGCCGCCCTCGCCGCCCGCGCCCGCCTGACTGGGAGCATCACCGGCCACCCCGCTGCCCGCGGTGGACACGCTACCGCCGGCGGGAGAGCTGCCGCCCAATGACGGGGTGCCGCCCTTGCCGCCGCTGCCCTTACCGCCACCGCCCGTGCCACCGCCGTCTTCGCCAGCACCGTCTCCGGCGGAGTTTCCCTCTCCCGACGCTCCCCCCATCCCGTTCGGACCCGACGCATCGTCGTCCGAGCAGGCCGCGAGCATGATTGCCGGGACGAGTACTGCGAGCACACCAAAGCCGTTGCGTTTCCCTATAAGACGCATGCGTTCTCCTAGCTCACGGGATCTGCCGTGTGCAGAAGTACGCTTCACCAGCGAATTGGGATCGCGGCCGCTCGTGTGAGGCCGTTTTTGTCTCGCGTTGAACCCCTACCCTCAGAGCGCCCGGAAGCTGACGTCGCCTTCCAGGCCTTGGACAGGAAACTCTAGAGGACGCGCCGAGATCGAGAAGGTGTAGTCATTTCGATGCACCTTCGAATCGCACTCCAGGACCAATGGCTGACCCGGACGGACCACGCCTCGACCCTGGGTGGGAACACAGCCTGGGAGCTCGACGGCAACGGCGCCGCGTTGAAGGCGCAGGGCTACCTTGACGCGCACTCGCTCGTTTTTAGTGTTGGCAGCGAAGCTGGCGTACTGAATGGCATCGAGGCGTTTGGCTCGAACATAGCAATGCGACGTGAGGTCCAGCGGGCGGTGCGCGCAGCCGTGGACCAACGCATTTTCGGGAGGCTCGCAGCCCCAAGTGGCGCCCGCCAAGAACAGCAGCGTGCGCCACGTCCACCGAGATCTGCCGTCAGCCATGGCCTGGTTCTAGCCGATCCGGCGGAAGCGCACCTTCTCGCCTCGCACTAAAGCGGCCCGACGCAGACGTTCTCGAGCGTGCCGACTAGAGCCGTCCTCCCGTAGGAGGTGCAGACGGTGGTCTTGCTAGCAAAGGGAGCTCGGAACCCATGTGGCGCACACCAGGATCTATCGGCACGACACTTACACGCGAATAACCTGACTCGCTTGTAAGCGAACGTCGCGGAAGTCGCTAGAGGCGCTTGCAATCGGGAAGGTGACGACGAAACACGCCCCCTTAGTCCTCCCGGTCGAATCGAGCGTCACGTCTCCTCCGTGAGCCCGCGCTATTTCACGAGCTATGCTGAGCCCAAGCCCCGCCCCGTCGGTCGTGGCTGCGTCCTGCGCGCGGAAGAATGGTTCGAAGACGGCTTCACGATCCGCCTCGGCAACTCCCCGCCCCTCGTCCGCAATTCGAACCTCCAGCACACCGTTTCGGTGCCGGGCGTCGACGGCTACCTCGGCGCCGAACGGCGAGTAGCGAATGGCATTCTCCAGCAAGTTGCGCAGGAGCCGGGTACTGTCGCCGTTGCAATCGGGAACGTCTGCGCTCAGGTCGCCGACTTCGCTGATCGTCACTCCCCGCGCCTGAGCGAGCGGTGCGACCAGCTTGCTCGCGTCCCGCAGCAGCCGTTGTAGCGGCACCCGCTCGCGCGGCTCGTCGCCC
>JAQSWN010000370.1 GCA_029266615.1 Polyangiaceae bacterium
CCACGGACCGAATACTTTTTGGACCCTAAACATCGCAGCTCCAAACAAGCTCGCGATCCTGGTTGGGGGAGGGCCGGCTCCAGGCATCAATAGCGTCATCGGGGCCGCCACGATCCGCGCCTGCCTCTCGGGCATCCCGGTCGTCGGGATTCGAGACGGCTTTCAGTGGTTGATGCAGGGCGACACGGCCCACACGCGCCCCTTGGACATCGAGACCGTGTCGCGCATTCACTTCCGAGGGGGGTCGTGCCTGGGAACGGCGCGCGCCAACCCTACGAAGGACCCGAAGACATTGGAGGCAACCGTGGGCGCCCTCACCTCCCTCGGCGTGGACAGGCTCATCACGATTGGGGGTGACGACACGGCGTTCTCGGCCATGCGGCTCTCCGAGTCCTCTCGCGGGGCGCTCAAGGTGGTGCACGTTCCCAAAACGATCGACAACGATCTGGACTTGCCGGCTTGGATCCCGACGTTCGGTTACCAAACGGCGCGGCACGTGGGCACCGGCATCGTGCGCGATTTGCTGACCGACGCGCAGACCACCTCGCGCTGGTACTTCGTGGTCGCGATGGGCCGCAAAGCGGGGCATTTGGCGCTCGGCATCGGGAAGGCGGCGGGCGCCACGCTCACCGTGATTCCGGAAGAGTTTCCGGGCAAGCAGATCCCGATGCGCAGCATCGTCGACGTGCTGGCCGGCGCCATCATCAAGCGGCTCGCGTACGGGCGGGCGGACGGCGTGGCGGTGCTGGCGGAGGGCCTGGTGGAGTCCATCCCCGAGAGTGATTTGGCGGAGCTAGAAGGCGCCGAGCGTGACGAGCACGGGCACATCCGCATTGCGGAGATCGACTTCGGGCGCATCATCAAGAGCGCAGTCACGGCGAGGCTGAAGGAGCTCGGCATCAAGGTCACGGTCGTCTCCAAAGACATCGGCTACGAGCTCCGCTGCACGGATCCGATCCCGTTCGACATGGAGTACACGAGAGACCTCGGCTACTGCGCCGCCAAGTACCTGATTGAGGGCGGCTCGGGCGCGATGGTGACGGTGCAAGAAGGCAAATTCAAGCCGATCCGCTTCGAGGACATGCTCGACCCGCAAACGGGCCGGACCCGCGTGCGCATGGTGGATACGGACACCGAGTATTACAAGATCGCGAGGCGTTACATGTTGCGCCTGCGCCGTGACGACTTCGCGGTGCCGTCCGAGATTGCTCGGCTCGCCGCCGTGACGAAGCTCGCCCCGGAAGGGTTCCGCGAGCAATTCGAATACCTCGTGAAAAGCGAAGCCCCTCCGCTGGAATTCGAAAACGAATGAGCCCGCGGTTCTCCCCGCGCCGCTCCCTCGGTCGCACCGGCTTCGTCGCCACGCAGATTGGCATCGGCGACTTGGCCGATCGGAGTTTGCCCATCGAGCAGTGCGTCGCCACGCTGCGGCGCGCTCTGGATTTCGGCCTGAACCTGGTCGACACCGCGCCCAGCTACGAAGACGGCTACAGCGAGCAGATTGTCGGCCAAGCGCTGGCCGGGCGCCGTGACGGCGTGTTCTTGATCGACAAAATCGACCATTTTGACCGCCCTGTGGCCGGACAAGTAGCGGCAAGCCTCACGCGGCTGCAGCTCCCCGCGGTGGATGCGTTCGTGGTGCACGGCGTGCGCGAGCCCGAGCAATGGATTGAGCTCGTAAAGCCGGGCGGGCGTTTCGAAGAGCTAGAGCAGGTGGTGAAGGCGGGTCAGGCGCGCTTCTGCGGGGTCTCCGCTCATCACCCGGAAGTGTTACGGCTAGCGATCGAGTCCGGCAAGTGCGACGTCGTCATGTTTCCGGTCGGCCCGTTCGTGGACGCGCGCTACGTCACGGAGATCTTGCCCTTGGCGCGGGAGCGCGGCGTGGGCAGCGTGTGTTTCAAGACGTTCGGCGCAGGGAAGCTACTGGGCGACACCGCCGGTTACAACCAACCGCTAGCCGCGCGCCCCCGCGGCAAATGGAGCTCCGGCGGAGAAAGCCCGCGTGAGGATGGCTCGTTGCCGCGGCTGTCCGTGCAAGATTGCGTGAGCTACACCCTCACCTGCGATCCGGACGTGGCGCTCCTCGGAATGAGCTTCGCCAACGAGCAGGACGCGGCCCTCGCAGCCGCTAAGGCGTTCGAGCCGCTTGCGCCGCACGAGCTTGACCGGATTCGCGAGGCGGCCGCGCTCGCCATTCGGGGCAAGGGGCCATGTTGGTGGAACCCGGAGCCAAACGCCGGCACGGATTTGCCGGCGGAGTGAGCGTTTCATCGTCGCGCTGCACGTATGTTTCGGCAGCGGCGCGTCGCGAGCGGCCAGCAACGAGGAGTCGCTCACCGCTCACTTGCAATCTGGTGACGTCAAGCGTTCGCGGGGGTGACGAAGGCGCCGGGCGCGACCTCTGCTTTTTGCGGCGCTGGCAAGCGGCGCCAGCCAAAGTACGAGGCGGCCCAAAGCGCGAAGGTAACGACGGCGAAGCTCCATGCCTTCGGGCCATCCCCCACCGCGACGTGCGCGATGATGGCGGAGCCGAGGTCGAACGCGAAGCCCGCATACGCCCACTCCTTGAGGCGCGCGGGTACGGGCGCGAGCAGGAGCGCGACACCGATGAGCTTGGCCCACGAGAGCTCGACCCGGAAGTAGTCCGGAAAGCCGAGATGGGTGAACGCGCCCGCGACTTGGGGGAGGTTGAGTTGCGCGTAGGCGGTGAAGCCCATCTGCAAGCAAAACAGGCCGGTGGCGATCCAGAAACCGATACGGATGCTTTTGTGCGACATGATGTTCACCATTTGGGGGCTTGGACGCCGAACTTTTGCGAGTACTCCGCGTGAAGCTTCTGCCAGCCTTCGAACTGCAGCGCGTCTTGCGCGACGATGCGGCCGAGCGGGTCGTCTGCGAGCAGGTGCTCCAGCACGTCCAGACACACTTGCCAACCGGCCGCGCCCATAGCGATGAAGTTCTTGTTGATCTGCGCCCATAGCGTGAGCTTCGTGCCCGTGCCGACGCTCTCCAGCTCCCAGCGCACGTCTCCCCCGCCCCAGTTGTACTCGAGCAGTTTGTGCGGCTCCGCGCGGGTGATCTTGGTCTCCGACACGTACTCCTTCGGCGCGCCTACGGTCGTGAGCTTCACACTCGCGCCGGTCGTGCCGAGGTTACCGTCCGCATCGAACGGCGCCCACTCGCGGAGCTGATTCGGATCCGTGAGGGCCTTCCACACCTTTTCGGGGGAGTGACGCAGGTCGCGCGTGAGCACGAGCTTCCAATTGTCGCCCTCTTGTTTGTGCATCTCGGCGGTCGCGGGGCCCGTGGTGTAGTTGCGATGGGTCATTGGATTCTCCTCGGTCTCTTCTTCGTGGTGGGGGTTGGGGTTGGAGTCGGCGCCGGGTCGTCCATGCGGTCCAAGTGGCGCTCCAACGCGTCGACATGGGCGGACCAGAACTGGCGAAACGGGGCCAGCCATGCGTCCACCTCTTGAAAGGGCTCCGGCCGAAGCCGATAGAGCCTGCGTTGCGCGTCCACCGTGGACTCCACGAAGCCGGCCTCACGAAGCACGCGGAGGTGCTTGGACACCGTGGTTTGCGACATGCCCAGCCTCCGCTCGATCTCTCCGACCGACTGCTGCGACATGACCAAAAGGTTCAAAATCGCCCGCCGGTTGGGTTCTGCGAGGATTTCGAACGCCGATTCCATGAGCTGTATATGCTCCACGAGGCATATGCCTGTCAACGCATATTCGCGAAGGTTCGGGGTCGTCGGGCGAGAGTCACTGACGCCCGACGCCATATCTGTGCCGTCCCTCGGCCCTCCAAGCCCGCAAGGACCGCCTGGCGCCAGGCGAGAAGTCGCGGTCGCCTCCGAAGAATGCGGCCAGCGTGTGCTCCTCGCCGCGTCCGATTCGGACAGGGCAGCAGCTGCCTTGGGCTCCAGCTGGGTGCTGCCTGCGCGCGCTCAGGCGCTGCACGGAGGCTCCTTCGCGCTGCGGGGCGGCCACTGGCTCTACGTGGCGATCAAGGCCGCCAAGCCTTCCCCCACCGATCGTGGATGCTTCGTGACCTGGTCCGGCTTTCAACCCCGACTCGCTCCCTCGCTCCCTCGCTCGCCGGTGAAGCCGAACACTACTCGGTAAACCCCTACCGATTTCGCAACTGACCGCCCACGCGGCCAGCTTCACCCCCCTAATCTACGTTCCTGGAGCGGGACACGCGGTTCGAACGCGCGACCCCGAGCTTGGGAAGCTCTCAACGGGCGTCCGGCAGTGTCTGGGCGTGACGGGCTACGCCGCAAAATGCACGCATTTGCGACGTTTCTGCGTTGACGCGGCCGGACGCAAAAAGCCATAGTCGGACAGCTTTAGGTACCCGCACAGGTACCCGCAAGAACCGCAGCCATGGCAAAGCCCAAACGACGGATCCGAAGCCCGCACCCGGGCGTGGTCTTGCTGCCGCCCGACCCCGA
>JAQSWN010000162.1 GCA_029266615.1 Polyangiaceae bacterium
CGCGTCATCGCGGAGACCGGCGCGGGCCAGCACGGCGTCGCGACCGCGACGATGGCCGCGAAATTCGGCTTCTCCTGCACCATCTACATGGGCGAGCTGGACGTGGAGCGGCAACGGCCGAACGTGTTCTGGATGGAGCGCCTCGGCGCCACCGTCGTCCCCGTGAAGGAAGGCTCGCGCACGCTGAAAGACGCCATCAACGAGGCGATGCGAGACTGGGTTTCGAGCATGGATGATACCCACTACGTGCTCGGCACCGCGTGCGGCCCTCATCCGTTCCCGGAGATGGTGACCTACTTTCAGTCCATCATCGGCCAGGAGGCGCGGCGCCAAGTGCTCGAGCGCACCGGGCAGCTGCCGAAGCGCGTCTACGCCTGCGTCGGCGGCGGCTCGAACGCGATGGGACTCTTCAGCGGCTTCTTGGACGACCCGTCGGTCGAGCTCGTCGGAGTGGAAGCGGGGGGGGACGGGGTCGGCACGCGGCGACACGCCGCGCGCTTGTCCAGCAAGGATGCCTCGGTGGGCGTCGCCCAGGGTTACAAAACGTACTTCTTGCAGAACGACGACGGCCAAATGAACGAGACCCACAGCGTGGCCGCCGGCTTGGACTACGTCGGGGTGTCCCCCATCCTTTCGCACTTTCACGAGACCAAGCGCGCGCGCTTCGAAGCCGCTACCGATCAGGAGGTCGTCGAGGCGCTCAAGCTCACCATCCGCAAGGAAGGGCTCATCCCTGCTCTCGAGTCGTCCCACGCGTTCGCGCAGGCCTTCAAGGAGGTCGGCACGTTGCCTTCGACTGACCTGGTGATCATCAACCAGTCGGGGCGAGGCGACAAAGACATCTTCACCGTGGCCGACGCCTTCAAGGATCCGAAGTGGGAAGAGTTCATCCAGAAGAAGGCGGAGGGCTACCGTCGTGCTTGAGCAATACCTGAGGGACCGAAGGCAAAAGCAGGAAATCCTGCTGATGACCCACCTCGTCCTCGGCCACCCGCACTACGACACCAGCCACCGCCACGTGGAGAGCATGGTGCATGCAGGCGTCGATCTCAACGAGCTACAAAACCCCATCTCGGAGCGGAGGTGGCGCGCCGCTTCGACATCCCGTTCCTCTTCATGAGCTACTACAACGTGCTGTTCCGCCGTGGGGTCAGCCAGTTCGTCGAGCGCATGCAGGCGGCGGGGCTGCGCGGTGCGATCGTCCCCGATCTCCCGCCCGAGGAAGGCGAGGAGTACCTGGCCGCCATGAAGGAGGCCTTGCTCTCGCCCATCTTCATCTACGCGCCGAACACGAAGCCCGCGCGCCTCGCGACCATTGCCCAGCACGCGAGCGGCTTCGTTTACTGCGTCGCGCGCAAGGGCGTCACGGGAACGGACACCGCGTTCTCTACCGACATCACCGCGTACTTGGAGCGAGCGCGGGCCGCGACTTCTCTCCCGCTCGCGGTGGGGTTCGGCGTGAAAGAGAAGCAGGACGTGGATTTCCTTCGCGGTAAGGCGGACATCGCCGTCGTCGGCAGCGAAACCTTGCGCGTGCTGGAGCGCGGCGGCTTGGCGGCCGTGGGTCCGTTCCTTTCCAGCCTCCGCTGAGGGCCTCAGGCCTTGATGATTTCGGGCAGCTTGCCAGGCGGCGCACCGCTAGCGGCTTGCGGAGGGTGCGCGTCGCGGCTCGTGGGCCAGCCGGACTGACCCGCCGCCAGCACCGGAAGCCTTACTAATCCCTGGATAAAACAGGCCTCCCCTTACGGCTTGCGGACTTCCCTTCCCGCGGCCAGGCTCCGCCCCGAGATGCTCATCCTCTCCGGTTCGCCCGCGTTCACCCCGGCTCGTCTCGAACGCAAGCTATCGCGACTCAGGCAAGTGGCGCCGGGCGTGACCGCGCTCGCCGCGCGCTTCGTGCACTTCGTCGACGTGGCCGCGCCGCTGCTGGATGAGGAGGCACGAGTGCTCGCGAAGCTGCTCGAATACGGCCCGCGCCTCGCAGAGAGCGAAGTGACGGGCGACACGTTCGTGGTCGTGCCACGCCTCGGTACGATTTCGCCTTGGTCCTCCAAGGCGACGGACATCGCACACAACTGCGGGCTCCGGGCGGTGCGGCGCGTCGAGCGCGGGCTGCTCTGGACGGTGGCGGGCGACGTGGCGAACGTCATGGCGGTGCGGGCGGCCCTTCACGATCGCATGACCGAGTCCGTGCTCGACCGCGCCGAGGACGGCGAAAAGCTCTTCGTGCGCGCGGAGCCGAAGCCGCTCGCCCGCGTCGACCTCTCGCCGGGACGGAGCGCGCTCGAGGTCGCCAACAAGCGACTGGGGCTGGCCCTCGCCGAAGACGAAATCGACTACTTGATGAAGAGCTACGCGGTGCTCGGGCGCAACCCGACGGACGTGGAGCTGATGATGTTCGCGCAGGCCAACAGCGAGCATTGCCGTCACAAGATCTTCAACGCCGACTTCGTCATCGACGGGGAAAAGCGCGAAAGGTCGCTATTCAAGCTGATCAAGGCGAGCACGGAAGCCAGCCCCCAGGGGGTCCTCTCCGCCTACAAGGACAACGCGGCCGTGATGGAGGGTCACCAGGCGGCGCGCTTCTGGCCAAGCCCCGAGAGCGGCGAATACGCCTACCAGACCGAGCCCGTCGACATCTTGATGAAGGTGGAGACCCACAACCACCCCACCGCCATCTCGCCTTTTCCAGGCGCGGCGACCGGTTCGGGCGGAGAGATACGAGACGAAGGAGCGACTGGTCGCGGCGGCAAGCCGAAGGCCGGGCTCACCGGCTTCTCGGTCTCGAACCTGCGGATCCCTGGCGCGCTTCGTCCCTGGGAGGTCGACAACGGCAAGCCCGCGCGCATCGCCTCGGCGCTGGACATCATGCTCGAGGGCCCCCTCGGCGGCGCCGCCTTCAACAACGAGTTCGGTCGTCCCAACCTCTGCGGGTACTTCCGCACGTTCGAGCTGTCCGCCCCCGGTCCCGCCGGGCGCGAGATCCGTGGCTACCACAAGCCAATCATGCTCGCGGGCGGCCTCGGCAACATCCGCCGCGAGCACGTGCAGAAGCACGAGATTCCGCCCGGCGCCAAGATCGTCGTGCTGGGAGGCCCGGCGATGCTCATCGGCTTGGGCGGCGGCGCGGCGTCGAGCATGGCGTCGGGCGCCTCCGAGGAGGATTTGGATTTCGCCTCCGTGCAGCGCGACAACCCCGAGATGGAGCGGCGCTGCCAGGAAGTCATCGATCGCTGCTGGGCCCTCGGCGAGAAGAACCCCATCGTCTCGATCCACGATGTGGGCGCGGGCGGGCTTTCCAACGCGCTCCCCGAGCTCGTCAACGATAGCGGCCGCGGCGCGACGTTCTCTCTCCGCGCGATTCCGAGCGACGAGCCCGGCATGTCGCCGCTGGAGATTTGGTGCAACGAAGCCCAGGAGCGCTACGTCCTCGCCATCGGCGCGGAGTCGCTCGCGACGTTCGAGGCGCTGTGCAAGCGCGAGCGCTGCCCGTACGCCGTCGTCGGCACCGCCACCGCCGAGCGCCAGCTCAGGGTGGAGGACGTGCACTTCGGCGAGCAGCCGATCGACATGCCGCTCGAGGTGCTGCTCGGCAAGCCGCCTAAAATGACCCGCAACGCTCAAACCGGCGAGTTTGCGCCGGACTCGCTGCAGCACTCACGGATCGACCTCCGCGAGGCGTTGCTTCGCGTGCTGCGGCTGCCGACCGTCGCCGATAAAACCTTCCTCATCACGATTGGGGACCGCACCGTGGGTGGCCTTTGCTCACGCGATCAGATGGTCGGCCCTTGGCAGGTGCCGGTGGCGGACGCCGCCGTTACCGCCAGCGGCTACCAATCGTACACCGGGGAAGCGATGGCCATGGGGGAGCGCACGCCGATTGCGCTACTCGCCGCGGGAGCGTCGGCGCGCATGGCCGTGGCCGAGTCGATCACCAACATCGCGTCCGCGCCGATAGCGAAGCTGTCGGACATCAAGCTCAGCGCAAACTGGATGGCACCCGCCGGGCACCCCGGCGAAGACGCGCGGCTCTACGAGGCCGTGCAAGCCGTTGGCGCGGAGCTATGCCCGGCCCTCGGTATCGCCATCCCCGTCGGCA
The DNA here is from genome assembly GCA_029266615.1 of Polyangiaceae bacterium. GTDB lineage: Bacteria > Myxococcota_A > Polyangia > Polyangiales > Polyangiaceae > PMG-095. The sequence goes on from JAQSWN010000162.1 coordinate 4,100, forward strand.
AGGATTCGATGTCGATGCGCACGGTGTGGCGCGAGAACGGCGAAGAACGCTCCGTCACCGCGCCGCTGTCGCTCATCGTGAGCGCGTTTGCGCCGGTGACGGACGTGCGGCACGCCCTCACGCCCGAGCTTTCGCGCGAGGACGGGCCAACCGAGCTCTTACTCGTGGACTTGGGTCGCGGTCAGAACCGGCTCGGCGGCTCCGCGGTGCTGCAGGTTCACGGCAGCGTGGGCGAGGCGCCCCCGGATCTGGACGACCCGGCGTTGCTGAAGGGATTTTTTGCGGCGATTCAGGCGCTGAACGCGGAAGGTCTTTTGCTCGCCTACCACGACCGCTCTGACGGCGGGCTCGCCGTGACCCTGCTGGAGATGGCCTTCGCGGCGTCTGCGGGTCTGGCTATTTCGCTGGACACGCTCGGGGCAGACCCCCTGGCGGCGCTGTTTTCGGAGGAGCTCGGCGCGGTAGTGCAGGTGCGGGCCGGCGACGCCGAGAAGGTGCGCGAGGTGCTGGCCCTGCACGGCTTGTCCGACTGCGTGCACAGCGTCGGAACGGTGCTGGAAGACGACCGCATCGAGGTAGCGCTGGCCGGCAAGGTGCTCGTCCAAGAGAAGCGAAGCACCTTGCGCGGCATCTGGTCGGAGACGACGCACGCCCTTCAGCGTCTGCGCGACGACGCAGCGTGCGCGGACGAAGAGCAAGCGTTGCGCACGGACGCGACGAACCTCGGCCTCAGCGTCAAGGCGAGCTTCGGCATCGACGACGACGTGGCCGCGCCGTTCATCGCGAAATCTGGCGCAGCTCGCCCGAAGGTCGCGATTTTGCGCGAGCAGGGCGTGAACGGGCAAATCGAAATGGCCGCCGCCTTCGATCGGGCCGGGTTCGCAGCGGTGGACGTCCACATGAGCGATTTGCTCACGGGGCGAGTCAGCCTCGCGGACTTCCAGGGTCTCGCCGCGTGCGGCGGCTTCAGCTACGGCGACGTGCTCGGCGCGGGCGGAGGCTGGGCCAAGTCGATTCTGTTCCACGCTCGAACGCGCGCCGAGCTGTCCGCGTTCTTCGCGCGTCGCAATACGTTCACCCTTGGCGTCTGCAACGGCTGCCAGATGGTTTCGAACCTGTGGGAGCTCATCCCCGGCGCCGCCGGCTTCCCCCGCTTCGTCCGGAACCGCTCCGAGCAGTTCGAAGCGCGGCTCAGCTTGGTACGCGTGGAAAAGAGCCGCAGCGTGCTGCTCGCGGGGATGGAAGGCTCGTTGCTACCCATCGCGGTCGCCCACGGGGAAGGCCGCGCCGAGTTCGCGGACGAAGCGGCGCGTGACGCGTTCGAGCAGAGCGGGCGCGTCGCGGTGCGCTTTGCCGACTCTCACGGCGAGGTCGCCAGCCGCTATCCCGAGAACCCGAACGGGTCCCCCGCCGGCATCGCCGCCATCACCAGCGACGACGGACGGGCCACGCTGATCATGCCGCACCCGGAGCGCGTCTTCCGCGCGGTGCAATACAGCTGGCGCCCCCGCACGTGGCAAGAAGACGCCCCCTGGATGCGCCTCTTCCGCAACGCGCGCGCGTTCGTAGATTGACCCGATCCCGGCGGCGCAACGGAATCGAGGTCGCCCAGCTGGAGCGCGTGGTCCGGTGCCGGCCGGCGACTCAGTTGTGGCCGGTAAAGAATGGGTCGTAACTAACTCGGGCCGGAGCGGCCGCGGCGCGGGGGCGCGGGTAACGTTATCCGCCGAGCAACCGCTCGCCTGACGCAGGCCCCAGAGGCGAATCCTCCAAAGCAAGGCGTTTGGTACAAGGATAGAAACTTATCGCGGGCCCGAAACCGCACCCGTTCTCGACCACGTGCTTGCGCGGCACGGGCCAAAGTTCCTAGCTGCAACTGGCCGGTGTCGCTGGCGACCACCCCTCCAGTTTGTTACTGCTGACTGGCCCATGATCACGGAGTCGCTGGCTGCCGAGCTCGAGAAACTGCTGACCCTCAACGAGCTCACGGAGCTCTGCCGTGCCTCCCTCGGAGTGGATCCGGAGACTATCGGCGGGACGGCCGCAAAGGCGTCGTTCGCTCGCGCTCTCGTCCAGCGTTGCTTGAAGCAAGACGCCGTGCCGGCGCTGCTCGACGCCGTGGAGGCCACGGGCAAACGTCTTTCGGAACCGCTGAAGAAGCTCCGCGTCGATGGGCTCGCGCTGGAGGCTGAGCTCGGGCCGGGCGTGGAGTTGGGAGACTTCTTGATCGTCGGCGAGCTCGGCGCAGGTCCCACCGCGCGGGTGTACCGCGCGCGACGCGAGGGAGAGGACGTGCGGCTGCGCGTACTGCACGGCAGCGCCCTGCGCCGTCGCGACGCCGAACGGGCGTTGGTGCAAGCGCGCCTCGCCGGCAACATTTCGCACGCAGGTTTGCCCGACGGCGTGCAAACCGCGGCGCTGGACTTCGCCGGGCAGACCTTGCTGACGATTTCGCACGACTTCGTCGCCGGCGAGTCGCTCGCCCAAGTGCTGGCGAAAGCGGGCGGCCGACACCTGAACGCGGTGCTGCCAATGCTGTGGGCACTCGCGGAGCCGCTCGCCACGTTGCACGCGGAGGGGCGCGCGCACGGCGCCGTCCATCCCGGCAACGTGATTCTGACCGACGTGACGCAGGCTTCGCCGAAGGTGCGCCTGTTGGACGCCGGCGCCGGATTTGCGCGGCCGCCCCTGTCGGATCCGGGCGAGCAGCGCTGGGTTTCGTACTTGGCGCCCGAGCTTCTGCGTGGCCAGGCGCCCACCCCGAGCAGCGACGTCTACGCGTTCGGAGTTCTCTTTTACGAGCTCATTTCCGGCAAGCCGCCGTTCGTGGGCGACAGCGCCGCCGACGTAGCGCTCGGGCATCTGATTGAGAGCCCCGAGCCGCTGTCGTTCGTGGCCCCCGGCAACGGGGCTTCGCCAGCGGTGGAGACGCTGGTTCGTACGCTGCTCGAAAAGAAGCCGGACCAGCGCCCGCGCGACGCGACGGAGTTGCTGGAGGGCCTGCGCAAGCTGTGGCATGCGTCGCAGCGTCCGCCCAGCTTCATCACCGATGATCGCATTCCGGAGCTGTTCGCGAGCTTCGCCAAGGACCCGGACGACGACGAGGAAGCCGCCAAGCTGGAGTCGATGATCGACCTCGGGGCCTCTCCGGCGCTCCTCGCGGACGGCTTCTTCGCGCTGGCCAAGGAGCTGCGCGAGAAGGACGAGCAGGGTACGCGCCGAGTGGTGCCGCGCTTGCTCGCGCGCGCGGCCCGGCTGTACGAAAAGGCCTCCCAGCACGAGTCCGCAGAAAAGCTGTACAAGGGCCTGCTCCAGCTGGAGCCGGACAACCGCGCCACCGCCAAGGCGCTGGACAAGGTGCGGCGCGCGCTCGGGAAGCACGAGGAGCTGGTCGAGTCCCTGCTGGAGCGGAGCGAGGCCGCGTCGAACGACAGCGAACGTGCAGAGTATTTGTTCGCTATCGGTGAGGTTTACGCGAGCGACGTAGACGACAAGGACCAAGCTCTCGTCGCTTACACCCAGGCGTTCTGCGCGGATCCGACCGTGGACACCTACGCGGAAGCGATCGAGCGGCTGGCGGGCACGCGCTACCAGAGCTGGGAAGAAGTCCTCGGGCTGTGCCTGGAGGCCGCGAACGGAGAGCTCTCCACCGACGCACAGCACGACATGTTCCAGCACCTCGCGCGTTGGTACGCGGAGAAGGTAGCGCGGCCGGACTTGGCGTTGCCGTGGCTGCAACGGGTGCTCGAAATCGAGCCCAGCCACGAGCGTTCACTGGAGATGCTGGCGCAAATTTACCGCAAAGCGCAGCAGTGGGCGGAGCTTTCACAGGTCCTCGTAAAGCGCGCGGACGTCGCGGCGCCGAACGTAGCGCGCGACCTCCGCGCGGAGGCGGCGGAGATCGTCGCGAGCAAGCTGGGCAACGCGCAAGCGGCGCTCGAGCTGCTGGAGTCGGTGGTCGCGGAAGACCCAGGCCACGAGCAAGCGGTCAAGGCGATGGTGGAGCAGCTCCGGCAGCAAGGCGACTTGAAGCGCGCGCTCGGCGTGCTCTCGCGCCGAGCCGCGACGCTCTCTGGTGAGGAGCGGCACGAGCTACTCTGCGAGGTCGCGGAAGGGTACGAGGTCGAAGCCGACGATCTGGAAGCAGGCGAGAAGATCTACAAGCAAGTGGCGGCGGAGGATCCGAAGTCGAGCGATGCGCTGCGCGGCTTGGATCGCATCTACAGCCGCCAGAGCCGCTACCAAGAGCTGCTTCCGGTGCTGGAGCGCGAGGTGGAGCTGGCGGTTACGGCGCGCCAGAAGATCACGCTCTTGGAGCGCGTCGCGGGCGTGTGGGACGAGGAGTTCCTGGACCACGGCAAGGCCGCGGCCGCGCTCGAGCAGGTGATCGCGCTCGATCCGCTGCGAGTGGATGCCGCGCGCGAGCTGTCTCGACATTACCGCTCGCTCGAGAAGTTCGTGGAGCTCGCGGAGCTGTATCAGACGCAGATCGACAAAAGCTCGGACGACAAAGTGCGGCTGGACGCCGCGCTCGCGCTCGGCCGCGTGCTCGGCACCGAGCTCTCCGCGCCGCAGCGAGCCATCGAAGCCTATGAGCTCGTGCTCTCGCTCGAGCCCGGCCACAAGGGCGCGCTCGACGCGCTGGCGACCCTGCGCGCTACGGCGGGCGACTCGGAGAGCGCGCTCGACGCGATCGAAGAGTTGGCCGGCGCCGCGAAGACGCCCAAGGAGCGCGCCGAGCAGTACCTGCGCGCTTCCGCCCTCCTCGAGCAGCGCGGCGACCTGGAAGCGTCCATCGCCCAGCTGAAGCGCGCCATCGACGCCGCTCCCGAGGACGGCTCGGCGCGCGCGAAGCTGAAGTCCAAGTACACCGCGATGGGCAACTACGCGGGCGTCGTGGATCTGCTGGAGGAAGAGCTGGACAACGCCAAGGGCGAGCACCAGCGCGCCAAGCTAGCCGGGCAAATCGCGGTGTTATGCCAGCGCCATTTGCAGGACACGGAGCGCGCCTCTTCGCTCGCGCAACTCGCGTTCCATCTCGACCCCATGGAGCCCGGCGCTCTGCGCGTGCTCGGTAGGCTCGCCTACGATGACGGCCGCTTCATGGAGGCCGCCAAGCGCCTAGAGCCCGTCATTTCCGTGCTGGAGGGCATGGAGACGAACGAAGCCGCAGACGTTGCTCGCTTGTACATCGAAGCGCTCGTCAAGGGCGGCTCGGCCGAGAAGGCCATGGTCATGGTCGAAGGGCTCCGCCGCTTCTTCGCGGACGACGCGCGCGCGCTGCTGGCGGTGGCGGAGCTCGCCTCCAAGAATGACGCTCCCGAGCAGGCCTACGCGCTCGCTCAAGATCTGCTGCAGCGCCTCGGACCCAGCCTGGGGCTTGGAGACTCGGCCAAGGCCGAACGTCTGCGCGGCGAGGCCCTCATCGGTCTCGGTCGTCACGACGAGGGCATCAGCGCGCTGGAACGCGCGCTAGATACGGACGCGCGGGACCTATCGCCGTTGGACGCGATCGCGGCCGCCCACTCCAAGCTCGGCCGCTACGATCAAGCTCTGGAGACGCTGTATCGCAAGCTCGAGCGCACGGTCGGCGAAGACCGCGCGAAGCTACTCTTGCAGATCGGCGACTTGGCCGCGACGCGCCTGAAGAACGCTGACTACGCGGCCAAGAGTTACCTCCTCGCGCTCAGCGAGAAGCCGAACGACCGCGACATCTTGACCAAGCTGATGCAGCTCTACGGCACCGAGAAGGACTGGCCGTCGCTCATTTCCGTCATCACGAAGTTGGCCGAGGTCGTCACCGAGAAGAAGCACAAGGCCAAGTACCTGCACACCGCGAGCATGATCGCCTCGCGAGAGCTGCAAGACGGCGCGCTCGCTCAGCAGCTCCTGGAGCAGTCGCTCGAGCTGGATCCTTCCGCGATTGCCGCCTTGGACGAAGCGCTCAGCCTGCGGCAAAAGGCGCGTGACTGGGAGGGCGTGAAGAACCTGCTCAAGCTCCGCGTCACCCACGCGCAGGACGTGGGCGACACGGAGCTCCTCCTCACCACGCTCTGGCAATTGGCAGACGTTTACGAGCGGCACCTCAAGCGCCTCGAGCAGGCGATCGCGGTGTGCCGTGAAGCGCATCAGGTGGAGCCGGAGAACACGCGCTGGGCCGAGCGCCTGGCTCGCCTCTACGCGGACGACGCCGCCGGCTCCTTCGCGGAGTCCGTGCCGCTCTTGGGTGAGTGGATCGACCGCGACCCGTACCAGAGCGAGCCGTACCAACTGCTGCGTCGCATCTACACGGGCGTGCGCCACGCGGACGGCGCGTGGAGCGCTTGCCAGGCTCTTCACGCCTTGGGCCGCGCGGAGCCGGACGAAGAGCGCTTCTACGCGCGCATGCGCAATGAAGAGCCCGTTACCGCCGCGGACAGCCTCGCCCTGACGGATTGGCCCGAGTACATTTTGCCCAGCGAGCACGACCCGGCCCTCACCGCGTTGATGGCGCTGCTCGAGCCGTTGGTGCTCGCCGCGCGCGGCAAAGGTCTCGAGCAGCTCGGGCTGACGACGGAGCACTTGCTCAGCTCGGCGACGTACCCGTACGGGTTGGTTCAGGCCATCAAGAGCGCGGCGGATACGCTGGGCTTGTCGGAGCCGCCGATTTTCCAGAACCAAGGCGATCCGGGGGTGCTCACCTTCCTCGCGACCAAACCCGCTTCAATCGCGCTGGGCGCAGGCGCTTTCGCTTCAGAGCTGCCGCTCGTTACTTCCACCTTCGTGGCCGGCCGCGCCGTCGCGTACTTCGTGCCCGGCTTCTTCTTGCGCCAAGTGTTGAGCAACATGACCGCGCTCAAGAGCTGGGTGTTCGCGGCGATTCGTCTCGTTAAGCCCAAGTTCCCCGTCGCCGCCGAGCTCGAGCCGCTCGTCGCGGAGGCACAGCGCGAGCTGAGCTCCGCGCCGATGCCGGTGGCGCAGCGCGAGCAACTGACGGACGTCGTGTCGAAGCTCCTTCGTTCGACCGAGTCCCTGGACCTAAAGAAGTGGGCTCACTCGGTGGACCACGCCGCGGATCGCGCCGGCCTCGTGATGTGCCAGGACTTGGAGCACGCCGTGTCGCTCATCAAAGCCATCCCCGCGGAAGAGGGCGCTCCGCCCGCAAACCAACGAATCGAAAAGCTCATCACCTACTCGATCAGCACCGCCCACCTCACGCTGCGGGAGAAGCTCGGCACGGGCGTCGGCGGGTAAAACGATTCGGGGTCGAATGCCTCGACGCTTTGGTGAGCCGAATATGCGACCTTTGGCCACCTTTACTGACGCAGGCGACATTCCCCGATGGTGCCCGGTCGTAAACTCCCAGAATTTCTGGCTTCGTGCTTCGCCGCGCTAGCTGGTTGCACCGGTTACGTCACGGACGATTCGTCAACGGTGTCGCCGCCGAGCGAGGTGCCGGCGGCGTCTCAAGCTGAAACAGCCGCCCCAGCTGAAACCACGTCCGTCAGCGCCCCTGTCGAGGAAGCAGCGCTGGCGCGCGACATCGGCATCGCGGAGGTCGCGGTGTACCAAGGCGTCAAAGTCGCGATCGCGCGCGACGGCGCCGCGGTGGCGAGCCGTAACGCCGACTTGGTTCAAGACCGTGAAGCGCTCGTGCGCGTGTTCGTGAGGCCTCGGCCCGCGTTCGTCAGTCGCGCGCTCTCCGCGCGCATCACTCTAGAGAGTGAGGACACGGCGCCACGTACCTTCGAGCAAAGCGCGTACGTGCGGGGGCCTTCCACCGATTTGGATGGCGCGTCGACCTTCAACCTGGAGCTACCTAAAGACGCGTTCGGCCCGACGACGCGCTACGCGGTCGAGCTGCGGGAAGCACCCGCAACGCCCGTCGTCGCTGGTGACACCGCGGGCGCGCGCTTTCCGGAGCAGGGCCTCGCCCCGGTAGGTGCCCGTCAAACCGGGCCCGTCCGCGTTCTCCTCGTACCCGTGCGCTACGAGACGGACGGCTCGGGGCGGCTGCCGGACACCTCTGCCGACCAGCTCGACCAGATGACCCGTCGCCTTTACTCCATGTACCCGACGACTCGCGTCGAGCTCTCGCTCCGAGCTCAAGTGGGCACGACCCGCGCGGACTTGCGCGACATGCTCGACCAATTGCGGGAGTTGCGCGCCACGGACTCCCCACCGAGCGACCTTGCCTACTACGGCATGGTGCGCCAAGCGGAGACGTTCGGAGACTATTGTCAAGGCACCTGCACGACCGGCATCGCTGGCTTTGGCAGCATGAGCGGCACGTCCGGCGCCGGCATGGGCATCGGCTTCCCGAACGCTGCCGCCAACACCTTCGTGCACGAGCTCGGGCACATCTACCGGCGCCCCCACGCGCCGTGCGGCGGGACCAGCGCAGCCGATGCAAGCTACCCCTACCCTAACGGCACGCTCGGCTCCTGGGGTTACGACCTGAGGTCGCGCGAGCTGTTCGAGCCCCAAAGCCACGTGGACTTCATGAGCTACTGCTCTCCTGATTGGATCAGCGACTACAGCTACCAGCAGATTCTGGAGCGCATCGTCGTCGTCAACCGCGCCGCAGCCCTGAGCGTGATCACGCAGGGAGAGCCACGCCGCTTCCGCACCTTACGCGTCGCCGGCGGCCGCGCTCGGTGGGGTCTGGATATGACCGTACGCCGCCCTCCCGGAGACGCCGTTACCGTGCGCGCGCTGGACGCTCAGGGCGCCCTCCTCGAGGAAGCGGAAGCCTTCGTCGAAGAGGGCGCGGACGGCGAAACGTCTTACTTCGTGCCTGCCAATCACCGCGACTGGCGCGCTATTCAGGCTCCAGACGCGGCGCCGATCACGTACGACGCGCCGTCCAGCAATGTACCGTTTCATCGCTAGGTCGCGTCTCTAACCGAGCGCAGCGTCGTATTCGGGGATCGCGGGCGCATCTTGCGCCAATCCTTCTAGCTCTTGGACGAAGGGCAGCTCGAAGAGCGCGGCCGCGTACGCCTCGGCCTCGGGCGGGAGGGCCACCCCGTAGGTGCGAAATCGCGTGACGACGGGAAAGAACATGCAGTCGGCGATGCTGAACTCACCGAGCAAGAACTGGCCCTTCGCCGTGGTCAGCGAAGCGCGGAAGATGTCCAGGATCCGCGCGATGTCCGCGGCCACCTCGGGGGAATGAGGTCGCGCCAGCGCCCGCGCGCGCAGGTTCGTGCTCAGAGTTTGGCGGAGCGCGGAGAAGCCGCTGTGCATCTCGCAGGCGATCGCGCGCCCGCGAGCGCGGAGCTTGGGATCTTCCGGCCAGAGCTTGGCGGCGGGAGCGAGCTCCGCAACGTACTCACAAATCGCGAGCGACTCATGGATGCTGAGCGAGCCGTCGACCAAAACCGGGACCTTACCGGCGCCGGAGAAAGACAGGATCTTCTCCTTCCACCCCTCGTCCGTGCGCAGACCGACGTCGTAAGTGCGAAACGGGATTTGGGCATGCTTGAGCGCGAGCCACGGCCGCATGCTCCACGACGAGTAGTTCAGATTGCCGCAAACCAGGCGCAACATGAGGCGAGGCTACAATGTTTCCTCGCGAGAGAAAGTCGACATTTGGGGGATAGAATCGATAAGTAATGGGCAAGATATCGCAGCTTGGATGAGCGACTCTCAGCGGGTCCACAGGAGGACCGCCATGCGCCGATTCGCGCTTCCCATCGCTATTTCTTTGTTGGCTTCGTACGGTTGTGCCGCAAGTGAAGAGTCCGATCCCGCGGGCGGTGGCAACACCACGCCCGCCGGCGGGGCGGCTTCCGGCACCGGCACCGGAGGAACCGGCACGCTCCCCGTCGGCGGAAGCGGCGGCATGATCACTTCTGGCGGCACCGGAACCGCTACCGCCGGCACCGGAACCGCTACCGCCGGCACCGCGGGCGCGACCGGCACCGTCGGGACCGCCGGTACCGGCGGCGGGGCGAGCGTTGGCGGCAAATGCACGACGTCCGCAGCCTCGACCGGCACCCCTCCGCTCATCGACGATTTCGACGATGGCAACGCCGACATCATGGCCGTCGATGGGCGCATGGGCGGCTGGTACCTTTCGACGGACGGCACCGGCACGGGCATGCCCGCCGCGGGCGCAATCCTCCCCATCGAGGGCGGCAAGACCGGCAAGGGACTGCACCTCACGGGCGCCGGCTTCAAGACGTGGGGCGTATCGCTCGGCGCGGCCGTCGCCAACAACTTGACCGGCTGCTACGACGCCAGCAAGTTCACGGGCGTTACCGTCGATTTGAAGGGAACGGGCAGCGTGTTCGTGACCGTCCTCACCGCGGCCGTGCGGGACGCGCCCGAAGGCCAGCGCAATCACTACAAGAAGCAAGTCACGCTCACCGCGGAGTGGACGACCACGACCGTCGCCTTCGGAGAGATGACGCAGCCGGGCGGCTGGGGTCTGATCGTGCCGTTCGACGCGAAGAAGATTTACGGAATCGACATCTCGCCGGTTCAGGCGACCGCGCCCGCCACGACCGACTACGACTACTGGGTCGACAACCTTTCGTTCAAGTGAGCCGGTCAGGGCTTCTCGGGATCAGGCCGTGCGCAACCGGCGACCCCGACCCGGAGGCGTTCGTGCACTCCCCGGCAGCTCTGCGCCGGGTCGTCGTTGATACCGGCGACCACGGCGCCGCACGGGAACGCGCCCGTCCCCGGCTCCCACAGCGGAAGGTCCGTGAGCGCGCCATCTTGGTAGCGAAACACGACATCGGCCCCCACGTAACCTTCGGCCCCTGCCGCGCGTCTGAGCTGACTGTCCCGGCCCAGGTAGACCAGGCATTCGTCCGTGCCGTCGGCGCTCACCGGCTGCAGCACGCGCGCGTCGTTGGGGGAGAAGCTGACGGATTCCGTCCCTGGCGAGAGCGCGGCGCAGTGGTTGAAGGACCAATCGGCCGTGTCGCTGGCTCCGAACGCCACGCCCGTAAAGCCGCGAACCAACGCGCGGGCCGCGCGGGCCGAGAACTCCAGCCCGGCGTTACCCGGTCCGCGCTGCAGCACGACGCCGTTCGTGACGTTCGCCAGCGTGACGTTGTCCACGCGAGTCCCAGGCGCCGCGTTCACGGAGACGCCGACGGCACTTTGCTCCACCACCCCGTCGACGATGAGCGTGTCGGTCACGATGCGTTCGGGCGCGACGCAGGGCAGCGCGTCGTTGCAGCGGGTCTCCACCTTGAAGCCGTAAGCGAGCGCGTCCCGCACCACGTTACCGAACAGGCGCGCGCCGCTCACCGGGAACGGCGGCGACTCCGTATAGGGAGAGCCCGAAGGACGCCCTACCACGCTGAAGCCGGTACCGAGCACCTCCGCGACGTTGTTCTCCAGCAGCACGTAGGAAGATTCCTCGACCTGGATCGCGACCTCGCCTCGCGTCGGGTCGTCCGTGCCGAGGTCGTCCTCGGCGCTCTCGGCGTCGCGAGAGTGAAAGTAGTTCCGACGAAACGTGACCGCCTGGCTTCGGACCGTCTCGAACGCATTGTGGAAGAAGTCGTAGGACTCGCACTCTTCGACGAGCACCTGCGCGGCCTCCAGGACTCGCAACAAGTGCGTGTGGCGGTGGTGGTTGGGCCGCAACATGAGCAGCCGGCGCAGCACGATATCGTGGCCGCCCTGCAACATCGCGACACTGCCGACGTCAGTGCCCGAGGGGACCTCGGCGACGTGCTCGTTCATGAGCGTGAGGCCTTCTACGATCCAATGGGCGCAGCTGCGCAAATCGAGCGGTACCCGCGCGCCGTCCCCGTGCAGACGTGCGCCGCGCTCGGACTCGGCGCGAACCGTGATGGGCCGACTGGCTCGGCCACGCCGGGGCGCGCGGTTACAATCCACCTCCAAGAGCCCCGTGGTCTGCGCCTCGTAGTCGCCGTCCAGCAAGACCAGGGTGTGACCCGGTTCGAGGCGCGCGGTCGCGTGTGCGAACGTCTTCCACGGCTGGGCTCGCGTGCCAGGGTCGTCGTCGGCGCCGTCTGGCGAAACATAGAAAGTGCTCGGCAGGTCGGCTCCGATTGGCACGTCCATGACGCCGATCTCGCAGCCTAAAAGCAGGAGCGCGCCGCACCACGCCGATCGTCCGAGCACGTTCACCTCACTTGCAGGCGGCTTGCACGCGCGCGATGGCGGGCGAGCCTGGGTAGCGCTTGACGAAGCGTTGCGCAGAGGCGCGCGCTCTCTCCACGCGGCCGCTGGAGCAGAGCGCGAAGACCTTGGCCGCGTCGGCCTCGGCTCGCAGCACGCCTCCTGGGAAGCGGCGGTCGTAGGAGTCTAATTTGCCGAGCGCGACCTTCGGCTGCCCGGAGCGCAGCGCGCTCTGAACCTCGGCGAGCAGCGCGGCCTCCTCTCGAAGACGCAGGCTCGCGGGCACCTTGGCCGGGCGAGGCGTAGCGGGCGTCGTGGCGGAAACCGCCGGCTCGGGAGCAGCCGGTGCGGCCGGCTCCGGAGTCAGGGAAGACGGCGCCGACGTCTCTGCGGGGAGCGCTCGCGAAACCGTTAGCACCGGCTTGGGCTCTTCGCGCCCGAGCGCAAAAAAACTGGCGGAAGCCGTCGCGATAGCTCCGGCTGCCACGAGCCCCTTCAAGAGCGCACCCGCGTGGCTCACCTTGGCGGTGGCTCCGGCCGTCGCGCTCGCGCCCTGCGCCGCGATGCGGGCCGTGACCGCGCCATGAAGGCTCAAAAGCTGCGTCGCGGACGGGTCGTCCCCCGCTCGCGAAAGCTCCACCAGACGGTGGGCTCGACGCTCCAGACCCGTGCTCATGTCGCCCCCTCGCCGAGCATGCTGGAAAGCTCCGCTTCGAAAGCGCGCCGGGCCGCGCGGAGCCGCGAGTACGCGGTGTTCAAATTGATCTCCAGCGCTTCGGCCGCCTCGGCGACGCTGGTCTGCTCCAAGTCCACCATGACGAGCAGCGCGCGCTTCTCGTCGTCGAGCTGAGCGAGGACTCGGTGCAACATTTCCGTCGCCTGTCGCTGCAGCGTGCGCTCGAACGGCCCTTCGTGGGCAGGAGCCGAAAGCGCTTGCCCGAGCTCGCCGGGGACGTCCGTCTCGCGCACCGCGACGCCGCGCGCCTTGCGACGGTGCCGGGCCGCGACGCGCAGCACGATGCCGAAGATCCAAGTGCGCAAGCTGGAGCGTCCTTCGAACTCGGGCAGTCGACGATGAACGACGAGAAAAACATCCTGCGCGGCGTCTTCGAGCGCCGCGTCGGGCACACCGAGGCGGCGAAGGTTGCGCCAGACGAGCTTCGCGCAGCTTTCATACACGTCCGCAAATGCGGGCGGTGTGCTTGGCCGCGGGTCGAACTCTCCGACGCTTTCCGGTTGGGACAAGGCTCGCGCGGCCGCGCCCGAAAATGGCGGAAGCGGCGTCGCTTGAGAGTATCAGTGCAACGGTC
>JAQSWN010000371.1 GCA_029266615.1 Polyangiaceae bacterium
GCGCCGGTGACCACGCCGCCACCGCTTTCAGGCGCGCCGCTCGTCACGTTGCCGGTACCTGGCTTCGGCGATGCGGTCGTGTCGGTGCCGCTCGGGGCGACGAAGCCGCGGGCGCTCGCGCTCGCGTTGCATGGCAACTTCGATCGACCGGAATGGCAATGCGAAGTGTGGCGCCGCATCACCCTCGGCGAAGTGTTCGTGCTCTGCCCGCGCGGAGTACCGCGGCGCGACGTACCGAAGGACATGGACCGTTGGGAGTGGAGCTCGCTCGCCAAGACCCGTGCGGAGCTCATCGCCGCGATGGGCGCTCTCCGCGCACGCTACCCGGAGCACGTGCGCCCTGGTCCCGTCGTCTTCACGGGCTTCTCCCTCGGCGCAATTCTGGGCGCGGGCCTCATTCAAGATCCGGCGCTGGACGTGGGCGCGGCCGTGCTCGTGGAAGGGGGCTACAAGGGTTGGACGGCCTCGAAGGCCAGGTCGCTCCAGCCGCGGGTGCGCCGGCTTCTCTTCGCCTGCGGTCAGACCGACTGCCAGAACGCCTACCGCTACCAGCTGGGGCCGCTCTTCGAGCGCGCGGGCCTCTCCTCTACTGTGGTGTCGGACGTCAAAGCCGGGCATACCTACGACGACCCGATAGCGTCGCTCGTGCAGGGGGAGTGGCAGGCGGTTTTGTCGTCGATCGAACCGCAATAAATTCGAGCACTTGTAAACATTTTGCTCAAAATCGACGGAGAAAGTCGATCGCTGCCAGAATGGATGCTAGGAGGCGCCCCCCGGTTAGGTGGATCAATCGTTCCGCCAGCCAGAGGTTGTCGAGAGGTGCCTGCACGCAGGTTATGGCTTGACTCCCGAAGGCCCCCGGCTACCCTCCCGGTCCCCCAAAAACTCTCGCCGCAATTATGCCTACGATCCAGCAGCTCATTCGACAGGGACGCGAAGCGCTCGTTACGCGTACCGCTTCTCCCGCGCTCCGTTCGTGCCCCCAGAAGCGCGGCGTTTGCCTGCGCGTCTACACCGTAACGCCGAAGAAGCCGAACTCGGCTCTCCGCAAGGTGTGCCGCGTTCGCCTGACGAACAGCATGGAAGTGATCAGCTACATCCCGGGCGAGGGTCACAATCTCCAGGAGCACAGCGTGGTGCTCATCCGCGGCGGTCGCGTTAAGGACCTCCCGGGCGTTCGCTACCACGTCGTGCGCGGCACGTTGGACGCCTCCGGCGCCTCGGGCCCCAGCTCCACGAACAAGGCCAACCGTAACCGCTCGCGCTCCAAGTACGGCGTGAAGCGTCCGAAGCAATAAGAGGAAGACGCAGATGCCCCGCCGACGCGACGTACCGAAGCGCAAGATCACCCCGGACCCCAAGTACAAGGACAAGCTCGTGGCGAAGTTCACGAACTCCTTGATGCTCGGCGGCAAGAAGCCGACCGCAGAAGGCATCATCTACGGCGCCTTCGACATCATCCAGGCCCGCTTCAAGGAAGACCCCTTGGAGATCTTCCGCAAGGCGCTGGACAACATCAAGCCGAAGCTGGAAGTGAAGAGCCGCCGCGTCGGTGGCGCCACGTACCAGGTGCCGGTGGAAGTTCGTCCGGAGCGCCGCGTCGCCCTGGCCATGCGCTGGCTCGTCAACTACTCCCGCGACCGCGGCGAGAAGACGATGCGTGAGCGCCTCGCGGCCGAGTTGGTGGACGCCGCTCAGCTTCGCGGCAACGCCGTGAAGAAGAAGGACGACACCCACAAGATGGCCGACGCCAACAAGGCGTTCGCCCACTACCGCTGGTGAGCGGTTCCCCCCGAGGACGTTAAGCCCTAAAGGAGCGCGGTTCACGGAAGCATGCTGACGACCACATAGGATCGGGTTGCGCGTAGACACGGCAATTCGCTGACGTCCCGCTCGCCACTGGCAGCGGCACTCGTCGCACCCCGAACCCCTTCCGGCACATACGGCTTCCCAAATTGGGGAAGCTAGGGCTGGGAGGGGTTTCGTCTATCCAACGGTCCAAAGCCTCCCTCAGAACCCCGAACTACCCATGGCCGCCCGCGAAATCAGCCTCGAGCGCACCCGAAACATCGGGATTATGGCGCATATCGACGCGGGCAAGACCACGGTCACCGAGCGCATCCTTTATTACACCGGCGTCACCCACAAGATCGGTGAGGTGCACGACGGCGCGGCGACGATGGACTACATGCCGCAAGAGCAAGAGCGCGGCATCACCATCACCAGCGCCGCGACGAACTGCTTCTGGTCGCCCGCGTTCGGCCCGAACGAGGGCAAGCGTCACCGCATCAACATCATCGACACGCCCGGGCACGTGGACTTCACCATCGAGGTGGAGCGCAGCCTGCGTGTGTTGGACGGCGCGGTCGCGGTGTTCGACGGCGGCAACGGCGTGGAGCCGCAGAGCGAGACCGTCTGGCGTCAGGCGGACAAGTACAACGTTCCGCGTATCGCCTTCGTCAACAAGCTCGACAAAGTCGGCGCTGATTTCCAGATGAACCTGGACAGCATGCGCGAGCGCCTGGGCGTGACGCCCGTGCCCGTGCAGTGGCCCGTCGGTCAAGAAGACCAGCACCGGGGCATCGTCGACCTCATCAAGATGCAGGCGGCCATCTTCCAGGACGACTCGCTAGGCGCGAAGTACAACTGGGAAGAGATTCCGGCCGACCTCAAGGATCAGTGCGTCGAGCTGCGCGAGAAGCTCATCGAAGCGTGCGCGGATCTGGACGAGGTCATCATGGACAAGTTCCTCGAAGGCAAAGCCGACGAGGTAACTCCGGACCAGATTTACGCGGCCGTACGCAAGGCCACGATCGGTTTCAAGTTCGTGCCTGTGCTGTGCGGTTCCGCTTTCAAGAACAAGGGCGTGCAGCTCTTGCTCGACGCGGTCGTGAACTTCCTGCCGTCGCCGCTGGACATCCCGCCCGTCAAGGGGACTCACCCCAAGGACGAGACCAAGGTCGAAGAGCGCAAAGCGGACGACAAGGAGCCCTTCGCGGCGCTGGCGTTCAAGATCTTGAACGACCCGTTCGTCGGCAACCTGACCTTCTTCCGCGTCTACTCGGGCACGCTGACGAGCGGCACCGCGGTCATGAACACGGCGCGCGGCAAGCGCGAGCGCATTGGCCGCATCCTGCGCATGCACGCCAACAAGCGTGAAGAGCTCAAGGACTGCGAGGCGGGCAACATCTACGCCGCCGTCGGCCTACGCGACACGCGCACCGGCGACACGCTGGCCGAAGAGAAGCACCCGATCGTGCTCGAGAAGATGATCTTCCCGGAGCCGGTCATTTCGATCGCCATCGAGCCCCGCACGCAAGCGGATCTCGACAAGCTCGGCATGAGCTTGCAGAAGCTGGCTCAGGAAGACCCGTCGTTCCGCACCTACACGAACGACGAGACCGGTCAGACCATCATTGCCGGCATGGGCGAGCTCCACCTCGAAATCCTGGTGGACCGCCTCAAGCGTGAGTTCAACGTCGAGGCCAACGTCGGCAAGCCCGAGGTCGCGTACCGCGAAGCGATCGCCAAGACCGTGAAGGCGGAGGGCAAGTTCATTCGCCAGTCCGGCGGCCACGGTCAGTACGGCCACGTGGTCATCGAGCTCGCGCCGGGCGAGCGAGGCTCCGGCTTCAACTTCGAGAACGCAACCGTTGGCGGCCTGATCCCGAAGGAGTTCATCCCCTCGGTCGAGAAGGGCATCAAAGACGCGACCTTGCGCGGCGTGCTCGCGGGCTATCAAGTGCTGGACGTGCACGTGAGGCTCTTGGACGGCAGCTATCACGAGGTAGATTCGTCAGGCCCCGCCTTCGAGGTCGCCGGCAGCATGGCCTTTCAAGACGGCGCCAAAGACGCCGGCATTCACCTCTTGGAGCCGGTGATGGCGGTAGAGGTGGTCACGCCCGACACCAACATGGGCGACGTGATCGGCGACTTGAACTCTCGCCGCGGCAAGATCCTCGGCATGAGCCAGCGCGGTAAGAACACGCAGGTGATCACCGCGGAGGTGCCGCTCGCCACGATGTTCGGTTACGCCACGGACCTGCGCAGCAAGACGCAGGGCCGCGCGGCGTACTCCATGCAGTTTGCGAAGTACGAGGCGGTTCCGACCGCCGTGCAAGACGAGATTGTCGCGAGAGTTCGCGGGTAATTCAAGGAAGCTAACGAGGGACTAGTCCATGGCCAAAGAGAAATTCGTTCGTTCTAAGCCGCACGTCAACGTTGGGACCATCGGTCACATCGACCACGGCAAGACGACGCTCACGGCGTCGCTCGTGAAGGTCCAGTCGAAGAAGGGTCTCGCCAAAGAGATCAAGTACGCGGATATCGCCAAGGGCGGCATCGTTCGCGACGAGACGAAGACGGTCACCATCGCGGTCTCGCACGTGGAGTACGAGTCGGCCACGCGTCACTACGCGCACGTC
>JAQSWN010000372.1 GCA_029266615.1 Polyangiaceae bacterium
CCTATGTCGCACCCGCAATCTAGCTCCGCTCGACGCCCGCCGCTCCGGCTGGTGGGAAGCGAGCCCGCGGCTTCGACTTCGGACGAGCGTACCCCCGTCGACCCGCGCGACTTCGATCAGGTGTTTCGCCGCTACGCTCCGTACGTCGCGCGCATTGCGGCCCGCTTGCTCGGCAGCGATGGCGAGGTAGACGACTTGGTTCAAGACGTCTTCCTCGAGGCTCACCGCGGTTTGCCGACGGTACGAGAGCCAGGCGCGCTCGGCGGCTGGTTGTCACGCATCTGCGTGCGCCGGGCCACGCGCCGTTTGCGGCGTCGCCGGCTGTTGTCGTGGCTGAGCCTGGACAACGTGAGCGAGCGCGAGCTGCCACTGGCGGCGGGCGCGACCGCCGACGAACGAGCGGAAGCCGCGCGCTTGTATCGCGCGCTGGATCGGCTGCGCGCCGAAGAACGCGTGGCTTGGCTGCTCCGCCACGTCGAAGGGGAGACTTTGGACGAGATGGTGCAGCTCTGTGGCTGTTCGAAGTCGACCGTACAGCGCCGCCTGTGGCGCGCCGAGACGCAGCTGTCCCAATTGGTATCGCCATGACCGAACCTTCCAACCAGAGCCCGCTGGACGCCGTTCGACGCGTGGAGCCCACGTGGAGTGTCGAACGCAGCGAGCGCAACTTGGCACGGTTGCACCGGCGTAGAGCGGTGCGCGCCGCCGCTCTGCGAATTTCTGCGGTGGCGGGTGTTGTCTGCGTCGTCGCGCTGGCCGCCTTCTGGGCGTCGTGGTCGAAGCCGGTCGAGCTCGCCCGCGCGCCGGCGGCGTCCAGCCGCGCTGCCCCCGCTACGCCGAGGACGACGTTCGCGGACGGCTCCGTGGCTCGCGTTCGGGACGGCGGCGAGCTTTCGGTGACCCTCGCCGGGCCCGAGCGCATCGAGTCCAGACTCGTGCACGGCGCGGCGGACTTCGAGGTCACCAAGCGTCCCGAGCGGGATTTCGTCGTCGTGGCTGGCAACGTCCTCGTGCGAGTGATCGGCACGCGCTTTTCCGTGGAGCGCGTGGCCGAGCGAACGCGGGTTTCGGTGAGCGAGGGCAAGGTCGAGGTGCAAGAAGGCGCGAGCCGAACGTACCTAGAGGCGGGGGAGTCGCGTTTCTTTCCGAGCGCCGAGCCGGAGCCGAAGGTCGAGCCGAAGCCGGCGCCGGTCGTGGCGGGGCGCGCTCGCTTTTTGGAGCTCGCGCGCGGCGGTGAGTACAAGGCCGCCTACCAAGTAATGAGCCAGAGCCCCGCGGTGGTGGGCTCGAGCGCAGAAGAGCTGATGCTGGCAGCAGACGCGGCGCGCCTCTCGAATCATCCCGAGCAGGCGCTCGGTTACTTGCGGCGCGTGACGCGTGAGCACGGCGCGGATTCGCGCGCACCATTGGCGGCTTTCACGCTTGGACGTCTGCTACTCAGCCAGCTTGGACGCCCCGCGGAGGCGGCGGACGCTTTCGCGCTCGCCCGCCGTTTGCGACCGACCGGCGGCTTGGCGGAAGACGCGCTTTCGCGCGAGGCGGAGGCGAGCGCCGCCGCCGGTAACGCGGCGCGGGCCCAAACCCTGGCTCGACAGTACTTGCAACGCTATCCCGGCGGTAAGCATGCACGCACCTTGCAGCGGCTCGGCGAGCCGCCGTGACCCGCGCGCTCCGCGTTCTTTTGCTCGCCTCGCTCGTGTCTTTCCCCTCGCAGGGTCGGGCGACGGAGGCGCCCTTGCAGCTGTCGATGAGCGAGTGCACGTCCCTTTCGGAGCAGGCGCTGCGCGAGCACTTGGCGCTGGAGCTTTCGACCCTCGGCCTTTCGACGGCGCGCGTGCGGCTGCAATTGCGCTGCTCGGGCGGGGTCGCGGAGGCGCAAGCGGCTCGAGCAGAGGAGCCGCCCGCGACGACGCGCGTAGCCCTAGACGACACCGCACGAGGGGCGCGAGAGCGACTGGTCGCGCTGGCTATCAGCGAGCTCGTGGCCCAGATCGAGCGAGCTCGCCCGCCTTCGCGTGAGCCCGCCCCCGTGGTCGCTCGCCCCGAGTCGGCGGCGCCGCGCCCGCCCCGCAAGCCTGCGAACGATCTCTCGGCCGCTGCTTCTGCGGTGACGCAGGGAACGCCCCGCTCCACGCTTTGGGGGGCAGCTCTGGCAGCGCGCGTCGGCGTGGGAGAGCGATGGTCGCTGCTGCTCGATGGTCGCTTCGAGCGCGGGACGGACGAGCTCACTTTGGCAGACGTGCGCTGGACGTCGCTTTCCGCATTGGTTGGCGCCGCCGCGCGCGCTCGCGCGGGTCCGCTCGAGCTCTCGGCTGCGCTCGGCGTGCGCGCTGGCTGGCTCTCGCTCGTCGCCGACGCCCAGGCGCCCGATGAGGGCCGACAGCTCACGGCGCCCTGGGCGGGGGTCGCGGTCCCGCTGCGCGCGGCGTGGGGTTCGGACCTCGTGCGCCCGTTCGTTGGCGCCGAGGCCGGATACGTCGTTTTGCCCGTGCGCGGCCGCGTGAGCGACGGCCCCACTTTGGTGGAGCATCGTGGCGGCTGGCTGTCGGTGAGCTTGGGTGTCGCGATTGCCCTCTGAGCTCAGGGCGTAAAGGAAAACCAGTCTACGCGCAGCCAAACGTCGCGGGCGGGGTAAGCGGCGCTCGCTTGCGGCGGGTACCAATGCGTTTCGGGGTGCCAGGAGTTGTACATGACGTACACCGGCCGCTGTGGCACTTGCTCGCAGCCGCTCAAGGTCCAAAGCGTTCGGTCCTCACCGTTCACGTGCAAGAAGAAGCGCAACTCTTCGGCACGCCACTCGAATCCAAGCTCCTGAAAGCGACCTTCTGCGAAGGGGCGCTCCAGCACGAGGCCGGTTGCGCCCGCTGGCTCGAGCTCGTCCGAATCGCTGCATGGGTACCGAACTGCTCGCCGGTCGCGAAGTCGACGAGACGGCTGCGCTTGCGGAACCGCAGCTCCTCGTTGTCGGTGAACACGGTGAGGTAGAGTTTCCTCGGGTCGCTGCACAGCACCTGCACGTTGATCTCGAGATCGTCCACGATGCCGTCGCCGTCCTGATCCGTGCCATCGTTGAAGAAGCCGAGAAACGCCATCACCACTTCTTCGCTCGCCGAGGTGAAAGAGCTCGCGGGTGGCGAGCTGGGTGGCGTGCTGCGGGCCGACACGCTCGCTCGCGTCGTCGTTTTCGTGACCCGGAAAGCGAAGCTCCGCCAGAAACCCATCGCGGGCGCCGCGGTTCTGCACCGAAAAGGTGTGTCGCTGCAGCGGCACCCAAATGCTGCCCACGAGAGTCACCGCCACGTGTTGTCCGAGTGGCAGCTCCGCGCCCAGACCGAGACTCAGGGCCGTCCACATGAGGGCGGAGCTGCGTGTCTCGCCGTAGTTCTCGCCGGCGCCACGCAACCAACCCACGCCCAGCTCGCGCACGGGCCGATGCCGACGGCCCCCGCTGCAGGCAGGTAGCACCCACGGGCGCTGCCGAGCCACTAAGAGCTTCGTACGCTGCCTTCGTCGAAGGACTCGCGGGTCGGCACGCTGCCGCCGACGCCGAGGTCGATGACCCAGTGCAGGTTGCGCGCTCCCAAGCGCCCGAGCCCAAGCCATGTTCCTGAGCCACCGAGACCATAGCTCGCGGCCCCCGCCAGGCTCGGCCTCGCTTGCCAAGTCGTCACGCTCACCTCTTTGGCCGCAGGCCGCGCGCTCTCGCGCGGCGCGATCGCAGGAGGCGCGACGGACGCTTCCGCTAGACGTGAGTTGCGGGAAGCGTCCGATGCGGAGCGCTGGGCGCCGTCGAAAAGGAGCGCGACGGCGATGGCCACGCGCTCGCTCAGCGCCTGACAGTTCGAGCTCACGTCGCGGAGCGTGCGAACGCCAGGTTTCCTTTCGGACCCTTTGCCGAAACGTCGCCAACGAGCGCCTCTCCTTCGCGCCCGAAGGGCACGGCAATGACAACCTCACCATTTCGCCCCGGACCCGACAGCGGCCGCCCCAGGATCGCCACGACGCGTCGCTCGAGCTCCTGATCATCTGCACACCCGGCGGCTAACGCATCGGGTTCTCGACTCACGGAAAGCTCTGCGAGAGCGGTCCCCGCCGTGGCGGATGCGGACTATGCGCGGGCGAGCTGAAGGAGCAGCAAGAAAAGGGCCAAGCGCCGCACGCCTTGCTTCTACCTCACTCGTAGTTCGTGAACGGACGCAAACCCGAAACCCAAAGCAAAAACCGCGAGCCCAAGCCGCCAAAACGCCAAACCGCTCACAACGCAAAGCCATCCGCCCGCGCCGCGCCCGCGCCCGCGCCCGCGCCGCGCCGCGCCCGCGCCGCGCCCGCGCCCGCGCCCGCGCCGGGAGCGAGCGCTAAGCGAGCGACACTAAACCGAGCGACACTAAGCCGAGACCGCAAACTAT
>JAQSWN010000163.1 GCA_029266615.1 Polyangiaceae bacterium
CCATCCCTCGCGTCTGGTCAGACGTTGGCAACCGTCATGCCTACCGTCTGCGGCAAGTCGTCCGTGGGCCCGGGCGTCGCCACCGAAGGTGGCACGTGGACGTGATCCGCGACGCGCGTGTCAGGGTCCGGACACTTCGCGCGTGCAGGTCCTGACAGCGCCAGAAAGAAACGGACCCGCTAGCCGGCGGGCCGCTTGCCGCCGAGGTCACGCGGGGAATCGCTGGGTCGAATGAATTCCAGTCGTTAGCGCGATCGCTATCAAAACTTTGGCGCCCCAAGACGCCTCACGGGGCGTGACCGCACGTTATCGACCCGAGCCGCACGGCGTTCGACCCTTCGGAATCCGCGGCACGCCGTATGCAGCGATATTCCTTCAGATGGCCACCAAGCCCTACGTCATCATCGTTGGGACCGACTACTCGTCCCACGGTTACCGCGCGGTGCGCGCTGCGGCGCGTGAAGCGGCCAAGCACTCTTACGCCAAGCTCTACGTGGTGCACGTCGTGCCTTCCGCCGAGCCGGACCACCACCTTCCTCCCATCGCGTTCACCGGCTTCGGCAGCAAGCTGGGGAGCGATCTGCATGGCGACTCCTTCGCGAAGCTGGACGAGCACGTCGCCGCTGCGCTCTCCAACCTGCCGTTGCCTAGCGAGCTCACGGTGGAGACCATGGTGCTTCAAGGCGAGCCCGCCGACGAGCTCATGGACCTCGGCTGGAAGCTGCGCGCCAACCTGACCGTCGTCGGCACGCGCGGACGTCAATACAGCTCGTCTTGGGCGCTCGGCAGCGTCGCGGAGACCGTCGTTCGCCAGGCCACGTCGCCGGTGCTCGTCATTGGCCCGCGCGTGCAGCTCACACCCGAGATTCAGGCGAAGGTCGCGCTCTCCTGAGCGCCGTCACTCCGCCGCGCGGCTGAGCTTCGCGGCTTTCTCGCGCTGCGCTTCGATGGCCCAGAACACGGCTTCAGGGGTCGCCGGCGCAGCGAGCTCCACCACGCCCCCGGTGCCGAAGGCCGCCACCGCCGCGCGCAGCGCCTCGCGCACGCTGATCGCGAGCATGAACGGCGGCTCGCCGACAGCCTTGCTGCCATACACGACGCCCGGCTCGGCCGCGCGCTCCAAGAGCTTCACGTTGAAGTGGGGCGGACACTCGCCCAAGCCGGGCAGCTTGTAAGTGGAGGCGCCGCTCGTGGAGAGCGCGCCGTGCTCGTTCCACACCAGCTCCTCCGTGGTGAGCCAGCCCACGCCCTGCAAAAATCCGCCCTCGATCTGCCCGCGGTCCACGAGCGGCGACAGCGACGAGCCCACGTCGTGCAGCACGTCCGCGCGCAAGAGCCGGTACTGACCCGTGAAGCCGTCCACCTCCACCTCGCTCACGGCCGCACCGTACGCGTAGTAATGGAACGGCTTGCCGCGCCCTGAATCGCGATCGAAATGGATCTTCGGAGTGCGGTAGTAGCCGGTCGCGAAAAGCGGGGTGCGCTCCAGGTAGGCTTGCTCCACGACGGCGCGAAACGGCACCGCGTCCGCCGGGCGCTGCCAGGGCAAAACGCTGCCATTTTCGAACAAGACGTCCTCCGGCGCCACCTGGAAGCGACGCGCCGCGACGGCCGTCAGCCGCTCTTTGAGGGTCTCGCAGGCGCTTTGCACCGCGGCTCCGTTCAGGTCCGAGCCGCACGAAGCCGCCGTCGCGGAGGTGTTGGGGATCTTGTCGGTGCGCGTCGCCATCACCCGAATCGCGGAGAGCGGGAGCGAAAGCGAGTGAGCGGCGATCTGCGCGACCTTGGTGTGCAGGCCCTGGCCCATCTCGGTACCCCCGTGATTCACCTGCACGCTGCCGTCCTTGTAGACGAGCACCAGCGCCCCCGCCTGATTGAAGAAGGCAGTCGTGAACGAGATACCGAATTTCACCGGGGTGATAGCGATGCCGCGCTTTCGGTGCGGATTCTGCGCGTTGTCGCGCCTCACCTCCTCTTGCCGCGCGGCGAGCTCACTCGATTGGCTGAGCTCCTGCCAGATGCGCCCAATGCGGTCCGCGTCTTTGACTTCCTGCCCGTAGTGCGCCGTGTCCCCGGTCACGTAGAAGTTGCGCTGGCGCACCTCCGCTGGCGGCAAGTCCAGGTGCCGCGCCACGCGGTCCATCACCTCTTCGATCATGAGCATGCCCTGCGGCCCCCCGAAGCCGCGAAACGCCGTATGCGAGACATGATTGGTCTTGCAGATGCGCCCGGTGATGTCGACGTTCGGAAGGAGGTACGCGTTGTCCGCGTGGAACATGGCGCGAAACAGCACCGGCGAGCTCAAATCCAGGCTGAACCCGCCGTCACTGAACAGCTCCAGCAAGAGCGCTCGGAGCTTGCCGTCGCGCTCGAAGCCGACCCGAAAACGCCCCAAAAATGGGTGACGCTTGCCGGTCATGCTCATGTCCTGCGCCCGTGTGAGCCGGACCAAGACGGGCCGACGCAGCTTGCGAGCGCCGAGCGCCGCCACCGCCGCCCACGAATTGGCCTGCGTTTCCTTGCCGCCGAAGGCGCCGCCCATGCGCAAGCACTGCACCGTGACTTCGTGTTTGGCGATACCGAGCACGCGCGCCACGATCTCCTGCGTCTCCGTGGGGTGCTGGGTGGAGGAGTGCACCAGCAAGCTCGCGCCGTCTTCCGGCACCGCGAGCGCGGCTTGCGTCTCCAAGTAGAAGTGCTCTTGCCCGCCGACGAAGAGCTCGAAGGTGAGCTGCTCCGCGGACGCGGCCAGCGCCGACTCCGGCTCGCCCCGCCGTAGTTTGTCGGGCGGCATATGAAAGCTCCCCCTAGCGATCGCCGCCGCGATCGACAACGTGGCGGCAAGCGGCTCGTACTCCACCCGCACTTGTTCCGCACCGAGCCGCGCCTGCTCGATGCTTTCACCGATTACCCAAAGCACGGCCTGGCCGTGGTGCTCCACCAAATCCGGAAAGAGGGGCTCGTCGTGGCGCACCGGACCGACGTCGTTTTCCCCCGCCACGTCAGTGCGCGTGAGGCAGGTGAGCACGCCCGGGCAAGCCAGCGCGGCGCTCGTGTCCACCTTCAGGACCCGCGCGTGGGGATGGGGGCTCGTTACCGGCCAGGCATAGCCCAGGCGCGCCAGGTCCCCAGCCAGGTCTTCCACGTAGCTGGCCGCGCCGGTCACGTGAAGGCGCGCGGATTCGTGGCTGACCGGCTTCCCCAGCGCGCTCATTCGGCCGCCTCCGCGCGCGAGGAGGTGGATTCGAAGAAGAATTTGCGCAGCAGCTGGCTCAGCATCGCGCGGCGGTAAGCGGCGCTGCCACGAAAGTCCGTCTGCGGCGTACCCACGCGGGAAGCTTCGTTCAAGAGCGCATCGAGCGTCTGCTCGTTCCAGGGTTTGGAGACCGCCAGGTGCGACAACGTCGGCGCCGCGAGCGGAGTCGCCGCGACGCCCCCGAGGCCAACGCCAAACCGCGTGACATTACCCGCGTCGTCCAAAGTGAGCGAAAACGCCGCCGCGACCGTGGAAATATCGTCGAGAGTGCGCTTGCTCACCTTGTAGAAGCGCTGAAACGCCGGAAACGGTCGCGGCACCCGTACAGCGCGAATCAGCTCGCGGGGAGCGAGCGAGGTGCGCCGGTAGCCCATGAACAGCTCGCTCAGCGGCACCACACGCACTCCGGCACGGCTCGCCAGCTCCACGCGCGCATCCAGCGCCAGCAGCGCCGGAGCCGCGTCCCCAATTGGTGAGGCGGTCGCGAGGTTGCCGCCCAGCGTCGCGCGGTTGCGAATCAGGCGTGAGCTGAACAGCGGGAGCAGCTGCCCGAGCGCCGTAAGCTCCGCCGCCGCGTCCGCCAAGTAGTGCTCGATACGCGACAACGGGACGCCGGCTCCGAGCACGAGCTCTTCGTCCGTGAGAGAAAGCTCTTGCAGCTCGGGGAGCGCTTCCACCGACAGCAACGTCGACCAACGCTCGAACTTTTGGTTCGCGTACACCAGCAAGTCCGTCGCGCCAGCGATGAGCTTCGCGTCCGGCGAGGACTCCCACATTTCCCAGGTTTCGCCCAAGGAAGCCGGCCGCAAATAGGGGACGTCCGCCCCGCGGCACGGGGCAGGCTCCGCGGCACGGCGCCCGAGCTGCACCAAACGCGGATCCGTCGGCGACGGCGCTGGCATCGCCCGCGCCACTTCCGCGATCGGCCGATAACCGGTGCAGCGGCATAAGTTACCGCTGATGCTCTCCGGATCGAAGCCGGCGCGGCTGGGCCGGTAGTATTCGCAGAACAGGCTCACCACGAATCCGGGCGTGCAGTAGCCGCATTGGGAGCCACCCAGGGCGACCATTCCCTCCTGCACGGGGTGAAGCTCGCCCGGAGCGGGCGCGACGCCCTCCACGGTCACTACTTCTCGCCCGGCCAGAGCCGCAAGCGGCAGCAGACAGCTGTTCACCGGCTCGTAGTGGCTGCCGCTCTCGCCGGGAGCGCTCGTCCACAGCGCGACCGCACACGCCCCACACTCCCCCTCCGCGCACCCCTCTTTAGCGCCGCGAAAGCCGCTGCTACGGAGCCACTGCAGTAGCGTGACGTGCGGAGCGACGTCCGCTACCTCGACGGGGCTTCCGTTCAACACGAAGCGGATGGCCATCGGGCAGCATGCTACCATGCTTGACCCGAGCCGCGCTTCGGCGGCTCACGAAACCGTCGAGACGCATTTCGCTCTCTTTCTACCGAGAGCCCCCACGGTGCCAGTGCGAGAAATCCTGCAGGCTCAGCTCGAATTGCTCGGTACGGGTCAGCGCGGCGCGCTCGCCACCGTGGTGCGCGTTTCAGGCTCGACCCCGCAGCAACCCGGCGCCCGCCTCCTGCTGCGGGAAGACGGCAGCACCGTCGGCACCGTTGGCGGCGGCGCGATCGAAAAGGCGGTGGTGGAGGCGTTGGAGCGCGCGCTCTCGTCGGGCACGCCGGAGCTACTGGTTCGGGATCTGACTCAGGACCTCGGCATGTGCTGCGGCGGGCGGATGGAAGTCTTCGTGGAGCCGCTGCTGCCCTCGCCTCGGCTTTGGCTGCTCGGCGCAGGTCACGTCGCCAAACCGACGGCGGCGCTGGCGCGCACCGTGGGCTTCGACGTCTTCGTGGTAGACGAACGCGAAGAGCTGAACAACGTCGAGCGCTTCCCCCAGTGCCAGCTCCTGCTGGACGACCCGAGCGACGCGCTCCGCCGCCACCCGCTCGACGCGCGCGATTGGGTGCTCATCGTCACCCACGACCACCAGCTGGACGAACGCGCGCTGGAGTCTGCGGCCGGCAATCAGGCGCGCTACATCGGGCTCGTCGGCAGCCGCCGCAAAGTCTTCCGCCTCGTAGAGCGCGTGCTCGCAAAACGCCAGGGAGACTTACCGGTGGAGCGGGTGTTCGCGCCGGTGGGCTTGGACATCGGGGCCGTCACGCCGGAAGAGATCGCGGTCAGCATCGTGGCGGAGCTGGTGGCGCTGCGCCGCGGCCGCCCTGCTCCCCACCTGCGCGCGTTGAGCGACGAGCGCGTGCAACGCGCGCTGGCAAGAGAGCTCGCCTAGCGCGCAGGGTCCTCGCTGGCGGCCCCTACTTCGAGCTCAGCGCGGACCTCTGGCTCCCGGACGCGCCGCTGCTCGCCGACGCCGCCATCGTCAACGCAAACTTTTCGGATCGCTTCGATCAGCAGCTCGACCTCTTCGTGAGCCCGCGCGGGGCGCGGTTCAGTTTTGGGGTTTGCAGAGCGAGGGGGCCGCTTGGCAGCTCTCGCACGACGAGCCGGTCAATGACGGGCGCGGGCACCGGTGGTGGCGTCCGTACGACCAGAAGGCGCGAGCGTAACCGTGGACGGCGTGCGCAGGTCGTCCCCCGCGCAGCCGTACGACACGAGCATTCTGGACCGTGTGCAACTGGGCGGGTCCGTGAGCAGCAGCGGACCACTGACGGGCTTGGTTCGCCGCGTGCAGATCGCTACGCCCACGGAGTGAAGCTCAGGAAAGCACCAGCTCGCCGAGGCCGAGCGACACGGGCGCGGCGGGTTCTTCGCCGAGCGCCAAAGCTTGGAGCCGTCGCTCCAGCTCATCGAGCTCAGCCGGATCGAACACGCGCTGCGCGAACGGATCCGCGCGCCACGTACCGAGGTTCTGGACGTGGAGCTGGGCCATGACGGCAGCGGGCCGCTCGAAGCGCCGCACGCCGGAGTGCACGACCGAGAAAGGCGCGTCCGCCGCGAACCGCTGAAGCTCGTGCCCGATGTACAGCTTTTGCCGGTAGTGGGCTTGCAGTGACGCCACGAGCTCGTAATAGCGGTTCAGCGCGGGGTGGGCGGTCTCCATGCAAGCCGTCTCCTGCAACAAGAGGCGCCGAGGTACTTTTCCGAAGCTTCGAGGCCCACGGTGCGCTGCGCCCCCGTGACCTCGTGCACCAGCCGCGTCGTGAAGCCGGGGCCGGAGCCGAGATCTAGCGCCAGCGCGGGCCGCGGCGGCGCGAAGCGCTCCAGCAGCGCGCGGCTGGGCTCTTCGAAGGTACGCGCCAACAGCTCGAGCCGCGTCGCAGCGCGCGTGTTGTCACCGAAAGTGTAGTGATTACTGGTCGTCATCGTGCTCCGGCGGGTGAGCGGCCGACGGCACGAAACGCCGCGAGCGACCCACGCGGCCGCTCGCTCCTGTTCGTCTGTGATTACCGGGACGGAGGACGAGCGACCAGCTGCGAAAGCCGCCAAAGCTTTCCAACTGCCGAGGCAAACGTCCCGAAAGTCACGGCCACGTCGGCACCTTGCCAGGCTACGGCGAGCACGTCAACGCTTCGCGCGCGCCGTTAGCCGCCGTGAAACTCCAGCGTGCCGTTCCACTTGCCAGGTTTTTGCAGCACGGTCTTGTCGTACTCGTTCGAGCGAAGCTCGCTGAAGCGCCAGCGCCCGTTACTGAAGAAGAAGCGCGTCTCCACGAACACGGGCTGGTCGAGACCGGAAGGTCCCTCCACCTGATAGACGAGATCTTCCAGCGAGCCTTTTTGCCGGCTCAAGCTCCAGCGGGAGCCGAGAGAGGCCGTAACGGCCAGCTCGCGCTCCTCGCCCGCTTCGCTAGCCGCCCGCAGCCTCGCCAAGCGGCCGTTTTGCACCTGGAAAAGTACCGTACGCCAGCCGCACCAATGGCCGGCCAGGCAAGCGATGCGCTCTGTCGCCAAGAAGGTGTCGGTGCCGTCGCCCAGGTTGCGCCCGATGACGTCCACCGCTGGGTACAGCGTGAGCTCGTCCACCACCGTGCCGTCCGAACGGCGCAGCTGGACCGACGACGCTGAGCGCAGAGCCTCCTCCTCGGGGAAGTAGCCGCGGTCGTCCCGAAGCTGGACGTCCGGCAGGCGTGCGTCCACCATGACGGAGAGGTCGCCGCGCATTCCGTGGCGCGCTTCGTTGAGCGGGAGGCGCCGGTGAAGACGAAGCTTTGCTTCCACACACGGCCCGCTGCCGCTCAGGTCTTGAGGAGCGAGTCGGCAGCGCCCGTGGTCACGGCAAAGCCAGGAGGTGGCGCAGTCAGCGTGAGTCTCGCTCCCGCAGCTACGGCCGCCGCCATCCTCTAGCAAGCGGCACATGCCGTCCCGGCGACAAGCGGCGCTCTGGGCGCAGTGCTGGGCGGTCGTCGGCTCGCACCCATTCTTGGTGGAGACACAGGCGCCGGCCTCGCGGCAGCGCTCGCTATCCGCGCAGGAATCCGCGGTAACTTGCGCCGTGGGCGCGGAATCAGCGGGGGACACGGGGGCGGGCGCGGAGCGCTGCTCGGCCTTCGAGCAACCCGCACCCGACAGACCGAGCACGGACGCGCACACCAAACCGAACCAGGACGAGATGGCGCCCGCGCGCGGTAGTAGCCGGGCGCTCTGCTCGATGCTCGGAATTGAAACGCGACGAAGGGCGAGCACGTGCGACCTATGCTTCGGTAGAGCTACTCTCATCCGTGACGATGCCCAGCTCGCTGTGGAGCTGCTCGGCGCTGTGACCAGCGCACGACGGTTGGTTCCAAGATTCGTTTCTACCACCGTTCGCGGTCACTCGCAGAGCGAAGTGATCGATCGACGAAGGCTACGACGTCGATATCGCCGTGCGCGCAGCGACGCAATGAAACATCGATCTGGGCCTTGTAAAACAGCGTGCACCGCGCGCGCACTGCACGTCTCGCGCGCGATGCTTCGCGTCGTGCACGCAACGTCGCGCGGTCGCGACAGCCGCGAGAGGACGAGTGCGCTTGGTGAGACCACGAGTCGTCGTCACGCTCGCTCTCGACTCATCGAGAGACGACTTCGTGACTCGCACGCTCGCCACTCACTCCACACGAGGACGAGCCCCCCTGAGCCCTGTCGTGTCTGCTGGCAGCCAGAGCGGAGTCGCCGCTCCGAGCGCCACGTGATGGGCGGTGACTGCCGGGGGCGGCAGCAACGCAGCGCGTTAGCTTTCGTCCGACTGGCCGCGCTGGTTGAGTGCTGCACGTGTTCGTAGCATGAGCTAATCGACGTTGTCGCCACAATGCAGCGTTATTCGTGCTCGAATCACGCGACACCGTCCACACGGCCGAAGACGGTTCGACCGGCCGAAGGAAATGGAGGAGCACCTTTCAAGGACCGGAGCGTGATGACCTTCCCTACCGAGTCGCCGCCCGCGCGCGTGCAAGTGCTTCGTTCGGCCGCCTAAAATGTCGACGCGGAGGCGCGTCTCTCCCGTGAGAGCTGGGGCGCCGAACGAAACCTCCTCAATCGAGCCGCTTGTCCTGACGCGCGGAAGCCGCAATCGGTTACGAACGTCGCTGTCATGGGCGACGGATCGAGCGCGCCCGCGCGCCGTCCGGAGAGCACCGACGACCGAGCCTCACGTCCGGCGCGCTGGTGAGGAGTCAAGCACGAAGCGGCGAGAGTTCCGCCCGTGGTGAAAGGCTCAAGCCGTCACGTCCGCCTCCGCGACATCCACGAGTGCGGCAGCCGCTGCTGGCGACGCTCGCAGCACGCGTCGCTGCGGCGCGGCATTGACGGGCCGGCCACCGGCTCGAGACGGGAAGGGAGCCGAACGGGCGCAACCGGCTCCGTAACCCTACGGCGAAAGGACCGGGGAAGCGCCGACTGGCGAGACGAGGACGGAAGGGATGCTCGGCGGCCGAGGCGCCGGAAGGTGACTTTACGTCCCGGCCGCGTCGGCCACGACGTCAGAGCAGCGACTTCAAGTCGAGCATCTCTTCCACGTCGGGCATGAGCACGAGCTCAACGCGGCGGTTCTTCTTGCGGCCCTCCGGGGCGTCGTTGGAGGCGATTGGGTCCGTTTGCCCATAGCCCGAGGCGCTCCACAGCTTGGGGTTCAGGTCGCCACCGCTATGCTCGGCGACGGGCGGCTCTTTGGCCGCGGACGGGCCGGGCTTGGCCTTCTCGGCCTTCGCGGCGACTTTCGTGGGCGTCGCCGGCTTCCTGGCGGGAGCTTTTTCGCTGTCCGGCGACGCTACCAAGAATACCAGAACCTGCCGCGCTCGCATGAGCGAGAGCCCCCAGTTGTCGTGGAAGGTGTCGGCCGCTCGCTTGAGCGGCTGATCATCGGTGTGCCCCGCGACTTGATACTGACGGTCACGGAGCGCCGCGTCGCTTCTCACCACCTCCGCGATCTGCAGCAAGATCTTGTTGCCCTCCGGGCTCAGGACGTCGCTCCCCGACGCGAACAGCACGTCCCCCGGGAGGGAGATGACCATGCGGTTGTTGCGGATCTTCACGTCCAGCCCAAGCTCGGTCAGCTTTTGCAGCTTCTTGCGCAGCGTCTCGAAGCGCTGCTTGATTCGCTCCAGCGTCTCGGCGCGCGCTTGGTATTCGGCGAGCGCGGCTCTCATCTGCGCCACGTCTTGGGAAAGCTTGTCCTTCTCGCTGCCTTCGCTGCTGAGCTTGACGCCCATGGCCTCCAGCTGCCCGGATAGGTCTTTGACGTGGCCCTGCTCGGCCGCGAGCTGCTGCTCGAGCGCGCCGTGGTTCTTCTGCAGCTCGGCGTATTTCGCGAGCTGAGCCTGCCACTCGTCCTCCGAGTGACCACACGCGAACGCGAGCAAGAGCGGCAAAACGACGGCGGTGCGAAATGACAAGGTAACTCCTCCTGCGAGAGCCGGTAGAGCTATCACGAAACCCCTCGCCGCCCCCCCTCCCCGCGCGTTACTTACACTCTTTGAGGCCTTTGACGCTCGCGACGTCCCCCGTGCCGGCGACGATCTCTTCCACGGTCATCTGCTTCTTGAGCTTGGTCCAGCGACAGTTGCACACCGCGTCGGTACCGCCGGTGTTCTTGACGCACACTTCCAAGAACTCCTTCTTGGCGACCTCGGCCGGGTACTTCCCTTTGCAGTCGGTAACCATGGTTTTGCGCGCGGCGAGCCCACGCTCGTCCGCCAGGGCGCTCTCGTTGCCGAAGTCCGCGATGCTGAGCGTCTTACGCAGCGACGTCCAGGCGCACTCGCAGTAGCCGCTCTTGGACTTGTCCCCTTCCACGCACGCGTCCAGAAAGCTCGCCTTCACCTCGGACTCGGGCAACTTGCCTGCGCAAGCCTTCGACGTTTGACTCTGCAGCTCCGCCACGCGCGGGTCGCTGTCGGTGAGGGGTTTGGAGAAATCCGCGTCCTTGAAGATGACCTTGAACTGCTCGAAGCTGCACTCGCAAAACTCCTGCTGCCTGGTCTTCTGAACGCAGGACCCAATGAACGACTGGCGCTGGTCCTCTACCGTCTCCACTTTGGGAGCCGGCTTTTCCGATGCGACCGGAGCAGGCGTGGGGGCCGGAGCTGGAGCGCTGTTAGCCGGCGCGGCCGCGGGCTCGGCGCTACCGCCGCAACCAAGCGATGCTAGCGTTGCTAGCGATACCAGCGAAAGAACGTTACCGAAGGCGAGACGGAACATGATGCGCGGCACCATAACACCATCCCCACGGCGGCCGCGAATTGCCGGTGAGCCTGCTATTTCAAGCGCAACGCGTCGAGCTGCAGCAGCCGACCGAAGGTGTCCGCCATTATCCAGATCTCGCGGATGCGCCCATCCTGCAGCGTCAAAATGTCGATGACCTGTACCGTAACGTCGCGCCCCCTTGCGGGTACCTGACCGAGCGGAGTCGAGAGCGAGTCTACGTGCCGGGCGTGAACCCGGAACGCCACCGCAACTGCGACAGTAACTCCGTGCGGCGCCCGGACCGCGTCGCGGCGAGCGCGCGGGCGCGAGCGACCATGTCATTGATGGTGCTCTCCGCGCCGTTCAGGCGCACCGGATCCGTGTAGAGCTCGAGGAACGCGGCGAGCCCCGCCTCGCCGGCCGGCGGCACCTCGTTCCACAGCGCCAGCAAACGTTCGATGAGGTTCGAAGGCGGCATGCGCCGGTTGCGCAAACATCATGCGACGAAGGGGCGAATGGACGCGCGACGGCATCCGATATGAGTCGTGACTTGCCTCACCCTGCGGCGATTCTGCAAGTAAGCCGTCCGCCCACAGCGGGTGGTCTCCGGGGAATCGCGAGCGTCAGACGCGAGCTCGCCTGGCACCGTCCTTGCTGGAACACCCCTAGGTATGACGCGAATCCGCTCGCGCCCGGGAGGTGAGTCCATTGCGCACTAGGTCCAGCATTCCCCCCGCGTTCTCTCGTCCCCGCATCCTGGTGGTGGACGACGTGGACGCCAACTTGCTCGCGCTGGAGGTGCTTCTGGACGGCATGTCTTGCGAAGTGCACATGGCCCGCTCAGGCTTGGAGGCGCTGAGCCTACTGCTGCGCGAGACGTTCGCGGTCATGCTGCTCGACGTGCGCATGCCGGGCATGGACGGCTACGAGGTGGCGCGCCATGCCCGAATGCACTCGAGCGGGCGCGATCTGCCCATCATCTTCATGACCGCAGAGTCTCCGACCGAAGAGCACCTGCGGCTGGGATACGACGCCGGAGCCGTGGACTTCTTGTTCAAGCCGGTGAGCCGCGAAATCCTGCGCGGCAAGGTGCGTGTCTTCGTCGAGCTGTACGAAAGTCGTCGTGCACTGGCCGAAACCAATCAGCGCCTGGAAGCCGCAAACACCAAGCTGCTAGAGCTCGTGGATGAGCAAGCAGCGGCGACCAGCGCGCTGCGGCAAGCAAACGACGAGCTGGGGACGGCGTTTCGCGGTCTGCGCGCGACGCAGCACGTAACGACCGCTCCTCCCGAAGAGCCCCTGTCAGTCGACGCCGCTCCCGAGTCGCGAGGTCCGCGCAACTCGGCGGCCCTGCTCGGGCCGGAGCCCGAGGCGCCGCGCAGCTCGGGCGTGCTCATGCGCCTGGATCCTACGCTGGATGCCAGCACTCGCGAGCGACGCACGCGCACGCTCGCCTAAGCGAAACGCGCTCTCCGTAAGCGGCGAGAGCCCCAGACCGAGCGAGACCGGGCGGCGAGAGCCCCAGACCGAGCGAGAGCCCGAGCGCCCCGGACCGAGCCCTAAAGCGCAAATCCCGTCGAAAAGACGTAGGATTCACTTCTACCGCGAGCCGGATTACCCTGGCGGATCTGCGTTTTCGAACATGACCACTCCCAAGGCCAAGCCGAAGCGTCCCAAGGCCATCGTCCTCACCTCTCACCCCGGAGGGCACGGACCCAAGCCGGCGCCGGTGGTGTGGGGCGCCAAAGACGCGCTGGAGCGCGGGCCCCTGATCGGCACCGTCACGAATAAAGCGCAACGGAACGTCATCGGCACGCACGCAGGCTCCTACTCCGTGTACCGAGCCGTCGCCGTCGCCGCGGGCGCGCTGGATCCGCTACGCAAGCCCGATCTGACCAACACCTCCCCGACCCACGCCATAGGTCCATTCACCCAGTGGTTCGACCCAACGAAGATAGTTTCGCTGGACCCATGGGGCGCCCTAGTCAGCGACGCGTTCAAGCCCTTCTTCGAGCAGGGGTACGACATTCGGCCGACCATCGCCATCACGCGCGCCCACATTCAAATGCCGGAGCTGGCGGATGCGGTGTCGGCCGGGCGCCTTCAAGTGGACGGCAAGATCCTCAAGGAGGGCGGCGCCATCCGGGTCGTGAAGGCGGCGCTGGAGCCGGTCTGGTACCTGCCGGGCGTGGCCGCGCGCTTCGGCTGCTCGGAAGCGGACTTGCGCCGCACGTTGTTCGAGCACACCGCCGGCATGTTCCCAGAGCTCGTAACGCGCAACGATCTGGAGGTGTTCCTGCCGCCGATTGGCGGCGCCACCGTGTACATGTTCGGCGACGTCGCGAGCATTCCGGATCCGAGCAAGCCGCTGGCCGTGCGCGTGCACGACGAGTGCAACGGCTCGGACGTGTTCGGTTCGGATATTTGCACCTGCCGGCCCTACCTCACGCACGGCATCGAGGAGTGCGTGCGTATGGCCCAGGCGGGCGGCAGCGGCGTCATCGTCTACAACCGTAAGGAAGGGCGCGCTTTGGGGGAAGTGACGAAGTTCCTGGTGTACAACGCCCGCAAGCGTCAGGAGGGCGGCGACAGCGCCGCGCAATACTTCGCCCGCACGGAGTGCGTCGCAGGGGTGCAGGACATGCGCTTCCAAGAGCTCATGCCAGACACCTTGCATTGGCTCGGCATCAGCAAGATCGACCGCTTCGTTTCCATGAGCAACATGAAGCACGACGCGGTCGTGCGTGCCGGCATTCAGATCACGGAGCGCGTCCCGATCCCGGACGAGCTCATACCGCCCGACGCTCGCGTCGAGATGGACGCCAAGATGGCGGCCGGCTACTTCACGGAAGGCGCGGTGCCGGACGGTAACGAGCTCGCCAAGGCCAAGGGTCGCGGGCTGGATGCCTGACACGGAAGAATACGGATACCTCCAAACCACGGCCGCGATCCGCGCGCGGGCTCGTGAAATTCACGAAGCCGGCCGGCGTGGAGAGCTCGCGCATTTTCGAATCCACGACGAGCGATTGGCGGAGGCCGCCGAGCGCGTCGTGCGGGTGACGCGCGCCGCTTACCCGGACGTCCGCGCGATTCCGTATCACGGCCGATACCGCCACTTCGACGTCGGCGGAGTCGCGCGGCTGGCGCGGTTTTTACGCGGGGTTTCCGAGTTGAGCGCGGACGACCAGCTGCGCGCCAGCACCGAGCTCGTCATCACGAGCGTGCTGTTGGACGCGGGCGCCGGTCCCGCTTGGCGTTACACCGAGCCCGATGGCAGGAGCTACGCGCGCTCCGAAGGGCTCGCGGTCGCGAGCTATCACCTCTTCATGTCGGGCTCGCTGGCGAGCGACCACGGCACCTCCGCGGACGCAGAAGGACTCGCGCGCCTCGACGCCGCTCACCTCGCTTCCGCCTTTCAAGTCACCGACGACAATCCGCTCACCGGCGTGAATGGACGGGCGAATCTGCTGCGCGAGCTGGGACGCGTCGTCTCGAGCACGCCTCGGTACTTCGACTCTGCTCGACCTCGGCTCGGGGATCTCGGCGTCTGGCTGAAGAGCTCCGCCCGCTCGGGTGAGCTACCGGCGAGCGCGGTGTTGGCGGCGGTGCTGGACGCGCTCGGTCCGATTTGGCCTGGTCGCGAGCGCGCTGGGGGGCGCCCGCTCGGCGACGTGTGGCGGCACAGCAGCTTCGGTTTGGTGCCGTTTCACAAGCTCTCGCAATGGCTCAGCTACTCGTTGTTGGAGCCGCTGGAGGCCGCGGGCGTGCGCATCGTGGCGATGGAGGAGCTGACCGGCTTGCCCGAGTACCGCAACGGCGGCTTGTTTCTCGACGCGGGCGTGCTGGAGCTGGTCGAGCCACGGCAAGCGGCGCTCGAGCACGAGGTGTCGTCGGACTTGGTCATCGAGTGGCGCGCCCTCACGGTTGCCCTGTTGGACGACTTGGCGGCCGCGGTGCGGGAGCGGCTCGGCCTGACCGTGGAAGAGCTGCCGCTCGCCCGCGTGCTCGAAGGCGGAAGCTGGCGCGCCGGTCGCGCCATCGCCAAAGAGCTACGGGAAGACGGCGGACCGCCGCTGCGCATTCTCAGCGACGGAACCGTGTTCTGATGTGCGGAGAGCCCATGAGCCAAAAAGTTACTGTCATCGATCATCCGATGGTGCAGCACAAGCTCACCTTGCTGCGCCAGAAGGACCGCAGCACGAACTCGTTTCGCACGCTGCTGAGCGAAATCAGCATGCTGCTCGGCTACGAGGTGACGCGCGACTTGCCGCTCGTCTATCAAGAAATCGAAACGCCGCTGGCGACCATGCGCGCGCCGCTGATCGAGGGCAAGAAGGTCGTCTTGCTCAACATCCTGCGCGCCGGCACCGGCATGGTGGAAGGCATGCTACGCATCTTGCCCGCCGCGCGTATCGGCCAAATCGGGCTCTATCGCGATCCGGAGACGCTCGGCGCGGTCGAGTACTATTTCAAGCTGCCGGGCGAGATGTCCGACCGCGACGTTATCATCGTCGATCCGATGCTGGCCACCGGTAACAGTGCCGTCGCCGCCATCGAGCGGGTGAAGACGGCCGCGCCGCGCTCGATCAAGTTCGTGTGCCTGCTGGCGGCGCCGGAAGGGTTGAACAACCTCGCCGAGTCCCATCCTGACGTGCCCGTGTTCACGGCGTCGATAGATAGCCATTTGGACGAGCACGGCTACATCATCCCCGGGCTCGGCGACGCCGGAGACCGCTTGTTCGGCACGAAGTGACGCGTAGATCCGGTAGGGCTGCAACGGAGCCATGAAGACGCGGGTGCGCGTCTAGGCGAGCGGCGACCACAAAGTTCGATCATCGCCGCGACCAGCCGACACGAGGGCGCTGAGATGCGTCCCACTCGAGCAACTTGGGTACTGCTGACGGCCGGCGCCGTCATGGCTTGTTCGTCGGAGGCCCCGCTCCAGAGCGGCAATCCGTTTCCGACCCCCAGCGGCGGCAGCGCCAGTGGTAGCTCGGCCACACCGAGCATCGTTCCGGGCGCGGGCGCGGGCGGCGGCGGGGCGAGCGCCGGAGCTGGCTCGCTTGCGGGCGCGGCTGGCTCGCTGGGCGGTGACGCCTCCCTCGGCGGCGGCGGTGGGAGCGTAAGCGGCGCGGGCGGCGCGCTTGGCGGAGGAGGAGGTGGTGGGGGGGGCAACGCCGGAAGCGGCGCCGGTCCTCACTCCATGCCTCCCATCCCCGACCCGCGCGGCATCTATGGCCACCCCGATCCGAACACCGTCTATCCGACTCGTGAAGGCTTCACCCCCTGGCTGATTGAAGAGTTCAACAGCCCCATCGACCTGGACCAAGATCCCATTTGGACTTGGAGCGACACCGCACTGGGTGACGGCGCGGCGCGCATGGTGAAAGACGCCATCTCGTTTTCGGACGGCAAGATGGTCATCACCGTGAGCGAGGGGCAGCAGCCCGGCGGCTACTCGCACTCCGCGGCGGACAACGTGGGCAACCGCGCTTTGAAGAGCGGCGAGCTCCGCACGATCTACAACAATTTCCGCTATGGTCGTTACGAAGTGCGCATGAAGGCGCCCGGCTCTGCCTCCAACTACATCTTCACGATGTTCGCGTACCGCACCCCCGCGTACCTCAACTGGCGCGAGATCGACATCGAAGTGCAGGCGTCGCCAACGACGTCGTTCATCTCCAACCTCATCACGGCCCCGCCGGGGACGCGCCTATGGAACGCGAGCATCGAAGAAGCCGCGCGCCAGTACCCGTTCGGCGGGGACGCAGCCGCGCAAGCCATTCCCACCGGCTTCGATACGCAGGCCGAGTACCACACGTATGCATTCGAGTGGCTGCCCACGACGATCAAGTGGTTCATCGATGACAAGCTCGTTCGGGTGAAGAAGGCTGGCGAAGGCCAGAATAAGCTTCCCATCCCCGAGCTTTCGACCAAGATCATCATGAACTTGTGGATCTTCCCGACGGCGGACCTGGGCGGCGGCGATCCGGCTCTCAACGTCTATCCGTTCGCAGGTCAATACGATTGGTTCCGCTTCTACAAGTGGAACCAAGACACCATGTACCCGTGCGCCAACACTCCCGCGTGCGTGAGCGCTGACGACCTGAAGCTGTCCAAGAACAACCCCAGCGATCCGCTGCCCGACATTCGCCCTGAGCTTTGCACCAGTATGACGGGCATGCTGGACGTCGCATGCGGGCCGTGAATCTACGCCGTCGGTAGCGCTCGAGTGTGGGCCGCCAAGTCGTCTGGCAACTTGCGGTCGATGAGGGCCGTGATTTCTTGCGCGGTATAGCGCGAAGAAAAGTGGCTCAAGACCACGTCGGTCTTCGGTAGTAGCGCTCGGCGGTCCACCAGCTCGTCCAGATGGATGTGCCCCATCTCGCGGGCCTGCGGGACCGTTACTCGCTCGTCCAAGAAGCTCGCCTCGATCACGAGACACTCGGTCTGCTGCAGCTCGGGCGTGTGCTCCAGCACCTCGACGCGCGTGTCGCCCGTAAAGGAAAGGAGCGGCACCTCGTAGAGCTCTGCGATGTCCACCCCTTGCCGGCGGAGCTCGCCCAGTCGTTCCCCGCCGAGCCCGCGAAATTCGGCGCGCAGGCGCGAGCGCGTTTCCCACACCGTGTAGCCCTGGCTCGGCACGCGGTGAAACGTTCGAAATGGTCGCAATGTGCGGCGCTTTCCTAGCGGCTCCTCACGCCCTGGCGAGAGCGGCACGACGCGTCGCGCGATGACCTGGCCGTCCAGCGCCCCCGCGGCATTGAACAGTGCTTCGACCTGGGGCGCGATCTCTTCGGGCACGAAGTACACCCCCTCCTCCATACCCAGAAGCGAGCGCCGCGCGGCGTGCTGCGCGATCGCGCCGATGTGATCCAGGTGTCCGTGGCTGACCAAGACTTGGCGCTGGGCCACCGCGGTGCGCGAGCACGAGCCCAAATCCAACAGGAGTTTCAGCGTCGGCACCTCGATGCACGTTTCCAAACCGGCAACGCTACGTCCGCGCAGCTCCAGACGAGGGCTTACTTCTTCGTTCACGAGTGCTCCGCGCGCACGTTACGCTACCGCGCAAGCGCTGTCAGATGCCGTAGTCGGCCGTCCTGGCGATGGCCTTGGGTCGTGCGGCGCGGTGAGGCTTGCTGGGCTGGGCGGAGACGGGCGCGGCAGGGAGCGACGCAGGGGCAGCGGTGACCGCCGACGACGGCGCAACTTTCGGCGCGGAAGTAGCGCTAGGTACGGAAGCTGCGCTAGGCACAGAAGCTGCGCTAGGTACGGAGGCTGCGCTAGGCGCGGCCGCGCGCGGAGGGCCGTCGGAAGAGAGCGAAACTGCGAGCGGAGAGCGCCGGAGCTCGGACCAAGCTTCGGGAGCGTAGGGCGCGGCGAGCGCGGCGGCTCCTAGCGCGAGCACGGTGAGCCCGAGCGCCCAGCGCGCGCGCGGGCTCGCTGGAGGCAGCGACTCCACGACGTCCATCTCACTTTGCACGGTGGGCGACACCGTATCCGGCGCTGCCTCCGCGCTCCGCGCCACCACCTCCGCAACCGCGGGTGGCGGCGTGGATGCGCGCAATCCGCTCAAGTGCAGGCGCGGTTGAAATACGGGGGTCGGAGCCTCTTCCTGCCACGCGCCAGGGCCGAAGCGCGAGAGCTGCGGCGCGGCGACGGATGCGATCGCGCTGGCGAGCTCGTGCGCAGTTTGAAAGCGCGCGTACGGCTCGTAAGCAATGGCGCGCTCGGCGATCTCGCACAGGGGCTGGGCCCAGGCGGTGCGTGGGCTCAGCGCAATCGGCGGAATTTGCCGGGCCAGTACCGCGGCGGGGCTCGGATCCGGAAAGAGTCGCTTTCCGGACAACGCCTCCCAGAGCATGACGCCGACACTGAACGTGTCGACGCGCGCGTCCGGCACGCTACCGAGGAGGCGCTCCGGCGCCGCGTAGCCGCTTTGCAAGGGCGCCACTGGCGCCGAGTGCGTGTTGAGGAGAGGCACGAGGCGAGCGGTGCCGTGCTCGTCCACGTACACGTTGCGCGGACACACCTCGCCGTGGACGAAGGCTTGGCCGTCGGAAACGACCTCGTGCAGCGCGGACAGACCGGCGAGCACGTCCAGCATCAGCCGCACGACTTGCTCCAAGTCGAAGCGCTTGAACGTACCGGCCGGCAGCGTGAAGTCCGACAGCGGGTGGGCGTCGCCCAAGATCGGTTGCAAGCCGGCGCCGCCGGGCAGCGGCAGCAGACGCGCCAGGTTCGGGTGCCGAAGCCGCGCCACAGCCTGCGCGCGGCGCACGAGCCGAGCCTTCTCGGCGCCACTAGGTGGTGGGGATGTGGTCGTCACCCCCCCAAGCACGGCCGCGGGCGAACAAACTTGCGCGCGGCAAATGGCCGCTGCGATTAGGCCGAAGAAACCGAGCTTTTCGGCGCCCGGCCTACGTCCGCGTACCTCGCGAGCGGGCGCTCATTTTGCCGGCAAGAGGCTCCCGATTGCCGGGTACCAAGTGTTGGCCATGGCCACGTAGCCCGCATCATTCGGGTGCAGACCGTCGTTCATGTACGCCGTCTTGTAGTTGGCGTTCTTGGTGAAGGCACCGTACATGTCCACGGTCGTCACGTGCTTGCCCGCGTCGGCCCTCGCCTTCACGAGCGCGGGAATCGCGTCGTTGTACGCCATGATGCGTGTGTTCTTAGCGTCGCTGGTAGTGGGGACGATTTCGGCGACGACGACGAGCGCGTTCGGCATCACGCCGTTGATGCGATCGATGAGCAGCCCCAAGCGCTTGGGCGCATTCGGCAGGTCGAGCTCGAGGTCGACGTCGTTGGTGCCAATCATCAACGTGACGATGTGCGGCGACGTGGCCTTGAGCCAGTTTTCGATCTTGGGATAGAGCCCGCTACGCCCGCCGCCGTCGTCGATGGTCCAGCCGCTGTGCCCTTCGTGATTCCTCGGGAACGGCGTACCTTCCACCATTTGCGGTCCGTTCGCCCCCGAGCCGACGAAGGTGAGCTTCTTCTGCGCCATGAGGGCCAGACGAAACAACTCGTATCGGTAACTCGGCTTGTCCGCAGACGAGCCAACGCCGTCCGTGATCGAGTCGCCGAGAGGCATGATCTTGCAGGGGTCGCCGTTGGTGGGACACGGGTTGTAGGGCGCCGCGCCCCCGGCTCCCCCTCCGCCGCTCGCACCCGACGAGCCCCCGCTGCCGCCGCCGCTGGTGCCCCCATTGCCGCCGCTGGTGCCCGCGGTACCGCCGCCGCCAAGGCCGCCAGCCCCAGCCCCAGCGCCACCGCTGCTCGCGCCAGCTCCGCCCGCTGCTCCGCCGGCGCCTGCGCTACCGGCCGAGCCCCCGCTCGCACCGCCACTCACGCCTCCGCCGACACCACTCGAGGCGCCGACTCCGCCGGAGCCGCTGGAGCCGCCGCTCGGTTGACCGCCGACAGGGGCCAAAGGGCCGGAGTCGCTGCTGCAGCCGCTGCAGCCCGCCAGCACCACGAGGCCGAGGCTACCGATCAAGGACACGACCCGGGCAGAAAGCGAAGAGTTCATACGAGTTCTTTCGAGGAGGGACACGCCAATGAGTGGCGATAAGTGTCGATAGCCGTTCCTCAGACGATCAGAGTTCGATCTCACCATAACTTTTGATTATGCGCGTTCGCTTTCACGCGGACACGATTTGCGATCATGGTGGAGACAATCGCGGACATTGAGCGGTCGATGCGCCTCGTGATCCGCTCGTGCATGCTGGTCTTGTCGGCTCTCACCGTCATGTGCTCGGAGGCTCCAGATGGTGGCAATGTAGGTACCGGCGGAGGTAACAGCCTAACAGCCGGTTCGCCGAGTGGTGGCACCGCTGGTGACGGTCAAGTCATTCCCAGCGGCGGCAGCGGGCAAGCGGGCGCGGGTGGTGCTTCTATGACGGGCGGCAGCGCGGGAGCGCCCGTCGGAGGCGCCGCCGGGGCGACCACGACCGGCGGGAGCGCGGGGGCGAGCGGCGCCGGTGGCACGAGCTCGAGCGGGCCGAAGTCCACATCAGGCTGCATGCAGCCTGACCCCGGCGAAGAGCCGCAAAAGTGGCTGGAGCGGCCAATCACGGTCGGAAGCCTTCCCC
Organism: Polyangiaceae bacterium; assembly: GCA_029266615.1. Classification (GTDB taxonomy): domain Bacteria; phylum Myxococcota_A; class Polyangia; order Polyangiales; family Polyangiaceae; genus PMG-095. Next base: position 20,978 of record JAQSWN010000163.1, read on the forward strand.
CAGAGCAGCAGGCGACCTTCGCCTCGCGGCGTTACTTCGTTCGTCTCCCGGTGGGTTACGACCACAAGAGGCCCTACCCGCTCGTGTTCTACGGCCCCGGTTGCGGCGCCAAGAACGTCGAGAGCACGCCGATGATGGAGCAAATCAAGAACGACGCGATCCACGTGTTCCTGCTGCAGAAGAACGACTGCTTCAGCACCGGCAGCTACCCCTCGCCGGAGGTCCCGTATTTCTCTCAAGCGTTGGACGAAATTCAGGGCAAGTACTGCACGGACGAGGGCCGCGTATTCGTCTCGGGCTACAGCAGCGGCGGCTGGCTTTCCAACGTGCTCGCCTGCGCGCTCGGGCCGCGCATTCGCGCGGTTGGCACGGCGGCGGGCGGCTTGCGCAAGGAGGTCGTCGACGGCTACGGCTGCCTAGAGCCGGGCACGCCCGCGGCGGGCGTCTTCTACAGCGGTGAGCTCGACACCTCGAATCCCGCCGATCGCAAGGACGATGAGGGCAATCAAATTGGGGTGTGGGCAGCGCGTGACCGGCTGATCAGCTCCAATGGCTGCAACCCCACCGCCAATCACACCTACGCCGCCAACCCCATTTGCCAAGAGTGGAGTGAAGGCTGCCCGAACGACCCCGTCTATTTCTGCGTCGGGCCGGGCGACGGTCACAACAAAGGCGACGGCAAGTTCAACGTCTCGAACAAAATGTTCTGGGACGTTTGGTCTACTCTGAAGTAGCCGTTCCCGGGCGCGCGCCCAGCGCCTCCGCGAGAGGGGACTCCGCCACCTGCGCTACTACCCCGAAGTTTTGACGCGATTCACTCGTGGCCACGCCGACGCGAGCCAGTCGTCGCTCACGAAGGGCGACACCTCGGTCTCGCCATCGCTCAGCGTGACTCCGACGTTTAGCGGACCGGAAGAGAGCAGGAAGGCGCCGCGCGGCTGCTTCTCGCGTTTGCTGAGGTAGCCTTTCAGGCGCAAGTTGCCGCTGGTGGCGTCGACGACTTGCACGTCCAACTTGCCGGGGGACATCTGCACCGTGGCGCGTGCGTTCAGCTCCTCCAGGTCCAGCGCGGTGGAAGCGACGCCGCGGAGCGGGCCTCCGACGACGAGCGGTAGCAGCGCTTCCGTCGAGGAAACATGGAGCCGCAGCTGCCCCCGCGCATTCGCGCCGGAGCTGGGATCGACGCGAATCCCAGAGCCGTCGAGCCGTGCCGCGAAGGGCTTGCTGCGCTTTTCTCCGCTGCGCAGCAAAGCTTGAGTAAGCTCCACGGTGGCTTGGTGCAGCTCCACCACGTCCGCCGACGCCGCTCGAGAAAATCCGAGCTCGCCCTGCACGCTTCCACTCGCTCCGAAGTCCTTACGACCGTAACTTGCGTCGCTCAGCGAGACCCGAGCTCGGCCGGTGAGCGCGGCGTCTTCGTCCCGAGCCGCCTTGAAGGAAGCTTCTGCGCTCCCGGAGAGCTGCGTGCCCTCCGAAGCGAACCAAGCGAGGGAAGGCGCGACGGCGCGCTCTATCGCCAGCTGCGCGGCGCCGAGCGAGAGCTCTTGCTTGAAATCAACGCCGACAATCGCCAAGCTCCCCGAAAGGCCCTGCACGCTAGGCGAAGGCGCTTTGACGGCACGCTGCGCAGACAAGCGCGGAACGCTGACCGCGAGCGCCATCTGCTCGGCGGCGTCACGGCGGCCGAAGCTAAGCATCGTGTCGCGGCGTCACGGCGGCCGAAGCTAAGCATCGTGTCACCACTCAGGGTCGCGAAGGAGTGAGTGACGGTGAGCGGTGACGCACGCAGCTCCACCTTGCTGCCGGGCTGCAACACGCCGCGCGCTACGTTCAAGTCCAAGTGCCACTCCGCATCCCCGCCGTAGCGAGCGCTGCCGAACCGCGCCAGGTAGGCACGCAGAAACTCCAAGTTGCCACCCCGCAGGTCCAGCTTCATCGTCGCGATGACGTCGCGCAGCACTTGGACCCCTTCCGTCTCCGGCACGCGCATGTCGGGGATGTCGCAAACCATGCGGCCGCTCAAGGTTTTGGCGACGAGGTGCTCGCCGAGGGTGAGCGTGCCGCCCTCGAGATCCAGGGAGGCGGGCTCCACTTGCACCCAGCGCTCGGGCATCACGACGAATGAGCCCGCGGCCACGCCTCGGCCTTGGAAGCGGTACTCCATGACCCATAGCTCGCTGACGCGAGCCACGACGTCTTCGATACGCACGGACCACAGGTCGTAGTTTCCCGACGACGTGTCCGACTCCGGCGCCGGCACGCCCTTGAAGTACGGCGGGTCCGCGAAGCCCTTGATGGGCGGAAAAGCCGCGACGCGCTCGCCGTCACGGCAGCTCGGTGAGGGCGATGTCCACTTCGGCCGAGCCGAGCGCTACCTCGAACTGAACGTTGTAATCTTCGATGCGGAGCGACAAGTCCTTCAGGTGGACGTGCCCCGGCCACAACGAATACGCCTCCGAAAACTCGAGCGCGAAGCCCTCGGAAGCGCCGACCGCATCCTGAATTAGCTGGGACCGTAGGACCAGGTTCGCGGCGGCCAAGTAGACGAGCTGAAGACAAAAAAGAACGGCGGCGACGCCTCCGAGCACTTTAGCCAGGTCTCGTGCTCGGAGACGCGCCGCCGCCCGGCGCAGAGTCGTCAGACGACGCTCTGCGCTCTCGGGACTCGCGGAGGCCCGCATACTGCCCTTCCCCTCACCGAGGGCCGCACCATCCGATGTGCAACGGGGTTGATGGGCGGTGGATCTTCATAGGTCGGAAGGGGCTCTTTGAACGGCTCGGGCGAGTCGGGAGTCGTCGGTTCCGGCGGAGCGGGCTCGTGCGGATCCGGATTTGGAATCGGCGTGGGCAAAGACGCCCGGTACGGCCCGCTCACACCTGACGCCATTATTTCTTCCCCGTGCTGGCAGGGGCCGTAGACGAAGAGGCGTTGGCGGCGGCCTGAGCCGAGGTGGACACGACCAGCTCCACGCGGCGGTTGTTGGCGCGGCCTTCAGGGGTGTCGTTCGACGCCACCGGGCTGGCTTCGCCACGACCCACGGCGCGCAGCTTCTCCGCCTTGACGCCCTGGCTGATGAGGTAGTCCTTCACCGCGTTGGCGCGGTCCGTCGACAGCTTCTGGTTCATGTCGTCCGCACCGCGCGAGTCGGTGTAGCCTTCGATGGACACCAGCTTATCGTCATCCAGCTCCTTGAGGCTCTGGGCAACCTGGTTTAGACGGTCACGCGCGATCGGCAGAAGCTCTGCTTTGCCGGTCACGAACAGCACCTGACCGTCCAACGTGATCACGACACCGCGGCTCTCTTCCTTGACCTGCGCGATCTTGTTCAAGCTCGCGAGGGCGGCGGCGGCGCTCGCCTCGGCCTTTTCGCGGGCGGCCTTTTCGGACGCGAGCTCGGCCTTGCCTTGCGCGATCTCCTTGCGCGCGCTCGACAGGTTGTCCCAAGTGGCCGCGAGCGTGCGCTGCGCCTCCGTGGCTTGCTTCTCGGCGTTGCGGCGCAGCAGGTCTTGCTTGTTGCGGAAAGCTTGCTCGGCCTCCGTCTGGTCGCGGCGGTCCTTTTCGTAGTTGCCGTACACGTTGGCGTACTGCGACTTTCGCTGGGCGACGTACGCGAGGCTGCGCTCCTCGAAGGAGCCGGCGTCGTCCGCGTGCGCGGCTTCGGCCTTCTCCAGCGCCTGCTTGGCGGTGAGCAGCTTGTCGGGTGAGTAGGTGGCGGCGTTGGAAGCGCGGGCTTCGTCGTACGCGCGACGCGCATCGATGAGCTCCGGCGAGGGGCCGGTGGCCGCGCAACCGACGGCGAGTAAGAGTGACAGCGGGCAAAGCGAGCTAATGAGTTTCATGAGTCTTTTCTCCTGTGGGGCGTCCGGCGGAGCCCTTACTGGTTCCGATTCTGAAGGCCGTCGACGTCCGCACGTGCCTTCTGCACGTTGGCCCTGGCTTGGGCCTCGCGAGTGATCATGAGCGCTACCTCGGCGTCGGCATCGGCGCGCATCAATACGAGGCGAGCTTCCTCGTCCTTACCGTCCTCGAGCAGACCTTGCGCCTGCTTGAGTTGGTCGCGAGCCATCTTCAAATGGAGAGCGGCTTGCGGGTTCTGGTCGGCACCAACGGCGGTGGCCGCGCTGATGGCAGACTGGGTCTCGGCAGCCTTTGCGGGCGGGAGCGAGCTTCCACCGCAAGCAACGACCAACAGGGTGCACAGAGCGGTGCTAGCGAAACGAATCATCGTATCCTCCTTCACGAATTCAGATAACGAAGCCCGCTTGAGCAACATCAATGCCATTCGTAAAACCGTGATATCTGGCGATCCCCAGTGGAAACATGCGGCGTCTTGTCTCGCATGGCAGTTGCGCCACGCCACATCGCCACGTCGCAAAGCAGTCTGGGCGAACGCCACAAAACGCGAACAGCCACTCTGGCGGGCTTAGGAGGCACCCGCCAGAGTGGCTGATAATAGTCAACGGCAGCTTCCGAGGTTGGGGCGGAAGTGGGTCTGCCGTTGGATGGTTGGTTTACGGGCTCAGGCGCGGCCGTTCGCCGAGACGTGGCCGTTGGCCACCTGCGAAATCGAACGCAATGCCTCTTCCTTTTGTTCCTTCACGGCGTCCATGGCCGCGCTACCGAGCTTGGAGGCTTCTTCGCCCAAGCGGCGACGAGTCTCCGTGCCGCTGGACGGCGCGAACAAGATGGCCGCACCTGCGCCCACGATCGCACCGGCCGCGACGAGGCCGAGGTTCTCGAGGAAGTGACTGCGACGACGCGAGAGGCCGACCGTGCCGAGCACGTCTTCGAGCCCGATTCCGGAGATCGTCTTGGAGATCCTGGATGCCGCGATCGCCGTGCCCAGAGACATCAGTAGCTTCTTTTGGTCCATGTCGGTTTACCTCGGTATGATTAGGTGGGGGAGATAGCCGGATGCGGCGAAGGTCGTAGCGACGCGCCGCCCGCACGACGTTCCGAGGGCTCGAAGGTGAGCAAGAACGAGCCGAGCGCCGAAAGGGCCTCGCCGCGGTCCGTGCCCAGCCGTGCGCTCAGGAACTGCGTGAAATCCAGCGGCAGCTCGCAGACCGTCGTGCTCTCGTGCGTCTCCGACATGCCAGACCGGATTGCATCAAGCGTGCCGACCCTCGAGCGGCTTGTGTGGCGGCTTTTTCAGCGCGAGGTGCCGAAAGAAACCAGATGACGTCGACGCACTTGGATCACGGCGAGTCAGAAAACCACGCGCTCAACGATGTGCACAGTCGAAGCGCACCGTCACCCCGGCGCCACTCGCGGCTTTCGTCACTTCGAGCCCGCCGCCGAGGCGGCGAGAAAGACCGAGGCAAACCCAGAGCGTTTCTAGCGTTCCAGCGTCGTAGCGCAGCCCGTGATCCGGTGGCTCCAGCCGCTCGAAGCTCTTGGGAGGCGCTTCCAGGCCGGGGCAGACGAGATCCAGGGCGACCATCTGGGGCCCTCGCTCGGAGACGGTGAGCGCCACCTTTTGACCGGCGCTGGCGGTACGCAGCGCGAGCGATAGCAACGTCGTCAGCACGAGAGGAGCGAGCGCTCCGTCCACCTTCAGGGAGTCATGTCCCTGGGTCGATACCTCCAGGCTCACATTTTTGCTCGCGGCGACCGGCGCGTACAGGCCGCGGGCCTCTTCCACGACGTCTCCCAGGGTCTTGTCGGGTGCGCCTGGCTCCGCGAAACCGAAGTAGTCGATGAGCCTGCGAATTCGGAGCGCGAGCCGTTCGACCTGCTCTTCGATACGGCGCACGTTCTCTTCAATCGCCTCCGGCGTGGGATTCGTGCGAATGAGGGCGGCGCGCCCCGCGATCACGTTGAGCGGAGTGCCGACGAGGTGGCCCGCCACGGACACCATGCGCGCGCTCGCGGCGCGCCGCTCTGCCTGACGAAAGTCGTCCATGCGGGCGAGCAGCGTCATGAGGTCAGGCGTGTCGTGCCCCTTACCGGTCATGAATTCAAGTTTGCTTCCAAGTGGACCGCTGATCGAGGTTAAGCGCCGAGGAGCGCTTCCAGCGCCTCCGGCATGATGGGCTTGACCATGTAAGCGTCGAACCCGGCTGCCCCGGCACTCTCGCGCATGGCGCCATCGGAATAGCCAGTGAGCGCAACGAGCCTCGTGTTGAGGCCTGGAGTCTCGACCATCGCAACTCGCAAGAGCCGCGCCAGCTCACAGCCGTCGATTTCAGGGAGGCCGATGTCGATGAGCGCCACGTCCGGCTTTTGGTCGCGCGCGCGAGCCAGGGCTTCCGCGGCGTTCGCGGCCGGAACGGCTCGGTGACCGAACGCGGAGATCAGCTCCCCCAACATCTCTCGGGAGTCGTCGTCGTCCTCCACGATGAGTACGCAGCGTTGCGCCTTTCCCCCGGACGTTGTGGACGGATTACTCACCCCCGGAGGGTAGTCTTTGAGTTGCCTCGGGGCGAGCAATTCCTTTGAGGCTTTTTGTCTCACGCCAGTTCGTCGCACCCGGGACTGCGGAGCGTTCTCGCCGCATAGAAAGCGCGGGGTTACGAGCGGCACGTCGGTTGCTTGGCAAGCGCGCATGTCACCAGAGCCATTGCGCGCGCCAAGCGACCCCGGGGACCTCCCCGAGCTGCCCAAGCCGGGAGACTTGGTCCACGGGCGCTACCGCGTGGACCACGAGCTCGGAAGAGGCGGAATGGGCGTGGTGCTCCGAGCCCACGACCAAATGCTGGACCGCGACGTGGCACTGAAGGTGGTTCTACCGCGAATGTTGCGCTCCCCAGAGGCCATCGAGCGCTTCAGCAACGAGGCGCGGAGCCTGGCCCAGCTCGAGAGCCGCCACGTCGTACGCGTCCTGGACTTTGGTTCCATCGCGTCACCCCCGGCGAGCGCCGGACTGCCTTTCATGGTCTTGGAGCTGCTCCGCGGGGAGGACCTGTTCAGCATCGCGGCGCGCGAAGAGGGTCTTTCCCCCGCGCGCGTCGTTCGTTACGCGCTGCAGGCGTGCTCGGGCCTAGCCGCCGCGCACTCCCAAGGCATCATTCACCGCGACCTGAAGCCGGAGAACCTGTTCCTCGCGGTGGAGGCCGACGGCAGCGAATGCCTCAAGGTCCTGGACTTCGGCATCGCGCGGAGCCACAGCCGGCGCGCCCTCACCCGCGGTCACGTCGGGGTCGGCTCTCCGGGCTACATGTCTCCGGAGCAGGTGGAGGGTACGGGGCACGTGGACCCCCGTAGCGATATCTGGGGGCTCGGCGTCGTGATGTACGAGCTGCTCGCGCACCGTCCCGCTTTCTTCGGGGACAACCCGCAGAGCCTTTGCCTGCAAATCCTGACCGCGGAAGTAACTCCACTCCTGGAGGTCAAGCCCAGCTTGCCGCCTGCGCTCGTGTACGTCGTGGAGCGCTGCATGGCGCGGGAGCCGGAGCGTCGCTTTGCGAACGTGGCCGAGCTCGCGGAGGCACTCGCGCCACTGGACACCTGGAGCCCGGAGAGCGACGCGGAGCGGATTCGACGTCACCTAGACGGCGCGGAAGAGTCGCCGGTGTCGGAGACGCGTCCTCAGAAGGCACGCGTGACGTCCAGCGTGGACATCGTCGTCACTCCGGTCAGCGTGCCGCAACCTCGCCGCAACCGCCGGCGCATCGCCTCGCTCGTGCTCGCGGGCGCGGTGATGCTGCCCGTCGTCGCGCTGTTGCCGCGGGTCGCGCAGGCCCCGGAGCTCGCCCCTGCCCGCGCCTGGTCGGCGCGAGCCTTCGAAGAGTCGCAAGCCGCCTACTTCAAGGTTCGCGACCGCGCTCGAGAGCTTTGGATGAAGGAGCCGGGCGGCGCGCCGCCGCCCGGTCACCCGTAACACGTCAGGGCAGGATTCCGCCGCACTCGGTCGGACACTTGAAGGCGCCCTCCGCGCACGACTTGTCCTCCAGACAGTCGTCGCAAGAGCGTAGCTTGTCGCGACGAGCCTGGCTCTGATCTGCGTCCGCCTCGCAGCGGTCTTCGCACGCGTCGACGTCGTAGTCCGAGTCGACACAGTCCGCGTACCGGTTGCAGACCTGGCGACAGTCGATCTCGTCTTTGACATCCTCCACGGTGTCGCTGCAGCCCACGACCGACACGGCGGAGAGGCCAAAGCACAACAATGCGGCGTATTTGAAGCGGTTCTTCATGATGTTTCCTCGGTTGCTCACGCAAAAAGGGCGCGCAAAAGCGCGCGGCGACGCAGCGTCTGCACGCCATGTGCCATGGCCCTTGACGAAACAGCGGCGCCACCAGCACGCGGCAAAGCTAGAACGGTGCGGCGTAGCGTTCGGTCTCGCTGAGTCGATAACGCTGCCCACTGCGCAGTCTAGCCTCGGAAACTGCTGCGGATCGCAGCGTGTCCGATTGGCACGCGTTCTGCTTATTCCCAACGCAACCGGATCGCGCACTGTCGCGCGACGCATCAAAGGACTCTCGTCATGTTGTACTGGGCTGCCGTATTTTTCGTGATTGCGCTCTTGGCCGCCGTGTTCGGTTTCGGTGGCATCGCCGCCAGCGCCGTCGGCGTCGCGAAGATCCTCTTCTTCGTGTTCCTCATCCTCGCCGTCGTCTCCCTCATCTTCGGACGCCGCGTCCCGACGTGATGGAAGCCCGCGTGGAAGCTCCGCGCCGCACCAGCACTGGCTCCCCGGAAAACCCGGGTGAAGCACTGGCCGCGGTCGTCGACAACGTCGGCGCGCTCGCGCGCGCGGAGCTGCGGCTTGCCGCCATGGAAGCCAAAGCGTTCATTGCTCGCATCGGTGCGGGTCTGGTGCTTCTTTGGCTTGCTCTTTTGTTGGTTCAGGTGTTCGCCTGCTTGCTGGCGCTCTCACCAATTCTGTTCGGGAGCCAGCCGTGGCCCGGCGTCGTAGGGATGCTGGGCATTTCTTTCGGGCTGGCCCTCGGGGTTTCCGTATTCGCCGTGCGCGAGCTGCGCAGGCTGAAAGACATGGGACGTGATGCCGATGATGGCGAATCAAAGCGAAATGGATGAGATTGCGCGCGCAGAGGCGGAGGTTGCCCGTGAGAAGGCGGAGCTCGCACGCAGCTTGCGCGCCGTGGGCCGGAGCAGCGAGAAAATGGCTCTCCGCATCGGTGGGGAGCTGAAGCCGGCGCTCGGCGCCGCTATCGTGGTCGCGGGCGCCGCCGTCGCGGTAGGCGTCACGGTGGCGCTGGTGCGCCGCGGTCGCCGCCGAGATGGCTGGCTGTCGCCGCAGCCGCCATCGGCACTTTCTACGGCCGCCAAGACCGTTGGCCTCTGGGCGCTACGCTTGCTGGCGCGTCGTGTCGCGCAAGAAGTCGTGAGCCGCCTCGCGGCGCCCGGCGAGTCGGCGACGGCGCCGCTCGGGGCGACCGCGGCCCCCACGCCTCGCTACTAAACCGATGCCTCTAAGACGCGTCCGCGTGACTTCGTGTCACGCGGACGTCGTCGTTTTGTGCGACGAGGGTCGCTGTCGCTCAGTACCGCTTGCGCCAGATGAGGTCCAAGGCGGAGGCGCCTTTGTCCCCGAACATCGCCGAGAGCGCCCACGCGCGGCGGAGCCGGAGCTCCAGCGTGAGGAAGGTGCGGTCAGGGCTTTCGCCAATGGTCGGAGTGCCCACGGCGCGGGTGACTTTGGCCGCGACGCGCGGAGAAATCTGGAAGACGAGCTCGGGGCGAGCTTGGCCGGTCGTGGTGTCGATGCGAGCGCTCACGTCCAGACTCGTGAACTCGTCCAGGGCGCGGTTGAGGCCCTTGGCGGCGGTTTCGCCCACGGCGCTCACCGCCAGCGCAGCGTTGCCTCCGCCGCCCGTGGCGCCCATGTTTCCATCCGGGCTACCGAACAGCAACAAGCTCGCGATCTCGCTGTCCGTGAGCGGCGGCTCCGAGTGCAGCTTGATGCGCCCGTTCTCGACGTCGCCCAGGTAGTCGGCGTAAACCGTGTAGCCCGGCGCGTCCCAGCGCGCGGTCGCGGTAATGGTGGGGTTAGCCGGGTCATTGCCGTCGAAGGTGATCACGCCCCGTTCGATGTCGAAGGTCTTGCCCTGAACGTCGAGCTTGCCTCCTTTGACCTCGATGCGCCCATTGATCTGCGTCTCGCGTTCGACGAGCACCGCGAGCTGCCCTGTCAGCTGTACTTTCGCCGTGCTCCCGTGCTCGACCCCTATGTTGCCCAGCTTCACCGTGATGCGCAGCGGCTGTGGCGCCTCCCCGGCGGCGTCCGTTTCGCTTTCGCTCGGCTCCAGGGGCTGAACCGGCAACGGCGCGAACTTGCCGTCCGCGCGGCGTACGCCGACGTTGATCTCCGGATTGGCTTCGAGGCTCTGGAGACTGCCTCCCGCGGCCTCGGGCGTGATGAGGTGGAAGTCCGGCACCGAGATGTCCAGCTGGCGCTCGCCTTCTGCCGGCGACGCGAACGTGGCATCGATTCTGCCCCACGCGTCGCCGATCGCCGCGCCTTCCAAGGTAACCGGCAGCGCCTCATCCTCGGCGATGCGCAGCTGCGCGTTCGCACCCCGAAGCTCGAAGCCGTCGAGCTGGGCCGCGCCCTTGGCCGTGATGCGCCCGGTCGTGCCGCGCGCCTCCAAGTGCTCCAGTTTGAACTGATTGTCGGCGACCGCGACTCGCGCTCGAATGTCGCTGAAGCGTTGACCAATAGCGGGAAGCTGCAGCACGCCCTCTTCGAGCTTGGCCGACCCCGACACGGTGGTGGAGGTGGGCGTCACCGCGATCTCCGTACTCGCGTCGAGCACGCCGCCCAGCTCGCTCACCACGCCGCCCAAGAGGGGGCTCAGCGTCTCTAACCTGAAAGCGCGGGTTTGCAGCCTCACCACGCCGCGGTGCTCGAGCTCCGGGATTGGTCGGTTACCCCAGTGCATTCCCGCGTCCAGGGTCGCCTTCGAATAACCAGAGCCGACGTTGAGGCCCAGCTCGGCCACGAGCCTGTCCGCATCGGTACGCGCCAGGAGCTCCAGCTTCGAGATCGCCACCTGGCCGACGGTGAGGGTCGTCGAGGTAAGCTTGGCGTCGACGTCGGCGTTCGTGCCCCAGTCGTCGAGCCGAATGTCGCCGCTGATGCGACCGTTCACGGCTCGGTCGACAATCATGGGCACGACGTCGAGCGGAAACTCCCGCAGGGAAACGATTGCGCTTCCGCGGAGCCCCGTCTTCCCACTCGCCAGCTCGCCCGCCTGACGCAGGTCTCCTTGCCACTTGGTCTCCACCGTCGCGACCGCAGCGCCCGTGCGAGTCATCTTCGCGTCGACGCGCGCGTCTCCGCCGCTCGGTGCGTACGTGACGTCCGCCCCCACGTCCACCGGCGCCCTCGACCCAGCCGCGCGCAAGTTGGTGAGCGCGACGTGCGCCTTCACCCGGGGGTCGACGACACTGCCCTCGAGCGACCCTGAAAGCGAGCCTTGGCCGAGCAGCGCGGCGGGTCGCACCAGCCCGGGCAGGCGCTGGATCCGGCGCTTCGGCACCTCGAAAGTCGCCCGCAGCGGAGCGCGAGAGAGCGCCGCCACGTCGGTCAGCCCGTTCGGCCAGAGCTCCGCCAGCTGTACCTCCGCCTGAGTTTCGAGGAGGGTGCCGCCCGGATCGCGGAAGATTGCGGTCGCGACGAGCTCGCCGCTGCTCGGCCAAGTGCGAGCCGCAAAGTGCAGGTCGATGCCCTCGATCGCCAGCGGCTGCACGGCCATCGCATCGGTTGTGGTGTTGACTTCGTTTGGCGTCTGTCGCTTCTCCACCATGCGGAACGCGTTCGTATCCACCATGGCCGACAGCTCCAGGCCTCGAGGATCATTCGGCAGATGCTTCGCCGCAACCTCGAAGCGCAGCTTACCGCCGACCCTTTCGAGCGGCGCGCCGACCTCGGCGAGGAGGGGCGTGAGCTGGTCCAGGTCCACCTTGCCTCGGGCGGAGAGCTCACCTTTGAGCGTGCCGAGCCGCGCGAGGTTCGGCGCGCTCTGCGGTACCTCGAGCTGCTTGGCGATTAGGCTCACGCTGCCGAGCTTGCCGAACTCCATTTTACCCGTCGCGTCCAGCTCGTACACGCGAGCCGGCGCGCGGCGCGTCAACTTCGCGTCCAGGTTCAGCAACCCCTGCCGCACCGGAACTTCGAGCTCCAACATGTTCGCGAGGCGGATCAAGTCGATGTCGGCAACGAACAGCTCCAGGCGCTCGCCTTGCGGCCCATACTCCAAGTCCGCGTGAGCGCGCCCGGACAGCGCGTCCACGGTGACGGCCGCGTGCGCGCGCGGCGCGTCCAACGTGCCCGAGGCGTCGGCCCGGAGCTCCACGTGACGAAGTTGGATTTGCGCTTGATCGACGCGGTGCAAGCTCGCGGAGGCCTTCGCCGTGATCGCCCCCGAGTCGAGGTGCATCTCGCCGCTCACCCCGGCCGTACCGGAAACGTGCACGCCGAGCCGAGCCACGCGTGCCGGATCGTCCAAACGCGCTTCCAAGGTCGCGGCGATGCGTCCCTCCCCTCCTTTCGGAAGCGCGACGCGGTAACTGCCCAACACCGCTGCGCCCGCTTCTTCGGCCCCCAGCTTGCCCGTGGTCGCGACACTGCCTTCGGTGTCGAGCGCGGCGCGGCCGGTGAGCCACAGCGCAGGCGTCGCTTCTGCCAGCACCCGGCCCGGTTCCACGTCCACGCGGTACGCTCCCACGAAGTGGTCGTCTTGTTCCTCGAGCAACAAGACATTGGCTTGCAGCGAGATATCCGTGCTTGGGCCGTCTGCCACCGCCCGCGCGACGTCCACCCGAGTCGTTTGCACGGTGGCGCCGAGCTCCATGCCTTCCGCAACGACCGCATACCCAGCGGCCGTTACGTGAGCGGCGCTCGCGTCCACGTCGACTAAAAAGTCTAGCTGGGGAAGCGGACCGTCCACGTCCGCCATCAAAGTCACGTCCCCTTCCAAGGCCAGGCCGGGCGCTTGCTCATTGATGAACGCAGCCGGTACGTGCGTCGCATAAACGAGGGCGTGCACGTCGTCCCCGACCCAGCTCGCCTCCAACGCGAGTGGTGAGCCCGCAGCCTGCCCGTCGAGCGTCACCTCCAGGCGCAAGGGCGCGGTCTCGTCGGCGGGAGCCTGAATGAGCCCCGTCACCCGACCGCTTGGATCCGCTCCGGTCGGCAACCCGCGAGAGACGAGCCGCACCTCGTCTAGATCCAGGGTCAGTCCGTCGACCGGCGATTGAGCGAGGCTCGCCTTCAAGTCATGCAGCTCCGCGTCCAGATCCGGCGAGCCCGAGGCGCGCCCGTGGGCCCACACGCTGCCGAACGTGATGTTCTGAAGGTGCAAGCGGACGCCGTCGCCGGGAGGAGTCGGAGGCTCCGGCGCGGTCGGGTCGCGCGGCAAGAACGTGCTCGCCAAGGTAACGCCCAGCTCTTCGTCCTCGCGGAGCGTGACGTCCACGTGATCGACGTGCACGCGCGTGACGTAGAGCTCGGGCCGGTCGGCGTTGGTGACGAATTGCCAGACGAGCTGCGGCACCGAAAGATCGGCGCTCAGCCCTTGCGCGCGCATCACCTGCGCGCCGTTCGGATCGAAGACCCGAGCGTCGACGCCCGAAGCCCCCCAGAGCCCGACGCTGCCGATCCGGTCGATGACGAGCTTGCCCTGAAAGAGCTCTGCCAAAACGCCGTTGACCTGCGTTCGCGCCTGCTCGCGCACCAAGGACGTGCGCAGGCCGACGAAAAGCACGAGCGAGATGAGCGCGAGAAGGCCGAGCACGAGGTACAACGGCCAGCGCCACAGGCGGTGCAGCTTGCTCCGAGCCATCAGTACGACTCTCCAATCCCGAACGAAAGCGCGATGGGCAAGCCGAACGGGCCCTCCCTCGGAGGGCGCTCGTCTTGCGCGTTAGCGGGCGCCTGCAGGCCGGGGATGCGATAACCGAGATCCAGACGAATCGGGCCCACGGGCGTGTCGTAGCGGAAGCCGAAGCCGGCGCTCAGATGCGGCCGGAGCCGAAAATCGAGGCGCCGCGCGGAGACGTCCGCCGCGTCCACGAAGAGGGTACCGGCCAAGTCACCGAAGAGCGGGAAACGCAGCTCCACGCTCGCCTCCCACAGCGTGAACCCGCCGAGCGGCAGTGCGCAAACGCTCGGGTCCGCGTCCGGCGCCCCGCACCTCGCGGTGGTTTGCCCGTAATTGTAGAAAGGCACCGTGCCGTGGGGCCCGATCTCGCGCAGAGCATAACCGCGGTTGGACCCGGAACCGCCAGCGAACAGGCCGCGCATGAACATCAGCTGAATGTCGTGGATCCACTCATCGGTGCTGGTGCCCGCCGGAGGTTGACGACTGAGGCTATTGGTCTCCACCGTTTTCCCGTAGTTTTGGGCGAAGAGGAGGCCGATGCCGACGCGCGACGCCAACGTCACCCGCTTGCTCACTGGTACGTACGCGCGCACCTCCGGCTGCAGCTTGAGGTCTCGCGCGTCACCGCCCAGACCTGCGACTTCGATTTGGTTGCCGAGGTAAACACCCTTGTGCGGGTGGATGGGATCGTCCCGCAGATCGAAATTCGTCATCAGCGCCGGGTAGGACGCCCAAACCGGGCCAAGTGTGGGATCGCAGTTCAGGTCGGTCGGTCGCTGTGAAGGCGGTTGGCCGCAATCCGCCGATTGGGGCGGCTTGTAATAGTAAAACGGGACGTTCACCTGCACGTTGTGGGAAAGGTAGGTGTACAAACGCCGCCAAGTGCGCTCGAGCCCCGCGGAGACGCGGTTGTCGAAGTAGCCGACGATCGGAACTTGCTCGCTCGGCTCGCCCGGCCACAGCACGGGACCGGCTCTCACCTGGCCGCGAAGCACCAAGTTCGTACGACCGGTGATGAACCCCGGTTGGCGGAATTCCGTACGAAATGTCGCCTTCGGCAGCAGCTTGGTCGGCGCCTGAAAGGTCGGAAAGCGAGTGGGGTAGAAGACGACGCCGGGCTGCACCGTAAACTGCAGCTTGCGCATGCCACCGAGGAAGCTCTGGTTCTCCCAACCGAACGTCAAATGCAGGTCGGTCTGCAACTGATCCACGAGCGCGCCGCCGCCGACGTGAATGCTGCGCAGCTTGGCCTTCTCGAGCTTGACCAGGATCGGAATGCGCGGCTTACCGTTCGGCCCTGGGGTCGCCTTGTCCACCTGCGGTTCGATGTCGACGGACGCGAAAACGCCCAGATCGAGCGCGGCGCGCTTCGCTTCGTCCAAGTCTGACTGCGAATAGGGCATACCCGGCTCGAGGCTCAGCGCGCGACGCACTTTCAGCTCGGGCAAGTCTTTCAAGCCCTGCAGCGTGACCTCACCGAGCTCGGAGGGCTCGCCGGCCGTGACCCAGAAGCCGGCGGCGGCCGTGCGCTTCGGCAGGTTGACGTCTGCGCTCTTTTGTACGACGGCTTGCGCGTAGCCGTTGTCGCCCAGCATGCGCGCGAGAGCCTTGGAAGAAATGTCGAGCTTTTCCTCTTCGAGCGGCTCGTTCAGCGGCATCTCGCTCAAGACGGCACTTCTGGCGTCGGCGCGGAGCTCCGGGGGCAGCTTCTCCAGACCGTGCACGTCGACGCGTCGGAGGAGCACCGGCCTGCCCTCCTCCACGACGATCTCCACCCGCACCTTGTTACCCTTGGGGTATACATGAGCGGCGCGAGCGTGAGCCTCGTAGTAGCCGCGGCTCCGGTAAAACCGTTCGATGCGTTGCAAGTCCCGCTCGAGCACGAAGCGGTTGAACACCTCGTAGTCGTACATCACGCCCGGAAACAGACCGAGGAACCGCGGCGTCTCGCGGGATGCGATCCGTTCTTCGATCTCGGCGTCGTCCAGCTGGGAGTTGCCGGTCACCTTGAGGCTGTCGAGGTTGAAGCGCTGCGAAGGAGCGCGCGTGCAACCGAGCGCCAAGCCGGCGAGCAGCAGCACGAAAAGTGCGCCCGCCCTTCCAAGCAAGCTGGCGCCATCGCGATTCCTGCCTCGCCCGTCGACGACGGACCATCCGCTCGTTACCTACCGAGAAGTGCCGTATCCGCCCCCGGCGGCGCTCGCGGAAACCATACCCCCCCGTCCGAGCGATGCTGTCGTCTGGGTCGACGGGGAGTGGGTGTTTCATGGGCAGGGCTTCGTTTGGAGGCGAGGAGGTTGGGTCACGCCTCCGCCAGAGAGCCAATTTGCCCCGTGGCATACCTTCTACCGCAGCGATGGTCGACTGATGATGGCGCGCGGTACTTGGTATGATCAAAAGCAGCAACGGCTGCGTCCGCCGAAGCCCGTGGCTCCGGCGGAAACGCCTCCCAATCAAGTAACGTCCGAGTTTCAGACGGGGCGATGAGCCCCCGGCTCAGCGCACCCCGAGCGCGCCGGTAGCCGGTGGGTCGCTGGCCGGAAAGGACTGCCAGGACGCTTCGTCCACGAGGTCCCGGTTACCTTCGCCGAAGCGGTGGGTGGGCGTGCGGGCGAGCCAGCGCTCGATTCGCGAAGCCGTCTCTTTGAGGGGTCGGTCGGTGACGCCGCGCACGAAGAGCGCCGCCCCGCCAAGCACGAGTACGGGAGCGAGCACGCCGCCGCGCATCAGTCCCGCCGCGGCGACTCCGATGCCCCCCAGGATTCGCGCCGCGCGCTTGCGCTTCACTTGTGAGTCCACGCGTTTTGCCATGCCGATGATGTCGAAGGTGTTGGTTTCCACGTTGGGCTCCTTACTGGAGGATCTAAGCAGACAGCGTGCCAAGACGCCGCCAACCGGAAGTGGGGAAAGGGCTCGCGTCGCCCCGTGGCAGCCTGTCTCGGCGAGGCATGTCGGATTGCCACAGAAGCCGTGGTCCGCTTCGTGCACTTCACTCGACGTTCACGTATCGGAAGCCCGTGAGCGTCACACCCAGGAGTTAGAAATGCAAAACATCTCCCACGACCAGTCCGGCACCATCAGCCAGCTCAACTCGTTTCTGCGCGGCGAGCTCTCGGCCGCCGAAACCTACCGCCTCGCGCTTGAGCGCCTGGAGCAGAGCGAATTTCGGCCCTCGTTGGTGCAGTGCACCCGGTCCCACGAAGAGCGCGCACGACTGCTCACCGAGGCGATTTTGGGCCGTGGGGGCGAGCCCGCGGACAGCTCCGGCGCGTGGGGCTCCCTGGTACGTATGATCGAGCGCAGCGCCGCGGCGATCAGCGAGAGCGCCGCTATCGCCGTCTTGGAGGAGGGCGAGGACCACGGCCGGGACGACTACCTGCGTGACATCGACAACCTCGAGCCCAGCGCGCGTCAGCTCGTGGAGTTCGCGATCCTGCCCGAGCAGCGTCGCACGCACGACACGATCAAGGCCGTGAAGCGTTCCTTGTCGTGACTCGCTCCCTCGAGCGAGCGAGGCCCTGAAGCGCAAACGCGGAGCGCTTCAGGGCCGTCGTTAGTGGGCTTTCAGAAAACGAGCGCCGCGTGCGCACCCAACGTCACGAACTTGAGGGCGGTGCCGTCGTCCTTGGGCATCATCACGTTGTAGGCGCCATGGAGGCCGAGGTCGATGAGCGGCAGCAGCGTCAAGTCGATCGCCACGCCCGCATCCAGGATCGGCGCGGTGCGGGGCACGACTCCCTCCAACCGGCCCAGCCCCACGTGACCGAACACCGACGGCTCGATGATCTTGCCGACGCCCAAGCGACCGCCGATGAAGCCAGAGTACAGCTTGGCATCACTGGTGCCTCCGAACCCGTGGTAGCCGGCGCCCAGCTCGGGAGTCAAAGACACGAGCAACAGGTCGTATTTCTGCCCGAGGCGCAGCTGCCCGCCGCCGCCTGAATCCGTTGCTTTGTCGTCGATGGCGGTGGTGAAGTCGAAGTCCACCGCGATGTGAGTCTTTCCCCGGCCCTCTGCGAATGCAGGCGCGGTCACCATCAGCGTAGCGGCGCCGAAGAACCCGAACAGGACCTGTTTGAAAGCGGAGCAAAAGCGAACCGTCTTAGGCATGCCACGCTGCAGAGCAACCTCCGTGCCGTCACGTCACACCTCACTTGGGCTCCGCATCCCACAGGCGTAACTTGGCGTGAGACTCCAGGTCGTTCTTCAGCTCTGGCGACTCGTCGAGCTTCTGCCCGGAAACGTAAGCGCGGGCGGCCTGAAACACGTACTTGAGCCCCTGGGCGCCCGAGTTGTCCCAGTACTCGGCGTCGAACGACGTGAACCGTACGAGCACGATGTCGGGGTCGCGCTCGCTCTGAAACCAAACCTGGTAGTCGTTCCTCCAAACAGAGCGAATCTGTTCGGGGTCGAACACCAACTCCGCGTTGCCGTTGACACAGACGAAGCGCGAGGAGCTCTGCAAGGTCACCATCGAACGCGCGTCCTCGGCCACTTCTTCGACCTTCGCCGACCCCACGCTGGTGATGAACCAGAGCGTGACATTATCGTCGACACGAGCGACGGCCATGGGGCGCCCGTGCAGACTGCCGCCTCGCGACCGCGTGACCAGCGTCGCCGCATCGAAGTCTCGCAGTAGCGACACGAGATGGGCGACCGCCTCGGGCGAGTCGTTAGACGGCGTGGCGAGCGGTTGAGCCATGGCTCGGTGGGTGCAACCGCCGTGCCCCCAGAGCGCCCTCGCCCCACTTTTTTCGCGGCCTTTTGATCGATCTGCTCGATAGTGAGCCCCGAAGCTGAAAAGCCGACGATCCGATGACAATCCAGCAACCAATTGGTAAATTTGTGGGCTCGCTGTTTGCTGGAGCCCTCGTGCTCGGCATGGCCGCCTGTTCGGGCAGTGAGAAGTCGGAAGCCCCGGCGGGAGCGTCCGGGTCGACGGAAGTCGTCGGAACCTTCGCGATTCAGATGAAGGTCGACAAGGGCATGACCTCCGTCGTCGGCCAGGTAGCAGACGGCCCCGTGCCGGAGAATCTGGTGTGGACGGAAAAGGCGAAGGAGGGTGATTGCCGGCTGGAGACGCCCAAGCCCCCGTTCTGTGAAGAAGCGTGCGGCGCGGACGTGTGCGGCGCGGACGGCAAGTGCCACCCGTACCCGAAGGGCCACTCGGTGGGCGCCGTCGCGCTGACGGGGGTGAAGCTCGAGAGCGGTGGCGCCGAGATCGCACTGAAGGAAATCGCCGCCTCGTACCAACCGCCAGCGGGTACGGTTTTGGCGTACCCGCCATTCGGCGCGGAGGACGTCATCGAGATTCACGCGGCCGGGGCGGACTACCCAGCGTTCGATCTTTCCACGACGGGCGTCAATCCCATCATCCTCGAGACGACCGACTTCGCGCTGTCGCCGGACAAGCCCTTCGTCCTGGAGTGGGACGAAGCTCCTGATGCCAAAAGCTCGCTGATGCACGTCAAGATTGACCTGAGTCATCACGGCGGCGTCAAAGGCTTGATTGAGTGCGACGCGGCCGACACCGGCTCCCTCACCATCTCCAAAGAAATGATCGCCGAGCTGATCGGGCTCGGCGTGGCCGGTTTCCCAAGCGTCGTGATGACTCGCATCTCGGTCGACACGCACCAGCTGGAGCACGGCAAAGTCCAGCTCGAAGTGTCCGCGCTCGTCGAGCGCTACCTCACCACCCCGGGCGTAGATTCTTGCACGACCGCCGAAGATTGCCCGGACGGGAAGACCTGCGCTTCCGACGCCACTTGTCAGTAGGCTGCGCCGAATGTGTCAGCCGCATCCATCGTTTGGACTGATTCCTTGAAAGACACCGTGGGACAACTTCGAACCCTTGCAGGCGCGTTGGCTCTCCTCTCATGCATCGGCTGCGGAGAGGATTCTTCTTCATCGCCCCCGATGAGCGACAGCGGCGGCGCAGGCAGCGCGCCCGTGACCGTAGTCGAAAAGGACTGCGAGATAAGCGCGACCGGCGACGACGCGCCGGACGGGGTAACGTCGGTGCCATGCAAAGCGGACTTCGACGCGCTCGCGTCGGCGCCGCTGGACGCGAGCCTGCCCGGGGCGCGCTCGGCGAAGGTGGTTCTGGATCAGTACGACGGCTCGCTCTATTTCCAAAACAGCACGCGCTACAAGATCCACTACGATTTCATCAGCAAGAACCTCTCCGGCGGCGATT
>JAQSWN010000373.1 GCA_029266615.1 Polyangiaceae bacterium
TAGGGACGAGCCGCTAGGGGCGCACCCCAACGTAGGTTTCTGAGCTGATCACACTCCCGATCGACTTCAACGAGCTCGCGCTCGAGGCGCTGGCGGACGTCGTCTTTCGACGTGGAGTCGACGGCCGCTGAGTACGCTCGTGACGTCCGAGCCGCCGCTCGCGCGCAGCAGTCGTACGCGTCCCCCTGATGCGGGCCCAAGAGGAGGCGCGAGACCGCGCGTTGCCACGAGCCCCACCGCGCACGAAAAGAGAGCGCGCGTGCGGGCGCCCCGCCAAGATTGACCACGTCGTTGGCCAAGTCGCGCTGAACAGCGTCGCGTCGCAGGGCTAGTTGGAGAAGCCAGCGTCTCGCCTCGGTCCCATCCACGTAACGCACCGCCTCATGCAGCGCTATGCTTTCATCGCGGGCAGCGACGAGCAGTTTATTCAGAGTCGCCCGCGTTGCTCGCGGGGAAGAGCGGGGTGCGGTAACGGGAACGAGCAAGCTGTCTACCATACAGCCGTCGGGTGCAAATACCGCACCCGACACGCACGTGACTCACCACGGCGCTCGACGTGACGCCAGCGCAGGCACTAGAAGGTCCACTCGGCGTGCTCCAGACAATTCACGATGTCGGGACCGCCGTGGTTGAGGATGGATACCGTTCCGTCTTGAGAGCACACGATCGCGCGCGTACCGGGATGCCGGCCGACGAAGCGCGCTGCCGATTGGTGACGAGTACCACCGAAGTCTGTGAGCTTTACCTGCTGAGACGGCGCGACCGTGGGGCGTGTACGTCGAATTTCCGGCGTGTTGGTCAGGCGCACTTTGCAGCCGAATGCGAGCAGCGCTCCGTCGCAAGAGACGACCGCAGCGCCGTCCAGCGCCGTGGTTCGCACCACGCCCGCCAGGTACTGGGAGTGGGATAGCTCCGCGGTGCGAAGGCGTAGGAGGATGGCGCGCGCTTCGCTGCCCGAAGCCGCGGCTTGCAGCGACCGGAGGAGCTCGCTCTCTTCAGCGTCAATCTCGCGCAATCCGTCGAACGGCCTTGCCAGCTCGTGATGCGCCTCCAAGACGTCGCTCAACTCGCCGAGCGGGCGCCCCACGGCCTGGCTGCTCAGAACCAGCAGCGTGCCTCCTCGAACCTGCCCATGCATGGTCCTCGCGATGTCGCGGAAGCGCTGCTCGCGGTCGAGGTCGCCATCGCCGTCGCCCTCGCCGGGCGATGGCGCGTCCACGAACAGGCTCCTCGAGTACACCTCCAAATCCAAAATTTCCGCTTCGCTGCCGGATATGAAAGCGATCGTCGCGTTGCCGGCCTTGATAGCTACCGTGGCCGCGCCTTGCACTTCAATTTGCACGGCGGACGGCTCGACCTGCAGCGCGTCGATGCCCAAGATCTCCAGCCGCTGCGGCCCGCGCCCCACATGCACGGCCGAGACTCCAGGCAGGGTTGCGGTAGACAGCTCGGCGAGCTCGCGGGCGCTGAGCGGGATGCTGCTGCGTAGAGGGATCGCGCGAGTCGAGCCGCCCGGCCGCAGGTTAATAACGAACTTGACCGGTCGCTCTTCCACCCGAAGGACGCTTGCCCATAGCGCGATTTGCAGCGTCTCGGCGAGAGCTTCTGGGGACGGGACCAGATCGCAAGCAGCGTCTCGCGCCTGTAGGTGATGGACGATGGCGCGATGAGCGGTGCTCACGAAACCCGGCGGTAGCTCGAAGGTTGACTTCATTCGACTCGCGCTCACTGCCTCGTTCAGCTCTGAACCCCGCCCTTCAGCTGCAGCCGTAGCTGAGGCGGGCTCCGGTCGGCGATCAAGCCATAGCTCTTGAGCTTACGGTAAAGAGTCGCCGTGCCGATGCCCAAAAGTTCTGCCGTACGCGTCTGGTTCCCAGAGCTCACCTCCAGCGCAGAGATGATGTATTCCTTCTCGACCTCCGCGAGCCTGCGCACGGCTCCGCGCTGCGCCGTCGTGGCGGGTCGGGCCTGGCGTACGTCCTCGGGCAGGTCCTCGACCTCGATACGATTTCCCGTGCACAACGCGACCGCGCGCTCCATCGCGTTCTCTAGCTCGCGGACGTTCCCGGGCCAATCGTAGCGCAGCAGCTGGTCCGCTGCTCCCGCGCCGAGGCCGACCACGCTGCGCTTCATCTGAAGCGCGGACTCGCCCAAGAGCACGCGCGCGAGGGGCAACACGTCGTCGCGCCTTTCTCGCAGCGGCGGCACGTGCAGCTCCACGACCTTGAGGCGGTAGTAGAGGTCGGTGCGAAAAGTTCCCCCGGCAACGGCGTTCGCGAGGTCGCGGTTGGTCGCCGCCAGCACTCGCACGTCGATGCGCCGAACCCTGTTCTCGCCGACGCGTCGCACCTCTCGCTCTTGCAAGACTCGAAGCAGCTTCACCTGCATGCCGGGTGAGACTTCTCCCACCTCGTCTAGCAGCAGCGTGCCGTTCTGTGCGGCCTCGAAGAGACCGGGCCGATCTTGCGAGGCGCCAGTGAATGCCCCGCGCGCATGTCCGAAAAGCTCCGCCTCGAGTAAGGTCTCCGCGATCGCGCCGCAATTCACGGCGACGAACGGTCCGGTAGCGCGCGTCGACTCCTCGTGCACCAGCCGCGCGATCCGCTCTTTGCCGCTGCCGCTCTCGCCGGTAATGAGCACGGTGGCGTCGACCTTGGCGACACGGCGCGCGAGGTCTACGACGCGCTGCATCCCGCTGCTTCGTGCGACGATGCCGTACGGCTCGACGACCTCCCGGGTTACGCGGATCAGGGCGCGCCGACGGTCGCGCAGCTTGCGCTCCGCGAGCTTCAATGTCTCCGTCACCCGACGCAGAGATACATCCAAGCAATCCTTCAGCCGGCGCGGCTCGAAGAAGTGAAGCTCCTCCGAGCGGTCGCTCCCCCATTCTTCGCGCGTCCTTCCGAACAGGTGGCAAGCTACGTCGCCCTTTCCGAGACAGCGATCCTCCAGGACGTACGTTTCTTTCCCGGAGCTCCGGCTGAGGTAACCGCTGATGAGCCCCGAGATGGTCCAGCATGCGGCCTCGTCAGCGCGTCCGAAATGCAGCAGGTGCTGCTCCGCCTCGTAGGACGACTCGATCATCAGCCCCTCTTTGGAGAGGGGGCTCGCGCTACCCGCAGCAACTCGAAACAGGCCTTCTAGCGCGTGAATGCGGGTGCTGGCGTCGCGCCAATCGCTGTCGGCGTCCCACTTCAGCTGCGTTTGCAAGGCTTCGGCCATGCGCCACCCATGAGCGAAGCCAAACTGCGTGAGAACCGTTCTTGCCGCCGTTTGACCGAAGTTCTCCACCAGATACTTTCTCAGCAGCCCCATTGCCACGGCGTCGATCAGCAGCGCGCGGCGGCCGGCAAAGCGGATTAAGCCGGCTTCCGGATCCAGCTCCAAGAGCTCCTTGTGATCCATGTCTTGGGCGCGCATCCGTCTAATTGAAAGAGAGAGTACGTCAGATTGATGGGCCGGGCGCGCTCCGTGCGGCCACGACCTGGTCGCGCGGCGCGAGTTACTCCCAGTATGAACGTCCCTCTTCAGCATGATCGCGCCCAAGTTCCTACGAGTAGGATTCGTCTCGAGAGGAATCGGGATCAGCGCCGCATTGCGTGACATACCCACCGGATGACGGCCAAAACGATATTCCATGCGGCTGCGGCCCGCGGCAAGTTGCTCATCGGCGTGGACGCGCTCGCTAACGTCGTGAAGGTGACTCTCGGCCCCGGTGGCAAGAACGTCTGCCTCGAGTCGAGCCCCGGGCCACCAGCGGTGACTAAAGACGGTACGACGGTGGCTGACGCGGTGCACCTCCGCGACCGTGTCGCGAACCTGGGCGCCCGAATGATGCGTGAGGTCACGGAAGCGAGCGCGCTCGCTGGCGACGGTTGCACGACCGCCACCGTACTGGCGCAGGCGATTTATCGTGATGGTGTGCGCTTGGTGGTGGCCGGGCATGATCCCATGGCCCTCAAGCGGGGCATCGATCGCGCGATCGCGGTCGTCGTCGTCGCGCTGGAGGCTATGGCAAAGCCGGTGGGAGGGCGCACCGAGATGGCGTTTCTGGCCGCGATGAGCGCCAACGACGATAGCGACATCGGGAACAAGCTTGCTGACGCCATGGAGCGCGTCGGTTCCGACGGCGTCATCACCATCGAAGAATCGGTCATGTCGGACACGACTCTCGAGCTCCTCGAAGGCACGCAGCTGCAAGCTGGCTATTTGTCGCCCTATTTCGTCACCGACACGAGACGCGCCCAGACGAGCTATGAAGACGCTTACGTCTTGGTCAGTGAACGGAAGCTGTCCACCACGTGGGAGCTCGTCCCGCTACTCGAGCAGCTGGCGAAAGCGCCCAAGCCACTCCTGATCGTCGCCGACGACGTCGTGGGCGACGCGCTGTCGAC
>JAQSWN010000374.1 GCA_029266615.1 Polyangiaceae bacterium
GAGCTCCACGCCGCGCGCTTCGATGCGGGCGAGCAGCTCAGGGGTGAGGTGCAAACCCGCGGTGGGCGCCGCCACGGAGCCGACGCGCTCCGCGTAAACGGTTTGGTAGCGGGTTACGTCTTCCGCGTCGTCTTCGCGACCGAGATACGGCGGGATCGGGACTCGCCCTTCCGTCGCCAACACCGCCTCCACCGGCTCTGGCGCCGCAACCGCAACGAGCACCGTGCCGTCAGCCTCGCGCTCGCGCACCTCACACGTGAGTCGCCCTGCTTCGATCACCACGCCACTGCGAAGCGGCTTGCTGGAGCGCCCGAGCGCGTTCCACACCTCACGGCCATCTTGCCCCTCGAGCTCCCGCCGCCGGCCCAGGAGAAGCAGCTCCACCTTGCCGCCGCTCTGGCGGCGCGTGCCGAACACGCGCGCTCGACGGACGCGGCTGTCGTTGACGACGAGCAGCGCGCCCTCGGGCAAGAGCTCAGGCAACTCGCGAATTTTTCGATGTTCGATCGCGCCTCGGTCGAGGACGAGCAAGCGGCTGGCGTCCCGCTCGTCGAGCGGCCGCTTGGCGATCAGTTCTTCCGGCAGGTCGTAGTCGAGGAGCTCGGTGCGCACGGCGGCTCCCCATAGCAGAAACCGGCCTCAGCGAGATTCGTAGGAAATGCCGAGCCGCGTCATCTTCCGCCACAGCGTGGTGGGGCTGATATCCAGCGCCTCCGCGGCGCGCTCGCGGCTTCCGTCCGAGGCGCGCAGTGCCATTTGCAGGGCCTCGCGCTCGGCGTCGTCCACGATGTCCGCCAGCGTGCGGCCGCTGGCGCGGGACTTCTTCGGCATCTGCGGGAGGATGTCGTCGGCGGTGACCACGCCGCCCGAGCAGAGCGCCACGGACTGCTCGACCATGTTCTCCACCTCCCGCACGTTGCCTGGGTAATCGTACAAGATGAGCTTCTCCATCACGCCCTCCGCGAGGCGAGCGTGGGCGTTCATCTTCCGGTTGTACTTGTCGAGGAAGAACTCGATGAGCAGCGGGATGTCTTCGCGGCGCTCCCGGAGCGGTGGCAGGTGAAAGCGGGCCACGTTTAGCCGGTAGTACAGGTCCTGACGAAAGCGACGCTCTTCCACCGCTTGGGCCAGGTCCACGTTGGTGGCGGCAACGACGCGGATGTCCACTTTGACCGGCTTGTTCTCGCCGACGCGGCGGATCTCTCCCTCTTGAATGCTGCGCAGCAGCTTCGCCTGGAAGGCGGGGGTCGTCTCCGCGATCTCGTCGAAGAAGAAGGTGCCGCCGTCGGCCTCTTCGAACAGACCCTTGCGGGCGGAGATGGCGCCGGTGAAAGCCCCGCGGGCGTGACCGAATAGCTCGCTCTCTAGCAGCGTCTCGCTGATGGCAGCGCAGTTGACGGTGACGAACGGGCGATGAGCGCGCTTGCTGTTGGCATGCACGGCCCGCGCGATGAGCTCCTTGCCGGTGCCGGACTCACCGGTGATGAGCACGATCGCGTCCGTCGGCGAGATCTTCACCACGCGCGTCAGCACGTCTCGGATTGGCTGCGAGCGCCCGACGATGTTCTCCAGGTGGTAGCGCTCTTTGAACTCGCGCGCGAAGGCCTGAACCTGGCCTTGCAGCTTGCGGCTCTCCATCGCCTTGCCAACCTTGACGATCAGCTCTTGCTCGGTGAACGGCTTCTGGATGTAGTCGAACGCGCCGACGCGCATCGCCTCTACTGCGCTCTCGATCGTGCCGTAAGCCGTCATCACGATGACCTCGGTCATCGGCTGCGCTTCCTTGGTGGCGCGCAGCACCTCGATGCCGTCGTACTCCCCCATGCGCAGATCCGTGAGGACCACGTCGAACGCGCCCGTCGCGCCCAGCTCGCGCCCTTGCGCGCCGTCGGCCGCCTCGTCTACCTCGTAGCCCTGCCCGCGCAGCATCATCGCTAGCGTGGTGCGCATATTGCGCTGATCATCGACGACGAGAATCTTTCCCATGGGCTGCAGGCTCGGTTGCTCGGGATCTAGCACTACTTCCCCCGGGCCGTCTCCCCGCACGACGCGCGACCTGACGGAGGGGTCCAAGGCCGGGTCGGCCCGCCTCCTACACGCTTCATCGCGTCCCTGGCTCACGCCGCGCGGCGGGGTCCCGCTTCGATTCAGCGTCGCATGAACAGCAGCACGAACAGGGCGACCAGCAGGCCCAGGGCTCCGATCGCGTAGCCGACCATGCTCCCGATGCTCAGCCTCTGTACGTGCTGCTGCGCATCGTGGCGCAGCCCGGAAAAGCTCGAGCTGGGCCGGCCGACGGTGCTGGGCGACGTCGGCTGCGAGATGCCCGAGAGGTTACTGCCCGTCACTGAGCTCACCGAAGAGACGCCGCTCACCGTGATTCGATCTTTGCCCGTCGGCGTGAAAGCAAGCTCCCCGGAGAGCAAGTCGCTCGGTGGCGCTTGCCCGCTCCCGAGCGCTTTGAGCGCCGAGCGCACGGCCTTACGCCGTTGCTCGATGCGCTCGCCGAGCACGCGCTTCATCAGCCCGGAGAGCGCGCTCTGTGCGACCACCACGCGCTCCGACTTCAGGTAACCGCGCAGATCCTCGGCCAGCTCCTGCGCGGTTTGAAAGCGGGCGTCTGGGTTGCGATCCAGCGCCTTGAGCACGATGCGCTCGAGACCCGGTGGGTACTTGGGGTCGATGTTGGTCGGCCGGGGGATGGGCCCGCCGATCACGAGCTTCAGAGTGTCGATGTCGTGCTCCCCGCGGAACAAGCGACGGCTCGTCGTGAGCTCGAACAGCACGATGCCCAGCGAGAAGATATCGCTACGTCGGTCCACGTGCTTGCCCAGCGCTTGCTCGGGCGACATGTAGCCGAACTTGCCTTTCAGCTGCCCGGCGCGCGTTGCCTCGCTGATGCGACCGACGGCCTTGGCGACGCCGAAGTCCACCAGCTTCACCATGCCGTTCGTACCGATGAGGATGTTGTGCGGAGACACGTCGCGGTGCACGACCCCGCGCAGGCTGCCGTCCAAGTCGCGCAGCTCGTGCGCGGCGTGCAGACCGGAAGCCGCGTCGGCGATGATCTTCACCGCCAGCTCGGGGGGGATCGCCCGGCGCTTGCCCGCTTCCGCGATCACCGTATGGAGCGACTCACCCTCCACCCACTCCATGCTCATCCACATGACGCCTTCGGCGTCGCCGACGTCGTAAATTTCCACGACGTTCGGGTGCTTGATGGCGCGCACGAGCCGCACTTCGTCGAGGAACATGGTGACGAACTCGGTCTCGTCCGCGAGCTCGTTCAGCATCGCCTTCACGGCGACGAGACGGTCGTCCTTGGGGTCCTTGGCTCGCTCACGAGCAACCCAGACCGTCGCCATACCGCCACGCCCGATCCTGAGCATGAGCTCGTTGTCACCGAGCTTCGATCCTTGCTTGAGGTCTTCCGTCATCAGGCGGTTTCGCGAGACGCGGCCGCGCGGCGGCCAAGCATTCCTGCGGCGGTCTCTTCAGGGTTTGTACTACCGGGGCGCGGGCAGGGCCAAGAGGCTTCGAAGCCACGCGCTCTCGGCAATGCGTCGCCTTCGAGTCGCCTGCGGCGGCCACAACCTGTATAAGGCGCCTCGAAACGGAGCCTAAAAGCCATGTCGAGTTTGAAAGAGCAACTGGGATCGGGTGAAAAGCGCCAGCAAGTGATCGAGGACGCCATGAAGGTGCTGGACGCCGAAGTGGCCGATAAAGGGGGCCTGACCGGCATGGCCATCAAGGGCGGCTACAAAGTCGTTCAGGGTGTGCGGCCGGGGTTCGTGAGGGATGTCGTCACCGGGCTGCTAGATGACTTCCTGGACTCCATGGACCCTCTCTATCAAGAGGCCAAGCAGAAAAGCCGCCCGGCCGGCGCCTACCTCATTGAAAATAAGGGTCGCGTGGCCGACGCCCTGCTCGGCGTCACCGACCGCAAGGCACAGCGCGCCGACGGCATGCTGAAGAAGGCCTACGAAAAACTCCGCCCCCTCGCCAAGGGTCAAGTGGAGGCGGCCGCCCCTCGCCTCGCCCAGCTTCTCGAAAAGCACGCCGACAAGACCGGCTGACCGAGGACCCCGCAGTCGGGGCGAGCGCGGGTGCATGCGTTTCGCCCCGAGGCAAGGTGTCGCTAAATTCCAGGTCATGCGGCCGCATTTGTGCTTCCACGGCGCCGGAAAGCTGCTAGGAAGCGCGCCACCATGGGAAGCCCGCAAGACCCCCGCACCGCACGTCGTAAGCGCGAACGCGCCGCCAAGAAGAACGCTCTCTGGGACCAGAAGCGCGCCGCCGAGAACGCGGAAGCCGCCAAGCCCAAGGAGCCGCCGAAGAAGGCCACCTGAGCGTTCTGAACCACTAGCAGCGCATA